>NZ_JBTNCT010000002.1:0-482706 GCF_054511355.1 Arthrobacter tecti
GTGAAAGCCTGGAACGAGGACCCGCAACCCTACGTGTGGACCAAGACCGCCGATGAGATCCTGGAATCCCTATCACGACTAATGCAACGAACTACCGGCGCAGGACACTAGCGTACGATCGCACACCGCGTCCCGGTTGAGGCGGCGGAGTGCGCAGTCTATTGTCGGTTGTGGCCCTTTACCTCATCGATCGGTGACCTGCGGCCAGTCAGAACAACTGCCCCCGTGCAAGGAGCTACCCACCACAATGTCAGCTGAGCCCGCGCAGGATCCCACTGCCGCCCTCGTGAGCCTGCTCAACCTCGACAGCGCAGCAGGTGCCCAGACGGACGAGGAGATCTTCGTGGCGCCCCCCGTGCGGCAGCCCGGCAAGAGGATCTTTGGCGGCCAGGTGTTGGCACAGGCACTCGTTGCGGCGATCCGAACGGTCGACACGGTGAGATCCGTACATTCCATGCACGGATACTTCCTCAGGGCAGGAGATGCGGCCCTCCCGATCACGTTCGGGGTTCAACGCCTCCGCGACGGGCGATCATTTTCGGCCCGCCGGGTTCACGCCTACCAGAACGGCGTACCAATACTGTCCATGATCGCCTCCTTCCAGCAACCCGACGACGGCGTCACTCATCAGGAGCCCATGCCGGGCAATCTCCCCGAACCGGAGTCCCTGCCCTCAACGGCTGACCTGCTCGGCAGGTTCGATCACCCGGTAGCGAAGGCGTGGGCGTATGACCGGCCATTCGACATCCGCCACATCGATTCACCGCTCTACGTTGAGAACACAGGGGCAAAGGAGCCGGTCAATGCCGTGTGGATGAAGACTTTCGGCCCGATGCCGGAGGATCCGAGCGTTCATCAGGCAGCACTGGCCTATGCAAGCGACTACACGCTGCTGGAATCCATCCTCCGTCCACACGACCTGACCTGGATCCACCCTGGGATGAGCGTGGCCAGCCTGGACCACGCAATGTGGTGGCATCGTCCGGTCAAGGTTGATGAGTGGCTACTGTATGTGCAGGCCTCGCCCAGCGCGTCCGGAGCCCGCGGCCTGGCGACAGGGAAAATCTACAATCGCGGTGGAGAACTCGTGGCCACCGTCGCCCAGGAGGGCATGGTGCGGGTTCCGTCCGACGTCGGAAACCGGGTAAAGGGCGCTGTCCAGAAGAAGCTGATGGATCAAAAGATGCGCCGCTGGAAAGCCTGAGCGAACGGCCTTGGGGTCCAACTGAACGGCCCGGGGGTTCAATCGCGAAGGAGCATGCGCAGGACAGCGCATGCTCCTTCGGTCGTATTGGGTGTGGTTCGCGTGGTGCCGGACTAGTCGCGCGTGAGACGGCGGTGCGTCACCCTGTGGGGTTTCGCGGCATCCGCTCCAAGCCGCTCAACCTTGTTCTCTTCATAGGCTTCGAAGTTGCCCTCGAACCAGTACCAGTTATCCGGGTCTTCATCCGTTCCCTCGTACGAGAGGATGTGGGTGGCCACCCGGTCCAGGAACCAACGATCGTGGGAGACAACAACGGCACAGCCCGGGAACTCGAGCAACGCGTTCTCGAGGCTGGACAACGTTTCGACGTCGAGGTCGTTGGTGGGCTCATCGAGGAGCAACAGATTGCCGCCCTGTTTCAGGGTCAACGCTAGGTTCAGCCGGTTACGCTCTCCGCCGGAGAGAACTCCTGCCTTCTTCTGCTGGTCTGGACCTTTGAACCCGAACGCGGACACATAGGCACGCGAAGGCATCTCGACCTGGCCGACCTGTATGTAGTCGAGGCCGTCGGAAACCACTTCCCACAGCGACTTGTTCGGATCAATCCCTCCGCGCGACTGGTCGACGTAGGAGATCTTGACGGACTCACCGACCTTGAGTTCCCCACCGTCAAGCGGTTCGAGTCCGACGATCGTCTTGAAGAGCGTGGTCTTTCCGACGCCGTTCGGGCCGATGACCCCAACTATGCCGTTACGGGGCAGCGAGAAGGACAGATCATCGATCAGGATGCGGTCGTCATAGCCCTTGCGGAGACCGTGCGCTTCGATCACCTGGCTGCCTAGGCGGGGGCCCGGCGGGATCTGAATCTCTTCGAAGTCAAGCTTCCTGGTGCGCTCAGCTTCGGAGGCCATCTCCTCATAACGCGCGAGGCGGGCCTTGGACTTGGTCTGGCGGCCCTTGGCGTTCGAGCGCACCCACTCGAGTTCCTCGGTGAGCCGCTTGGAAAGCTTCTGGTCCTTCTTGCCCTGAACCTCGAGACGCGCACGCTTCTTCTCAAGGTATGTTGAGTAGTTGCCCTCATACGGGTAGAGGTGTCCGCGATCTACCTCGGCGATCCATTCGGCAACGTGGTCGAGGAAGTAGCGGTCGTGGGTCACGGCAAGGACGGCACCGGGGTACTTCGAGAGGTGCTGCTCAAGCCAAAGCACGCTCTCGGCGTCCAGGTGGTTGGTGGGCTCGTCAAGCAGAAGGAGGTCCGGTTTCTGCAGGAGCAGCTTGCAAAGCGCAACCCTGCGCCGCTCTCCACCGGAGAGGATCGAAACATCGGCGTCCGGCGGCGGGCAGCGAAGGGCGTCCATCGCCTGCTCGAGCTGGGAATCAAGGTCCCATGCGTCAGCGTTGTCAATGGCCTCCTGCAGCTTGCCCATCTCATCCAGCAGCGAGTCATAGTCCGCATCCGGGTTCGCCATCTCCTCGGAGATCTCGTTGAAGCGCTGTATTTTGCCGTAGATCTCGCCGACACCCTCCTGCACGTTCCCGAGTACAGTTTTGTCCTCGTTGAGCGGCGGCTCCTGCAGGAGAATCCCGACCGTATAGCCGGGGCTGAGCCGGGCTTCCCCGTTGGATGGGTTGTCCAGGCCCGCCATGATCTTCAGGATGGTGGATTTACCGGCACCATTGGGACCGACCACACCGATCTTCGCGCCAGGATAGAAGGACATGCTTACGTCGTCGAGGATCACCTTGTCGCCAACGGCCTTTCGGGCCTTGGTCATTGTGTAGATAAATTCCGCCATAGGACAAGGCTAGTGCTTGCAATCCTCAGGGCATATTCGGCGAAGGACGCAGAACAGGACGAAACTTACCGTTGATCGCCGACGAAACAATCGCCGCCGGCCAGCACCGGAAGCTGGGTCACTGACACTTGACCATCACGGACGTGCCCAAACACGCAGACGCTCTCGACAGCCACCGCGCCGGTGATCGCGTCGACCTCAAGCCCGGTGGGCGTGGTGTCCAGGGAGACCTCTACCGACCCTTCCTCGGCACCGGCAGTGATGAATGCCTCACGCACCGCTTCCCTGCCCGGCTCCGGAAGCTCGGCCGCCAGTGCGGCGAGCGTTTCCCCGACCTCCGAAGCGAACGCAGCGGCTGCACCGGATGATTCTTCCTGCTCGGGCTGCGGAACCCCCTCGGCGGGCGAGGGGCTTTGACCAGTCTGAGCATCCTCCCCCGGCGTCAGCTCGTTGCCCACAGCCGGAGCCCCGCACCCACCGAGAGCAACTGCCATGCCAACACAGAAGATAACCAGCCGCACCCGTGCACCGGCCTCTGCACGCCGGCTCACCAGTTCCACAGTGCCCGATGTGTGAGATCCCCGCATACAGCCATTCTGTCATGCGCGGGTCTAGAACGGCACGGAAGCCTTCGCCAACTGGTTCTCGCCGGACGCCGGTTCCTTCTCTGCTTCTCCGTCCACTGCACTGCCTTCCTCAGGCGCACCGGAAGCTCCGTAGTCAGAACCGGATGGGAGTTCGCCAGTTGCATAGTTGAAGTCGGCCGGCAAGGATTCGTCGGCCGACTGGGCGCCGGCGTCAATCCTCTCGGCGCTGGAGCGCCGGAAGCTGGCTGTACCGAAAACGAGGTCGTGTCCGGCCGAATCCGCATCAATCTCAACGGTGGTGCCGCTCTTGCCTTCCTCATTGACCCACGGACGGATCCGCAGCCGTCCGGAGACGATGATGGGGTCTCCTTTCTGCAGGCTGACGCCGGCATTGGTCGCAAGCTGCCGGAACAGGGAGATGGAATACCAATTGGTCTCGCCGTCGGTCCAGGTGTTCGTCTTCTTGTCCAGGAACCGGTTGGTGCTGCCCAACCTGAACTTGGTGATCGGCAGCCCGCTGCTCGCTACGGAGCATTTGGGTTCGGTCCCCACGAATCCACGGATTGTCACATAATTGCTCATTCTTCATCCCTCCAGAGTTCGGTGACCGGCACTGCGGTGCCGACTCCTCAAGTCTCAGCGGGGCGGAGGGCCACGAAAGCGTGCAAGGGAGCTATGTGGGCAACTTCAGCGGAATTTGGCCTCTGTGGAGGAGATGAAGCAGACTAAAAGCCGATAAACTTGTGCGGGTTGATATCCGCGCCCGCCCCCGTAGCTCAATGGATAGAGCAACGGCCTTCTAATCCGTAGGTTGCGCGTTCGAGTCGCGCCGGGGGCACCGATTCTACTCAGGCGAAGGTCACACGCAGCTCAAGATGGTGTTGTCCTGACAGGTCCTGCGAGTACTCTGCCTTTCCCGCTATCTCTTCCAGCTCACCCGTTCCGGATCCCGGAATGATGTGGCCTGAGCTTGCTGCAGCGGTGCCCTCGGCCAGCCCCCAGTGCTGGATTATCACGCTCCCCTGCCTGCCAAGGATGGTGCCGGTGAACACCTCGGAGGCCACATACCCCGCGCCGCGGCTGTTGCCCGCCATCAGTAGCTCGGCGACCGAGACGCCTTCGATGTCTCCGACGAACTCCTTGATGGCACTGACCCGGCTCAGTTCGCTGTCTGCGCCATCAACGGTGTACGGCTGTGGTTCCCATCCCGAGATGTCGAATGATCCCCGGACGACCTGCTCCTGCGCTTCACTCATCCCCCCAGTATTGCTGCATCCGCCAGCGTTCGCATGTTGGCACTGACGCTGGTCAACGGCTCACGCTGAGCTCGGCAGCCTGCGGCGCACCCCGGAACAGCGTCTTTGTTCGCGGGTCCAGGAAAACCAGGTAGGACGCGAACGCCACTCCAACTGCCGCCGCGATTTGCCGCGCCGTATGGAGGCTGAGCTCGATATACGGGAAAATGTCCAACTGATCAGAGATTGCGTAGATCATGAAGAAAGACACCACGAAGTACAGCACCTTCACCTGCCAGTCATCACGAATTCCGGTCACCGCGAACAGCGGAATGAGCCAGACGACGTACCAGGCCTGGATCATCGGGGCCAGTAGTACGACGGCGGCCAGGGCCAGTGCGAGCCGCCGCACCAGTCTGGAGTGGTCACCCGTGAAGATGAACCACGCAACAAGAATCAGGGACGCGACGGTGCCCACCTTGTGGACGACGTCCGCCCAGGACCAGCCGTCGAATCCCAGGGCGTCTCCGGTCAGGGCGAAAACCATCCCGAGGAATCCGACGGGTGCGTACCAGATCCACACGCTTCCTGGCGTGCTGAGTGCTCCAATCCACCCGAAACCGAATCCGTTGATCCAGCCCAGCAGCCCTAAAATGCCCAGCGAAAGCCCCGCGGTCATTCCCCAGTAGAGGAACTTCCTGGGCCAACTGGCTCCGCGTCCGGCCCACATCAAGCCGATGAAAGGCAGGACGATCAGGGTGATCGGCTTGATGCCGATGGAGAGGGTGATGAGGAGGATGCCGGTGATGTGACGTCCCCGGGCAGCTGCGTACAGACCTGCGAGGGCGAGTCCGAGCATGAGCGAATCGTTGTGGACGCTCGCGATGAAGTTGGTCAGGAAGAGTGGGTTCGCGACGGTGAGCCACAGCGCGCGGTTGGGATTGATTCCGTGCAATTCGGCGAGCCGGGGTACGTAGTAGATGCAGAGCACCACGCCGATCAACGCCAGGAGACGGAACAACAGGATCGAAAAATCAGGCTGTCCGCCCGTTGCGCGCACCACCAGCTCTTCGAACCAGAGGAAAATCGGCCCGTATGGCGTTGGGCTTTGCGCCCAGAGATCGTCTGCGCCGATCTGTAAGTAGTTTGAGATCTGTGAGTAGCCGTCCTCATAGGGGTTCAGCCCCGCCACCATCACCTGGCCTTGGGCGATGTAGGCGAACACGTCCCTGCTGAAGAGCGGGAGGGCGAAGCACATCGGCGCACCCCAGGCCAGAGTCGCCTTGAGGATGACCGGCCTGCTCTCGGGTCCCCACCCGGCCAGCCGTTGCCCGAGGCGGAGCCACGAGCGGACCAGCAGCATTCCCCCCAAGGCCAGCAGGACGACGGATAGCACTGCTCCTGCCGGTTCGAATCGAAGCCAGATGATCGGCTCCAGCTGACGTAGTTCACGGGAGGCCAGCGAGAGCCAGCCGACGCCGAAGGACCCGAAGAGCATGAGCATTGAGCCGACGAATCCCTGGATGATCGCAATCCTGGGTCGGCCCACATGGGGTGTTGCCACTGGCGCGGGCACGGCGGCGGTCATGTGCAGTGGGTCCGATCGTCGGTGGAGCATGGGCAAGTAGCTGAATCCTGAGGGAGCAACGTGTTGAAAGGAACGTGGACAACGCACAGGCGAGGTGGGTTGATTTTACCACCGGCGTCCTCCTCGGCTGTCGACCTTTCCTGATAAGGCTGGCCGCCCCGTCTTCGGCGATCAGAACCATTTCAGGCCCTAAACTGGCTCCAGATCCTACGAACGCAGAAGGCGGTTGATGGCATTGGGGCGCCACCGGGCAGAGCCACGGGAACATTCGACAGGACACGCCGCACCTTCCGACTTTCCACTCTGGGGCGCTTTCGCGTGCGTGATCGCTGCGTGCAGCATGGCAGTCTTCGACGTGCCGGTGACCGCGAATGCAATGACCACTGTGGTGCTCGGTCTCGGGTTCCTGCTCGTCTGGTGGCTGGCGTCCACCTCGACGCATAGGTCGGCCGGATCAGGCAGTACACTCTCGAAGAACCCGGGACCTTCTGCGGCGCAGGCGACCAGCACTCCCGCACGCACGGTTCCAACGCCGCCGGCGAACCCCGACCGGCTCGATGGCTACACTCACGACGACGACGAACGCACAGCGGGTGCCGGCAGCCGCTGGATAGACATGTTCGGTCCCCCGGAAACCGGGCAGCTTCCTATCCAGCGTTATGTCGAGGCGAAGGTCCAGGGCGCTTTGGCTCCACCCGCCGATGAAGAAACGGCCCTGCCGCAATGGAGCCATTCGCGAAGCTGAGGAAGCGTGCTTTCACGGAACGGGTACATTTGACGGGTGCCCATATCAAACGAACACATTGTCTGGATTGACTGCGAGATGACGGGTTTGGATCCCGTTGCCGACGCGCTCATTGAAGTGGCGGTGATCGTGACCGACTCTGAGCTGAATGTGCTCGGTGAGGGAGTCGACGTCGTTATCGCACCGCCCGCGGAAGCTATCGAGTCCATGGGTGATTTCGTTCGGGCAATGCACACGTCCTCCGGCCTTATCGAGGAGCTTCCCCACGGCGTCAGCATGGAGGAGGCCCAGGAGCGTGTACTGGAGTACATCACCGCGTGGGTACCGGAGCCACGGCGCGCGCAGCTCGGGGGTAACTCGGTAGGCACCGACAGGGTCTTCCTTGCCCGCGACATGCCGGCCGTCGTCGAACACCTGCATTACCGGGTCATCGATGTTTCAACCATCAAGGAGCTTGCCCGCCGCTGGTACCCGCGCGCCTACTTCCAGGCGCCTGAGAAGAGTGGAAACCACCGGGCCCTCGGCGATATCAAGGATTCCATCCGCGAGTTGCAGTACTACCGCAGCACCGTGTTTGTTCCCAGCCCCGGCCCCGACTCCGAAACGAGCAAGGCTGCGGCGCAGGAGCTGCGGGCCTGAACCACAGCGCCGCACGTTGAGGACGGCCCGATTATTGGGTCGCCGAAATGTGTGTAGAATTGTCTGCGCTGCCTCGTTCAGGCCAGAAAGCATCAGTGCTGTACCAGCCAGGTATATGCGAACTGCTGCGGAGGGTCTAGAGGCGCATGGTGGGTATAGCTCAGTTGGCAGAGCGCCTGGTTGTGGTCCAGGAGGTCGCGGGTTCAAACCCCGTTACTCACCCCGAAATGGTCCGTAGGCTTCGGTGGCCGTCCTGAATGCTCGGGGCGGCCATTGGTCTTTCTTCAGCCAGGACATCGCCGTGGGTAACGGCGAGTCATCAGAAGGGAATCAAGACGGCATGAAACGCACCCTGTTCGAAGAGGACCACGAGCTCTTCCGGGAGGTAGCCCGGGAATTCAACTCCCGCGAAATCGCCCCCCACTATGCCGGGTGGGACCGCGACCACATGATGCCGCGCAGCATGTGGACCGCTGCAGGCGAGCAGGGTCTACTAGGGCTCGCAGTACCGGAGGAATACGGCGGTGCGGGAATGCCTGATTACCGGTTCCGCGCCGTGCTGGACGAAGAGTTCGCCCGCGCCGACCACCTCGCTGCGGGTTTGGCGTTCCATCTGCACGATGACATGGTTCTGCCCCACCTGCTGGCCTACGGATCCGAGGAACTCAAGCAGGAATGGCTTCCCGGCATGGTGACGGGTGAAAAGGTCACCTCGGTTGCCTGGACCGAGCCTGGAGCCGGAAGCGACCTCCGCGGAATCCGCACCAAGGCCGTCCGCGACGGCGACGACTGGCTGATCAGCGGACAGAAGACATTCATCGGGAACGGAATCAGCGCTGACGCCTCCTTCGTACTTGCACGTACTGATGGTTCCGCCGGCCGCGGCAACCACGATTCCTTCTCACTGTTCATGGTCGGAAAGGGGCCGGGATACGAGACCGGGAAACAGATCGACAAGATGGGTCTGAAAGCCTCGGACACCGCTGAACTGTTTTTTGACGGCGTCCGCGTTCCGGGTACCGGTCTGGTGGGCGAGCTGGGTCACGGTCTGCGCTACGTGACTGAACAACTCCCCCAAGGGCGGCTGGCGATCGCTGTTGCCTCCTCCGCAGTGGCCAGAACCATCTACGAAGCCACGGTCCGTTACACCAGTGAGCGCAACGCGTTCGGTGAACGGGTGATCGACTTCCAGAACACCCGCTTTGAGCTCGCGGACATCCTCACAGAAGTAGAAGTCATGGAGACGTACGTCGACCGGGCGATCCTCGCTTTCAACGAAGGTGGATTGGATCCGGCGGGTGCGGCGCGCGTCAAGCTGTGGGCGAGCGAACGGGTGAAGACAATCACCGACCGCTGCCTTCAGCTGCACGGTGGGTACGGCTACGTGCTGGAGTACCCCGTTGCACAGGCGTTCCTCGCCGTCCGGCTGCTATCCATTTTCGGCGGTACGAGCGAGATCATGCGCGAAACCATCGGCCGCTCGATCGCCGGCTGATCCAGCTCCGGAGTAAGGGAAACTTCAATGGCAGTCCATCCGATCACAATCGCCGGCGAACCCGTGTTGCACACCCGGGCCACCGCCGTCGAGCATTTCGATGATGCGCTCCGCACCCTCATCGCCGACATGTACGAAACCATGGACGAAGCACATGGTGTTGGGCTCGCGGCGCCGCAGATCGGCGTGGGGCTACGCATCTTCGTCTACGGCATGGCCAACGACGACGGCGTGCCCCCGCGGGGCGTGCTCGTGAACCCGACGCTGGTCACGTCGAAGATCTCCGGTGCGGAACCGGACGAGGATGAGTCCGAGGGCTGCCTCTCATTCCCCGGCGAGTCTTTCCCGCTTAAACGGGCGGAGTGGGTGAAGATCAATGGTTTCGACGGGGCCGGGGATCCCATCGAGTTCGAGGCCACGGGATGGTTTGCCCGGTGTATGCAACACGAGTTCGACCACCTGAACGGTACGCTCTACGTGGACCGCCTCAACCCGCGCTTCGCGCGGAAGGCAAAGAAGACATCAAAAACGAACGCTTGGGGCCAGCCGGGGCTGACCTGGATGCCGGGCGTCGATCCTGACCCGTTTGGTCACTGATCAGGGGGAACTCGGCACCGGTTCGCGGTGTAGATCCTCGAGCCGCTTGACGGACCGGAGGGAGCCGAACAGGGCTACCAACGGAGCAGCGGTCGCCAGAACCACCCCAACGAGGATTGCGTTTGTAATCCCCAGCAGCTCCGCCAGCACTCCGCCGACGATGCTCGCTACGCCCAGCATCCCCCAACTGACCATGCGGGTGGCGGCGCCAAGCCTGCCCATCATGGCGGGCGGACAGACCCGCTGCCGGAAACTGGTTCCGACGACGATGTTCAAAGCCACAGAAACCCCCATGACGAACATGCCCACCAGTCCGATGATCATGCCGGGGCCTGGAGTCATCACCAGCAGGGATGCGTACCCCAGCACGCCGGGCACCATCGACCATCGCCACACCGGCCCCGAGCCCAACCATTCCGTGAGCCTCTTCGCATTCAGACCGCCAACCGCCCCGCCGATGGACGTTGCCGCCATCAGCAGTCCCAGCCAAATCTCTGATTCGTTCAGCACGCGAATCACCAGCAGGACCATGAGGGAAGCCACCATGCTCCCACCGAGGTTCCACAGTGCCGCGTTGAAGAGGATTGCGCGCAGCGGTGCCGTGCTGAAGGTATAGCGGAGCCCATCCATCATTTCGGCGAAGATGTGGCGCTGTGTGGGCTCGGGGCGCACCTCCTTCAACCGGAGGGAGGAAATGGCGAACAGCGACGCAAACGACGCGGCCACCTGGACAAGGAGGGTGTTCGATGCGCCGAGGACCACGGTCAGCCAGCCAGCTATCCCCCGTCCGGCCGCATCGGCGGAGGCACCGGACGCCGTGATGATGCCGTTCCCTTCCACCAGCTCATCGCCCGTGAGCGCCTGCTGCACCAACGCCTGGTCCGCGAGGCTGAAGAATACCGAGGACAGCCCTGCCACGAAAGCAACCACGAAGAGCTGCACTACCGTGAGCATGCCGAACCAGTAAGCCACCGGCAACGTCGCGAGAGAAAGTATCCGTGCAATAAGGGACCACACAATGACCGGCTTCCGGGGCCAACGATCCACCCATACTCCGATAGGAAGGCCGAGAAGAAGCCACGGCAGGAAGGTCATCCCTGCCAGGGCAGCCACGGCGAAGTCGCTTGCCGCAAGCTCGACTGCCGCGATGATGGGTAACGCTATCGAGGCGACGGCTGTACCCAGCACGCCGACGGTCGCAGAAAGCCACAGGGCACGGAAGTTTGAGTTGCGACGCACCAGCGACTGGCTGGGTGCAGTCGTCTCGCTCATCCCCCTAGCGTAATGGAACGTAATGGTGATGAACGTCGCCTGTGGACGAACGCAAGGGATAGTTCCAAACACTCTTGACTATTCAAGTATCACCGGCCAGTATGCCGGTGCTGACTCTGGACGGCTTTGAGGGATGGGCTGGCCGATACGCCGGGTTCTGTCCTGCCGGCGTCGAACGCCTGCAGTGGCGGCCATCCATCTACGAGCGCCGTTGCCGACGCCCTCCAGCGGCCTACCCGGGCGCTCAGGCGGGCAGCCTTCGAGCGCGCCCTGTCTGGCCTTGCTCCGGGTGGGGTTTACCTAGCCGCGCCGGTCACCCGGCGCGCTGGTGGTCTCTTACACCACCTTTTCACCCTTACCCCGTGCAGCGGACTGCCGGGGCGGTCTGTTCTCTGTGGCACTGTCCTGCGGGTTACCCCGAGTGGGCGTTACCCACCACCCTGCCCTGTGGAGCCCGGACGTTCCTCGGGAGGAGTACCTGGTACTCCCCACGCGGCCGCCTGGCCAACCCATCCGTATCGATTCTACGTGTTCGATGCCGGGTCCCCACGCATTAGCGATACCGCTGCAGGCTCCCGGTAGAGTGATCCGGTGCTTATTCTGCTTCCGCCCTCTGAAGGAAAGTCGGCTGCGGCGAAGGGCCATCCGCTTGTCCTTGCCGGGCTGCCCTTTCCCGAGCTGGCGGAGGCGCGTGCCGAAGTCCTCGATGCTCTCGAGAAGACCAGCGCCCACGAAGATGCCCATGCAATTCTCGGTGTCGGAGCCTCGCTCGCCCATGAAGTACGCCGGAACCTCCTGCTACGGGTTTCACCGGCAGCGCCCGCCCACTCCGTCTACACCGGCGTACTGTATGACGCGCTTGGCTACCGCACCATGACCGCCGTACAGAAGCGCAAGGCAGAGGCCGCCGTCGTCGTTGTTTCAGGGCTGTGGGGGGCGATCGGCTTCGCGGATGCCATCCCGGCGTACCGGCTCTCGATGTCAGTGGACCTACCGGGGATTGGAAAGCTGACGGCATTCTGGCGCAGTCGCCTTGCATCCGTGCTGGATGCCCGTGCAGGGGAATCGCTTGTAGTGGACTGCCGTTCCAGCAGCTACGCCGCGGTCTGGTCGCCGAGCACTGAGCGAACGGTTGCAGTGAACGTCCTGCAGGAGCGCAACGGGAAGCGCACAGTGGTCTCCCACTTCGCAAAACATACCCGTGGGGAGCTCGCCCGCCATCTGCTCACCCGGCGCGGGAAACAGCCTGAGACTCCAGCGCAACTCCTGCGGGCGGCGAGTGAACTCTGGACCTGCGAACTGGAACCGGCAAGCACCCGCAGGGCCGCCCAGCTCAACATCGTTCTCACCGCGGGCTGAGAGCCGCACCTCCGCCAGAACCGGCGGTCAGCCCCTAAGGCTCAGCGACGAGCTCCACCTCGAACCCGTCCGCGTTCTCGAGGTAGGCAGCGTAGTGGTCCCGCCCGCCCGCGTGAGGGTGCTTGTCGGCGAACAGCAGGGACCAGCCGTGGCTGGTTGCCCGGCGCGCAAGGAGGTCAACCTCGGCCCGCGAGCCGGCGTTGAAGGCCAGGTGGTTGATCCCCGCACGACGGCGTTCATGCGGTTCCGGCAGAACGTCCGGGCCCGCTTCGAGCACGAGGTACGCTCCCCTGCCGGCCCAACTGGCGCCGTCGTTCCAGGAGTCCCGCGGGACGAATCCCAAACGCTCGAAAAGCCAACCGAAACTCTTCAGCGCCGAATCGAAGTTCCGGACCCAGATCTCGATGTGATGAAGCGATCCTGTCGGCTGCAGCCGGACATCGGGTTCCGGCTGCGGAACGACGACGGCGGCCTCCACAGTCTTCTGAACCGGCTTCCGCGGGGTCCATTCGACGCCGGAAATACCCGCGTCCATGGCCTCGTTCGAGAGCCGGTCGGCGTCTTTGTTCCGCTCACGCGGGATCCATTCATAGCGCACACGGCGCGGATCCACGGCACGCCGTGCCTTCGAGGCCAGGTTCTGCATGTCGGCGTGCTTGATCTTCCAGCGCCCGCTCATCTGCTCGACCACCAGCTTGGAATCCATCTTCACAAGAATGCGGCAGTTGGGATCCACCTCGTGTGCGAGTTCCAGTCCAGCGACGAGGCCGGAGTACTCCGCGACGTTGTTGGATGCGATGCCCACATACCCTGCCTTCTCGACAAGGATCTTCCCGGACTCCGGATCGCGAACCAATGCACCGTAGCCGGCGTGCCCGGGATTGCCGCGGGATCCGCCGTCGGCTTCCACGATCAGGAAACCGCTCCGCGTTTCCTGTTGCGGTTCTGCCGGGACGCCATCGAACAGCGGAATCTCGCTTTCCTGCACGTCGGTTCAGTTTCCCCACTCAGCGGAGCGCACGAGGATGCACCCTGAATCCGGGCAGAACACGATGTCGTCTTCCGCTGCACGGGAGATGTCCGCGAGGTCACCGGGACTGAGCTGCATGCCCGAACCTTCAGACCTGCCGTGGAACAGGCGTGCCGCGCCCACGCCGCGCTTGGCCAGGGTCTTCTCATAGAGGCCAAGGAGCGCGGTGTCGAAGCTTCCCGCGAGTTCGTCCCGGGTGTGTTGGACATCGGTTCGCTCAGCTTCGATCCGTGCGAGCTCCTCATCGCGCCCGCTTTCCAGTTCCTTCAACTGTGACCTGATGGATTCCGCGTGGGCGGCGGCCACTTCGCGCGCGGTACGGGCTGCCTCAACCCTTTCCATCACTTCGAGTTCGATGTCCTCAAGGTCCGACCGGCGCTTGGTGAGCGATGCCACCTCGCTCTGCAGGGCGGTGAGGTCCTTGGACGTCCCCGTGCCGCTGTTCAGCCGCTGCTCATCGCGCTCCAACCGGGTAACCACGGCCTGCACATCGTCCTCCGCGCGCGTCAGGTCCCGCTCAGCGTCGGCGAGGTTGGTTGCTGCACCAACGGTCTCGGAGTCTGCCGCTGCCACGCTAGAGGCGAGCCGGGCGAGTTCCGGGTTGCCCCGCGCCGTAGCCGCCTGCCGCTGCAGCTGGTTGAGTTTGGAGTCATTCGCCTGCAAGTCAAGAAGCCGCAGTTGTTCCGCCTGGGGTGCTTTTGCCACCGATTGTCCTCCGGGGATTCGAACGAAAATTCCTTCTTCGTCTACCTTATGGCAAGGCGGGGCCAGGCCCGACGGACGTGCTTGATCAGTCGCCGCCGGGGGTCAACACGAAGTCCCAGGGATCCGAGTTCACGGTACTCACCCGAACCTCAACCTCGAAATTCTGGTCGGAGAGCACATTCGCCAGGGCGGCGGCTGCCGGCGTCAACCAGAGCCATTCGCTGCCGAAGTGGGAAACGTCAATGAGGTAAGGACGCCCATTCACCGCTGCTTCCCGGGCCTCGAGGGCAGGATGATGCCGCAGATCGGCCGTGACATAGACATCGGCCTGACTGGCGCGAACCTGGTCGAAAAGGTTGTCCCCGGCGCCTCCGCAGACTGCGACACGCCTAACCAGTCCGTGCCGGTCCCCCGCCACCCGCATGCCTCCGGCAACCGCGGGAAGCAGCCCGAACACCAGTTCCGCGAAGTCCCCGAGCGAGGTCACGTCCGCAAGGTCACCGACCCTGCCTATCCCCTCTTCGGGAAGTCCGTCCGCTGCGCTGGCGAGCGGTTCCACGTTCCGCAGTCCGAAGGCATCGGCCAGTACATCCGACACGCCTCCAACAGCGCTGTCACCGTTGGTGTGTACCGTCACCAGCGCGCAGCCGGCTTCGATAAGACGATGGACTGCCGCACCTTTCGCGTGCGTGGCGGCGACAGTATTCACGGGCTTCAGCAGGAGCGGGTGGTGCGCGACGATCAGGTCCGCCCCAAGCTCAATCGCGTCCTCGATGACGGCTTCGGACGGATCCACGGCAAAGACCACAGTTGAAACCTCGCGGTCAGGAAGTCCGGTGACAAGCCCGACGGCGTCCCATCCTTCGGCCAGCGACTCCGGCCACAATTCCTCGATAGCCAGCAGGATGTCACCGACCGTCGGCTTCGACGTTGACGGCTCGTCCGCGTCCGCGTGGGGCAGCTCGCTTTCCCGGTCGCCGACCTGTTCCTCCTCAGGTTTCATAGCCCTAGTTCTACCAGCTTTCGTCCAACTGACCACCGGTTCCCCACCAACGCGGCCATGCGGCGGACGCCGCGGGGAATCATCCGCCGCCATCATGCATTGTTAACACCATGATGACTTTCGTGCTGGGCGGGGGCTGCTTCTGGTGCCTTGACGCCGTATACCAGAAGACCCGCGGAGTGACCGACGTGGTGTCCGGCTACACGGGCGGGCACCAGCCGGATCCCGACTATGACTCGGTCTGCGCGGGCATCACCGGGCACGCGGAGGTAGTTGCAGTGACGTTCGATGAGACGGTCATTCCGGCCGAGGTGATCCTCGGAATCTTCTTCGTCTCGCATGATCCAACCACGCTGAACCGACAGGGTTACGACGTCGGCACGCAGTACAGGTCTTCAATGTTCTACCAGGACGCACAACAGAAGGAAGTGTTCGAAAGGGCTATTGAACGGAACCAGGAAGACTGGTCAAACCCAATCGTTACCGAAGTGGTCCGCCTGCCGAAGTTCCATGTGGCGGAGGAGTATCACCAGAACTTCTATGCGAAGCACCCGGAGCAGGGCTATTGCCAGGTGATTATCAATCCGAAGCTTGCCAAGGCCCGGAAATATTACGCCGAATGGCTCACTGCATAGCCCGCCCCTGTTGGCGCTGGCTAGGCTGAATCCAGTTTCGCCTGGGTTCGGCGCTCTCGCTAACCAGAATCCTTACCTTCCTCCCGACGCTCCAGACAGGAAAACCATGGCACCGATTTACGACGACGTGACCCAACTGGTAGGCAACACACCGCTGGTACGCCTCAACCGCCTGACCGAAGGACTCGACGCGCAGGTTGCCGTGAAACTTGAGTTCTACAACCCGGCCAACAGCGTCAAGGATCGCATCGGTGTGGCCATCATCGATGCCGCCGAGCAGGCAGGCGCCCTGAAGCCGGGCGGGACGATCGTCGAGGGCACCTCCGGGAACACGGGCATTGCCCTGGCTATGGTCGGCGCGGCGCGCGGCTACAAGGTCATCCTCACGATGCCGGAAACCATGTCGACTGAACGTCGCGTCATGCTGCGGGCCTACGGCGCCGAGATTGTCCTGACTCCCGGATCCGAGGGCATGCGGGGAGCGGTTGACCGAGCCAAGGAGATTGTTGCCACCAACGAGAACTCCATCTGGGCCCGACAGTTCGCCAACGAGGCCAACCCCGCCATCCACCGCGCCACCACGGCCGAGGAAATCTGGAAAGACACTGACGGCGAGGTGGATATCTTCGTCTCGGGCATCGGCACAGGCGGCACCATCACCGGCGTCGGCCAGGTCCTCAAAGAACGCAAGCCCGGTGTGAAAATCATCGCCGTCGAACCGGCCGATTCCCCGATCCTCAACGGCGGCGCACCAGGACCGCACAAGATCCAGGGCCTGGGTGCAAACTTTGTTCCGGAAATCCTCGACACTTCCATCTACGACGAAGTGATTGACGCAAGCGTTGAGGACTCGGTTCGCGTTGCACGCGCCCTCGGTACCCAGGAGGGCATCCTCGGTGGGATCTCCTCCGGCGCCATCGTTTGGGGTGCCCTGGAACTGGCCAAGCGTCCGGAGAACGCCGGCAAGCTGATCGTCGCAGTGGTCTGTGACTTTGGTGAGCGTTACATTTCCACCGTGCTCTTCGACGACATTCGGGGCTAGCCAAACCTGCAACAGAAGGTGGTCTGTGAGCTTTTTAGCGAGACTGCGAGAAGACCTCGAGGCGGCCCGGGCACATGACCCGGCCGCCAGGGGTGATATTGAGAACGGCGTCGTTTACTCGGGGCTGCATGCCATCTGGGTGCACCGTCTGACCCACAGGATGTGGCAGGTTGCCGCACTCCGGTTTCCGGCGCGGGTTCTGTCCCAGGCTGCCCGCTTCCTGACGGGGATCGAAATCCATCCGGCTGCAACGATCGGTCGCCGATTCTTCATTGATCACGGCATGGGAGTGGTTATCGGCGGCACCGCAGAGATCGGTGATGACGTCATGATGTACCAGGGCGTGACGCTCGGCGGCCGCTCGCTTGAGAAGGTGAAGCGCCATCCGACTATCGGAGACCGCGTGACGATCGGCGCCGGAGCGAAGGTTCTCGGGCCCATCACCATCGGTGCGGGAAGTGCTGTGGGAGCGAACGCCGTCGTTGTCAAGGACACGCCACCCGACTCGATCGTGACCGGGATCCCTGCGACCTTCCGCCACCGGGACTCGGCCCGGGAGACCCTGCCTGCCGTTGATCCCGCAGAGTACATCGACCCGGCGCTCTATATCTGAACGTCTTAGACAAATGTGAATGCCCCGGCGAATCCGCCGGGGCATTCACATTTGTGCTGTGGCCTAGTGGGTATCGACCGCTTCGATCTCCGAGCGATCCTCCCCCCACAGAGTGTGGAAAGTCCCTTCAGCGTCGACCCGGTTGTACGTGTGGGCTCCGAAAAGGTCGCGCAGCCCCTGGGTGAGGGCAGCGGGCAGTCGTTTGCGGCGCAGTCCATCGTAGTAGGCCAGCGACGAGGAGAACACAGGAACGGGAATGCCGAGCTGCACGGCGGTCGCAACAACACGGCGCCATGCAGGCACCGCACCGGCAATCGATTCGGCGAACGCCGGCGCAAGGAGCAGGTTCGCCGGCTTCTCCTCGGCCGCGTAGGCCTTCATGATGTCATCCAGCAGTTCCGCGCGGATAATGCACCCGGCCCGCCACAGGGACGCGATCTCATCCAGCTTGAGCTCCCAGCCATACTCGCCCGCAGCAGCGGTGAGCATGTCGATACCCTGTGCATAGCTGACCAGCTTTGATGCATAGAGTGCTAGCCGCACATCCTCTACAAAGTCGTCAGGCAGGTCGACGCTGCTCTCATGACCCTGCAGGATCCCCTGCGCCAATTCCCGTTGCCCGCGCTGCGACGAGAGTCCCCGCGCGAAGACCGACTCGGCAATACCCGAAGTCGGGCTACCGAGTTCCAGCGCCGACACCACCGTCCACCGGCCGGTGCCCTTCTGGCCCGCGGAGTCAACAACGACGTCGACAAACGGCTTGCCGGTCCGCTCATCGGTGTGCGCGAGCACCTCGGCCGTGATCTCGATCAGGAACGATGACAGCGTTCCCGTGTTCCACTCCGTGAAGATCCTGGCCTGCTCGGCCGGTTCGATCCCGGCCGCCGTGCGAAGGACGTCGTACGCTTCACCGATAACCTGCATGTCGGCATACTCGATGCCGTTGTGCACCATCTTGACGAAGTGCCCTGCACCGTCCGTACCGACCCAGCGGCAGCAGGGCTCGCCGTTGTACTTCGCGGAGATCTTCTCAAGCATCGGGCCCAGCGAATCGTAGGACTCCCGCGATCCGCCCGGCATGATCGAAGGACCAAGAAGTGCACCCTCCTCACCACCGGAAACCCCCACGCCCACGAAATGCAGGTCCTTCTTAGCCAGCGCTGCTTCACGCCGGCGTGTGTCCTCATAGTGCGAGTTACCGGCGTCGATCACAATATCGCCGGGTTCCAGCAGCGGCTCAAGCTGATCGATGACGGAATCAACCGGTGCGCCGGCCTTGACCATGATCAGAACACGGCGGGGCTTCTCGAGGGAGTCGACGAGTTCCTGCAGGGTCTCGGTGCGCACGAAGTCACCCTCGCCTCCGTGCTTTTCCAGCAAAGCGTCTGTCTTCTCGACGGAACGGTTGTGCAGGGCGACGGTATAGCCGTTGCGGGCCAGGTTTCTGGCAAGGTTCGCTCCCATGACGGCCAGGCCGGTCACACCGATTTGTGCACTCATCAAGTCTCCATCTGCAGTTCGCCCCGTGGATAGGGGCGCGTGAACTTTATGACGCCCCTATGCGCCTTGGCAGGTTCCACCCTATTACCGGGCTCGCCGTCCATGCCAGACCGTGCCTGCCCAGGCAGGTAATCAGTCGACACAAAGCAAACCGCGAACGGTCCCGACGAATGTGCAACGTCCGTTATCAAATTGATATGTTCGAAAGAATCGAATCGAAGTGAGGAAGTTGTTGATGAACCGTCCGCCCCATGCCGACAATGGGTTCCGTCCGGACATTCAGGGCCTGCGAGCCGTGGCAGTCCTCGCTGTAGTGATCTATCACGCCGGTGTCTGGCTGGTGCCCGGAGGTTACTCCGGCGTCGACGTCTTCTTCGTCATCTCGGGGTTTCTGATCACGTCGCACCTGCTCTCAGTCCTCCGTGACCACGGCACTATCAGGTTCTCCGACTTCTACGCCCGAAGGATTCGCCGCATCTTGCCTGCGGCATTGACGGTCCTGGTGCTGACCGCGCTTGCCTCCGTCATGTTCGTACCGCGGGTAGAGACGCCGGGCACGCTCGAAGACGCCGCCGCAACCGCGCTTTACCTGCCGAACCTGCTCTTCGCAGTTCAGGGGACCGACTACCTCGCGGAAACCTCGCCTTCGCCGTTCCAGCATTACTGGTCACTCGGCATTGAGGAACAGTTCTACCTACTGTGGCCTGCGGTGTTGCTGGGTGCGTACCTCCTGGTCCGCCGGTCGAACAGACGGCTTGCTGCTGTTATCGCTGCGCTTGTTGCCACGTCCTTCGCCAGTGGGCTTATCCTGCTCGAGGTATCCCCGCCATGGGCCTTTTTCTCCCTGCCCAGCAGGGCGTGGGAACTCGGCGTCGGTGCCCTGGCAGCGCTGGTACTGCGCCATGCCGCGGGACGCCTCCCCACCGCCGTCGGGCGCGTACTGATGTGGAGCGGGCTTGCGGGGATGCTGGCGGGATTTGTGCTGCTGACCTCGTCCACCCCTTTTCCCGGCATAGCCGCCCTCCTGCCGACTCTCTCAACCGCTGCCGTGATCCTCGGCGGGTCCGCTGGGGCGCACCCGGGGCTGCTCACCAACCGTCCCATGCAAGCGATGGGCAAGTGGTCTTATTCGCTTTACCTGGTGCACTGGCCGTTGCTCACCATTCCGCAGTTGGCTGTTGGCGTCGAGCACCCACTGCCACTGGCTGGAACTCTTGCGCTCGGCGCCTTGAGTATCCCGCTGGCGGTCCTGCTGCACCACTACGTTGAGGAGCCCTTCCGACGCCGCAGCAGGCCGACCAGGGGACACACCGGCCGCACTTTGCCTGCACTCGCGATGGCGACTGCCGGAGCCCTCGTGATTGCCGGCTCTGCGTACGGCGCGGGCCTCTACATCGACCGGACTCCGGCCACGGCCGCACAACCGGCGGAACGGAAAGCCGGGCTCCCCTACCCGGAAGGCACGCCCTTCGTACCCTCAAACGTGACGCCGGTGCTCGAGCGGGCCGCGACCAGCGCTCCGCCGACCAACGGCGACGGATGCCATGCTCCGGTGAAGCAGACCGAACCGCAAACCCACTGCATCTACGGCGATCCTGACGCCACGCAGGATGTCGTGTTGTTCGGCGACTCCCACGCTGAACAGTGGTTCGCAGGGGTGGACCGCCTGGCACGGGAGAATTCGCTGCGGTTGCGCACGCTCACCAAGGCATCCTGTCCTGCGGTGTCCATCTCGATCGAGCGGCAGGGCTCGCCATACACAGAATGCGACCAGTGGCGGGAGCACACGCTTCAGACCATCCGCGACCTCAAACCCCGACTGGTGGTGCTGGGCAACTATGGGCGGGTAACACCGGTGAGCGATTCGGCGGATCTCCGCGAACAGTGGGAAGAGGGCCTTCGAGCAACCATCAACGCGCTACCGGAGGAGACAGAGGTGGTTGTCATGGCGGACACACCTTTTCACAACTCCGCTCCGGCGTCCTGTCTGTCCAGGAACATCGATGACGCGGCGGCGTGCGACGCGGAACCCGAGGAGGCGCTGAACGCCCCGCGCGCCGCCGTCGAGCGCAAGGTAGCCGAAGAAACGGGTGCGCGCTTCCTCGACATGAACAAGTACCTTTGCGGCGAGCAATGCCCTGCCATCATCGGTGACATCCTTGCCTACCGTGACGCGCATCATCTCTCGGAACCAATGGGCGAAGCGCTGGCGCCGCGGGTTGCCGCTGAACTCGACAAAGAACTTTAGTAAGCAAGAACCCCGCCAGTCCGGCTTTCATGCGCGGATTGGCGGGGTTCTTCGTGGTGGGTCCTACCGGGATCGAACCGATGACATCCACGGTGTAAACGTGGCGCTCTACCAGCTGAGCTAAAGACCCTTGGTGACTTCCGGGGCTGTAACGGCCCCTCATCACGAGGAATTACTCTACCGGAACCCAGCGGCGCAACGCCAATCAGCCCGCGGAGCCGTCAGTCAATGACGGGAGCGCCCGTGCGAGGTATGTCAGGGCTTCCGACACACCCACTTCGAGCTTCAGCGAAGCCAGGTCATCTCCGCGGGTTGTCCCGCGGTTGATGATCACCACGGGCTTACCGTCCTTCTTCGCTTGTCGGACGAAGCGCAAACCGCTCATCACAGCCAGTGACGATCCGGCCACAAGGAGGGCGCCGGCGTCGTTCACCAGCCCATACGAACGCTCCACGCGGTCCTTCGGCACGTTCTCCCCGAAATAGACAAAGTCGGGCTTGAGCATGCCACCGCACACCGGACACGGCGCGACGACGAACCCCGCCGTGTCGTCGACGTCGGCGTCGGCATCTGGCGCGACGTCTCCCGCGTCCCCAGCCAGATCGAGGTACCCCGGATTGAGTGCCTCCAGCAGTGAGGCAATCTCCCGGCGCGTGAACCGGCTGCGGCAATCCAGGCAGATAACCCTGTCGTAGGTCCCATGCAAGTCCACCACGATAGTGGTGCCGGCTACCGAGTGCAGCCGGTCAACGTTCTGGGTGATGAGGCCGGTGAGCAGACCACGCTGCTCCATCAGTGCGATTGCCCTGTGCCCGGCATTGGGGTCCGCACGCCGGAGGTGATGCCAGCCCACATGGTTGCGGGCCCAGTACCGGCGTCGGAGAACATCATCGCCCACGAACTGCTGGTAGGTCATCGGGCTTCGTGGCACGGAGTTCGGTCCCCGGTAGTCCGGAATACCTGAATCCGTGCTCAGGCCCGCACCCGTCAGGACCGCCAGACGACGTCCTTCAAGGAGCGTTATGGCACCCGTAAGGAGCTCGAGTTCACGGTGTGTGAGTGAGCCCTGTTCCGCTGCCTCACCCCTCGCAAAACCGGTCGTCCCGAAGCCGGGCAGTGAAGAAGCGTGCGGGACAGCCGATGACTCGTTCATGGACGGATGATCGTCGGGACCGAAAGGCTGTGGAGGGCACTCAGATAACTATCGAAAGGACGCACGTCACCGAGCGCGGCATCGATCCGCTCGATGACGACCCCGTCGGGATCAAGGAAAAAGGTGGCGCGCCTCGCATAACCCCTAGTGTGGTCGAGCACACCGTAGGTATCGGCTACGGCTCCGTGCGGCCAAAAATCCGCGAGCAGATCGAAGTCATAGCCACGTTCTTCTGCGTAGGCACGCAATGTGTATTTTGAGTCGACAGAGATGGCCAGTAGCCGGACGTTTCTGCCGCGGAACTCCTCTGACTGCGCCTGCAACTCGTCGAGTTCGCCGGTACAGACCCGCGAAAAAGCGAACGGGTAGAACACCAGCGCGGCTGCAGTTCCGCGGAGCGAGGCAAGGCTGACCGGCTCCCCGTGCTGATTGGGAAGCTCGAAGGCGGGAGCCCGCCCGCCGACTGCAGGTAGCTGGTCCACCTACTGTTTGCGGCGGCTGACCAGCCGCGTGGCGGCCCAATCGCGGGAAACACCGGCCGACGAAGTAGCGTGCAGGCCCGCCGTGGGCGCTGCCTCCTGGACTTCAGACGGGGCAACATAGCCGTCGCGTCCCGATTTCGGCGTCAACAGCCACACAACCCCGCCGTCGTCGAGGCAGGTCAACGAGTCGACCAGCGCGTCAACGAGGTCGCCGTCGTCGGTTCGCCACCAGAGCACGACGCCGTCAACAACGTCCTGGTCTTCTTCGGTAAGCAGCTCGGAGCCGATTTCATCCTCCAGATCAGCCCGGAAGTCGAAATCGACGTCTTCGTCATACCCAAGTTCCTGAACAAGGTCGCCATCCTTGAAACCCAGTTTGTCCGCCACGCTACCTGCGGTGGCGGCTTCGGCCTCGCTCACTTTTTTCCTCCCGAAAGACTGTGTTTCGCTCGATGGTGCCTATGACTCGACCTCCACCGTACGTTGATATGCATTATTACCAGCCAACACCCTTAAGCGCTACGCTTCAACCCGCGCTCCGCGCCGACAGGCATGACGACGGCGTCCCGGCCCTCGATTACGCGGCACCAGTAGCGCAATGTCGACGACAACCCGGTCTGCCGGTGTCGTAACCTAACCGCTTGACCGCCCGACCAGCTACGCATGACGCGAGCCACGGGGCTAGAGTGACACAGTGAATCCGTAGATCGGGCAATCGCCGGCGGGGTTCGATGCGCTTCGACGAGCAAATGCCCGAAGCGCAAAGTCGTAGACGTCGCAGACATAATCTGCGGATTGAAAGAGGTTTTGGGATGGCTGCTGATCAGGGGATTGTGGGTTCGGGTTCTGTGGATTCGGATCCGGAGGAGACGGCTGAGTGGGTTGAGTCGTTTGATCAGTTGGTTGATGTGCGGGGGTCGGAGCGGGCTCGTGAGGTGTTGGGCCGGTTGTTGGCTCGTGCTGGTGGCCGGTCGGTGGGGTTGCCGCCGGTGGTGACCACGGATTATGTGAACACGATCCCGGTCGATGAGGAGCCGGAGTTCCCGGGGGATGAGGAGATTGAGCGGAAGTACCGGGCGTGGATGCGGTGGAACGCGGCGGTGATGGTGCATCGGGCGCAGCGTCCGGAGATTGGTGTGGGCGGTCATATTTCCACGTACGCGGGGGCGGCGACCCTGTATGAGGTGGGGTTCAATCATTTCTTCAAGGGGAAGGATCACCCCAGTGGTGGGGATCAGATTTTCTTCCAGGGCCACGCGTCCCCGGGGATGTATGCGCGGGCGTACCTGGAAGGGCGGCTGACCGAGGAGGATCTGGACGGGTTCCGGCAGGAGAAGTCCAAAGAGGGTCACGCGTTGTCTTCGTATCCGCACCCGAGGTTGATGCCGGAGTTTTGGGAGTTCCCTACGGTGTCGATGGGGATCGGGCCGATGAACGCGATCTATCAGGCCCAGTCCAACCGGTACCTGCAGAACCGGGGGATCAAGGACACCAGTGGGCAGCAGGTGTGGGCGTTCCTCGGGGACGGGGAGATGGATGAGCCTGAGTCGCGGGGGTTGTTGCAGTTGGCGGCGAATGAGGGCCTGGATAACCTGAATTTCGTGATCAACTGCAACCTGCAACGCCTGGATGGGCCGGTGCGGGGTAATGGGAAGATCATGCAGGAGTTGGAGGCGTTCTTCCGTGGGGCCGGGTGGAACGTGATCAAGGTGGTCTGGGGCCGGGAATGGGATGAGCTGCTTGAGGCTGATACCAGTGGGGATCTGGTGAAGATCATGAATGAAACCCTGGACGGGGACTATCAGACCTATAAGGCTGAGTCCGGTGGGTTCGTCCGGGATCACTTCTTCGGGAAGAGCCCTGCGACCAAGGACCTCGTCGCTGATATGAGCGATGCCCAGGTGTGGGGTCTCAAGCGCGGTGGACATGATTACCGGAAGGTTTACGCCGCCTATAAGGCTGCCACCGAGTTCACCGGCAAACCCACCGTGATCCTGGCCAAAACGGTCAAGGGCTACGGACTCGGCGCGCACTTCGAAGGCCGCAACGCCACCCACCAAATGAAAAAACTCACCCTCGGCGACCTCAAAGACTTCCGCGACCACCTCCGCATCCCGATCAGCGACGAGCAGATCGAGGGAGACCCTTACAACCCGCCGTACTATCACCCAGGTCCGGACGCTCCGGAGATCAAGTACCTGCATGAGCGCCGTAAGACACTCGGCGGCTACCTCCCGGAGCGCCGCAGCAAGCACGCCGAAGTTGTGCTGCCCGGCGACAAAGCCTACGAAGTCGCCAAACGAGGTTCCGGCAAGCAGCAGGCCGCAACCACCATGGCGTTCGTTCGTCTGCTCAAGGACCTGATGCGCGACAAGGAGTTCGGAAAGCGCATTGTGCCGATCATCCCGGATGAGGCGCGTACCTTTGGCATGGACTCGTTCTTCCCGACGGCGAAGATCTACAACCCCAAGGGCCAGAACTACCTCTCGGTGGACCGCGACCTGGTGCTCGCCTACAAGGAATCGATAGAGGGTCAGATCCTCCATGCCGGTATCAACGAGGCCGGTTCTGTGGCGGCTTTCACGGCTGCAGGCACGGCATACGCCACCCAGGGTGAACCGCTGATCCCGATCTACGTCTTCTACTCCATGTTCGGGTTCCAGCGCACCGGGGACTCCTACTGGGCGGCGGGGGACCAGATGACCCGCGGGTTCATCATCGGTGCAACCGCCGGCCGCACCACCCTCACCGGCGAAGGCCTCCAACACGCCGACGGCCACTCACCGCTGCTTGCCTCGACCAACCCTGCCGTGGTCACCTACGACCCCGCGTACGGTTATGAGATAGGGCACATCATGCGGGACGGGTTGGAACGCATGTACGGTGACGGCAATGCGGTGTCCGGGACCGATCCGAATGTCATGTATTACCTCACGGTTTACAACGAGCCGATCCTCCAGCCCGTTGAACCGGAAAACCTCGACGTGGACGGCCTGCTCAGGGGTATCTACAAGCTCAAGGACGGCCATGCTGCCGACAACGCGCCGAAGTCGCAGATCCTCGCTTCCGGTGTGGCAGTGCCATGGGCTCTCGACGCGCAGCAGATCCTTGCTGACGAGTGGGGTGTTTCCGCGGATGTGTGGTCGGTAACGTCCTGGACCGAACTCCGCCGTGACGCCCTCGCCGCAGAGGAAGACGCCTTCCTCAACCCCGGCTCAGAGCCACGCGTGCCCTTCGTCGCACAGCAACTCGGCGAAGCACCCGGACCAATCGTCGCCGTCACTGACTACATGAAAGCCGTCCCCGACCAGATCAGGCAGTTCCTCCCCCAGGACTTCGCCACCCTCGGCGCCGACGGCTTCGGCTTCTCCGACACCCGCGCCGCAGCACGACGCTACTTCAAAATCGACTCACACTCCGTCGTCGTACGCACCCTCGAACTCCTCGCCAAACAAGACAAAGTCGACCCCGATGCACCACGCCAAGCAATCGAAAAGTACTCACTGCTCGATGTGAATGCGGGCACTACCGGGAACGCGGGCGGCGACTCCTAGCACCGGTTTCCTTCCTGCCGCATGGTGGCCTACCTCGAGGGCGACCATGCGGCAGCGGGCTTTAATACAAGACCCTCAGAACGTGCTTCTTTGTAGCCTTCGTACAAAATAGGGGCCTCGTGCTTCTGGTGAGTATGCTCGGTGCATGGCTTCGTCCTCTGGCCCGCGCGGTACCTCCCTGCCCGCACCTGACTCCGCAACAGTGGACCGGTTGCGGACGCAGATCGGTGCGCTCTCAACCGAAACACTGAAGCAGTTGGACTCAACGCTCCCGTGGTACCGCAACCTCCGTCCGGACGAGCGTTCGGCGCTCGGGTTGGTGGCCCAGAAGGGCATCGCCTCATTCGTCAACTGGTATCAGAAGCCGGTATCACCTGCGTGGGTTCTCAGCGACGTATTCGGAACAGCGCCCACTGAGCTGACGCGCTCCATCAGCCTTCAGAAGGCCCTTCAACTGATACGCGTGGTGGTGCAGGTGGTCGAGGACCAGGTCCCTGACCTCGCCTCAGACGCAGACCAGGGGCCGCTGCGCGAAGCGGTGCTCAGATATTCCCGGGAGGTGGCCTTTGCCGCGGCTGACGTGTACGCACGGGCGGCGGAAACCCGTGGATCCTGGGATACCCGGCTCGAAGCGCTGGTGGTGGATGCCATCCTCCGGGGTGAGAGCTCAGACGCCCTGCGGTCCCGCATCGCGGCGGTCGGTTGGAAGTCGCAGGCACGGATTACCGTCATGGTGGGCAGCTCTCCCGCAGAACCGAATGCCATGTTCCTCAACGAATTGCGCCGCACCACCGGACGCCTTGCAGAGGACACGCTGGTGGGAATCCAGGGCGACCGTCTCATCCTGGTGCTCGGCGGAGTCCAGGACAGGGACAATTCCTACCGCAAACTCAGCGAACTCTTCGGGCCGGGTCCGGTGGTGTATGGGCCGGAGTCGGCCTCACTCGTGGCCGCGAGCAGCTCCGCCCAGGCGGCGTTTGCCGGCCTGACCGCCGCACGCGCCTGGCCTTCCGCCCCGCGCCCCGTGGCAGCGGACGACCTGTGGCCGGAACGCGTAATCTCCGGCGACGACACTGCGCGGAAGGCCCTGCTTCGCAACATCTACCGGCCGCTCGTGAACGCGCAGAATGGCCTGGAAGAGACGCTCTCCGCATATCTCTCGCTTGGTCATTCGCTGGAAGCGACATCGCGAGAATTGTTTGTTCACGCCAACACGGTCCGCTACCGTCTTCGGAGGGTTTGTGACATCACCGGATGGGATCCGCTCCTGCCCCGTGAGGCGTTTGTTCTGCAGACGGCGCTGGTAATCGGACGTCTCGCTCCCCCGCTCAAAGGCGTTGCCGACCGCGCGGGCGTGAGGCTGGACCGCACCGGTTCGTTGTAGACTTCCTACAAAGTGCCTCCGGGAGCTTCGTGCACCGGAACACCCTGCAACAGACATCCTCTTTGGAAAGCTTGATACGTGCTTGCAATTCTCTGCCCAGGACAGGGCTCCCAATCTCCCGGGTTCCTTACCCCCTGGCTCGATCTGCCCGGTGTGCGCGAGCACCTGGAAGCGCTCAGTGACGCTGCGGGACTTGATTTGATCCGGCATGGAACTGTCTCTGACGAGGACACAATCCGGGATACCGCGGTTGCTCAGCCCCTCATCGTTGCCGCCGGCCTGGTCGCATCGAGGGTGCTACTCGGTGACGCCGCGCTCACCGCTTCCACCGTTATTGCCGGCCACTCCGTGGGTGAGCTGACTGCCTCTGCGATCGCCGGAGCACTTACCGAGCAGGACGCCGTCGCGCTGGTAAGGACCCGTGCGCAGGCCATGGCGGCCGCTGCCTCCGTGAAACCCACGGGCATGAGCGCAGTACTGGGCGGGGACCACGACGACGTCGTTGCCACCC
This sequence comes from Arthrobacter tecti, assembly GCF_054511355.1. Lineage (NCBI taxonomy): Bacteria > Bacillati > Actinomycetota > Actinomycetes > Micrococcales > Micrococcaceae > Arthrobacter > Arthrobacter tecti. The sequence goes on from NZ_JBTNCT010000002.1 coordinate 28,378, forward strand.
TTGAGCGCCACGGTCTCACTCCGGCGAACGCAAACGGAGGTGGTCAGATTGTCGCTGCCGGCACGCTGGACCAGCTCACGGCGCTCGCTGCCGACCCGCCGTCGAAATCCCGGGTTATCCCGCTGAAGGTGGCCGGTGCCTTCCACACGCACCACATGGCTACCGCAGTGGAGGCGCTCGAAGCGCTTCGCCCCTCGTTGTCTCCGGCAACTCCGCTGGCTACATTGCTTTCCAATTACGACGGCGAACCAGTCGCGTCCGGCGAGACCAACCTGGACAGCCTGATTGCGCAGGTTTCGCGTCCGGTCCGCTGGGACCTCTGCATGGCGCGTCTGCAGGCGATGGGTGTGTCCGGGGTACTCGAGCTTCCCCCCGCCGGGACGTTGACCGGGTTGGCGAAGCGGGGTATGCGCGGAACTGCCGGCCTCGCGTTGAAGAGCCCCAAAGATCTTGACGCTGCACGTACTTTCCTTGCAGAGCACTCCCGCACAGCGGGTCCAGTTGCTGCCCCGATCGCAGAAGGAATCGAGTGACCACTCCCACCCTCAAGCAGGCTGCCCTGCGCGAACACACCCGTATTCACGGACTTGGAATTTTTCGTCCGGATGTCATCGTCACAAATGACGACATCTGTCAGTGGATCGATTCCTCGGATGAGTGGATCCGGCAGCGCACCGGCATTGTTACCCGCCACCGTGCGGATAAGGACACTTCCGTTATCGACATGGCCGAAGCGGCCGGCCGTGCCGCTATGGCCGACGCCGGAATTGAGGCATCGCAGCTCGGTGCGGTCCTTGTCTCGACGGTGACGCACCCTTACGCCACGCCGTCTGCCGCCGCACAACTCGCGGACCGGCTGGGCGCTACCCCGGCCCCGGCCTACGACATCTCGGCCGCCTGTGCAGGCTACTGCTACGGCATTGCACAGGCCGACGCCCTGGTGCATGCAGGAACCGCTGAGTACGTCCTTGTGGTCGGCGTCGAGAAGCTCTCGGACTTCATTGACAACTCTGAGCGCACCATATCGTTCCTGCTCGGTGACGGGGCAGGGGCCGTCGTCGTCGGCCCTTCCGACTCAGCGGGGATTGGACCTTCCGTCTGGGGTTCGGATGGAAGCAAGCACGAGTCCATTCGGATGACGCACTCGTTGCTGGACATCAGGGATCTCTCGCTGACGGCCCGCGCGGACGGCGGGCTGACGGCAGACGCCGCAGCAGAAACTGAAACAGCACTTTGGCCGACCATGCGCCAGGACGGTCCCACTGTGTTCCGCTGGGCCGTCTGGGAGATGGCGAAGGTCGCTCAGCAGGCGCTCGATGCAGCAGGTGTCCGTGCCGAGGATCTGGTTGCCTTCCTGCCCCACCAGGCGAACATCCGCATCATCGACGAAATGGTCAAGCAGCTCGGCATGCCGGACCACGTCGCTGTTGCTCGGGACATCGTCGACGCCGGAAACACATCTGCAGCCTCTATCCCACTCGCCATGCACCGCCTGCTCTCCGAAAACCCGTCTCTGAGCGGTGGACTTGCGTTGCAGATCGGCTTTGGAGCCGGTCTTGTGTTCGGCGCGCAGGTAGTTGTCCTCCCGTAATTTCCCCAATGGGGCCGCAACCTGCGGTCCGATCAAACCCATCCGGTCACAGACCGGAACCACAAGAAAAGGAGCCACCATGGCTAGCAACGAAGAAATCCTCGCCGGACTTGCCGAGATCGTCAACGAAGAAACCGGCCTCGCACCGGAGTCCGTCGAGATGGACAAGTCCTTCACCGACGACCTGGACATCGACTCCATCTCCATGATGACCATCGTGGTCAACGCTGAGGAAAAGTTCGGTGTACGCATCCCGGATGAGGAAGTCAAGAACCTCAAGACCGTGGGAGACGCCGTCGGCTTCATCGCCAACGCACAGTCCTGATCCGGGAGCGGCGATGCGCGCAATCTGCCATCGCCGCCCCACCCGATCACCGTTCCACGGAAACAACCACGCATCAGAGAGTGAACCATGGCACGCAAAGTAGTCATCACCGGCCTGGGCGCCACCACACCCATCGGCGGCGACGTTCCCACCATGTGGGAAAACGCCCTGAAGGGTGTCTCAGGGGCACGAACAATCGAAGCCGACTGGGTAGCGGAGTACGAGCTGCCCGTCACCTTCGCTGCACAGGTGTCGACGCCGGCGAGTGAGGTCCTGAGCCGCGTTGAAGCCAAGCGCATGGATCCTTCCACCCAGTTCGCGGTCATCGCGGCACGGGAGGCGTGGCGCGACTCCGGGCTGGAGGAGGTCGACCATGACCGGTTCGCGGTGGCGTTTGCCACCGGAATCGGCGGTGTGTGGACTTTACTCGATGCCTGGGACACTCTTCGCGCGAAAGGTCCTCGCCGGGTCCTTCCGATGACGGTGCCTATGCTGATGCCCAACGGCCCGGCAGCGGCAGTGAGCCTCGACCTTGGCGCACGCGCCGGCGCCCATACTCCCGTTTCAGCGTGTGCTTCCGGAACCGAAGCCCTTCATCAGGGGCTTGAACTTATCCGCTCCGGGAAGGCCGACGTTGTCATGTGCGGCGGCGCCGAAGCAGCCATTCACCCGATGCCGATCGCGGCTTTTGCTTCCATGCAGGCGTTGTCGCGTCGCAATGATGATCCGGAACATGCGTCGCGACCGTACGACATCGACCGGGACGGCTTCGTCATGGGCGAGGGCGCCGGTGCGCTCCTCCTCGAGGCAGAGGAACACGCTCTCGCCCGCGGAGCACGAATCTACGGCGAGCTGGCCGGAACTTCGGTAACCGCGGATGCCTATCACATCACGGCTCCCGACCCCGAGGGGCTCGGGGCTACCCGAGCTTTGAAGGCGGCCATGTTCGATGCACGCGTTCAGGCTTCGGATGTTGTCCACGTGAATGCGCATGCGACATCGACGCCCGTTGGAGATCAACCCGAGTACGTTGCGCTGAAGACCGCCCTGGGAAGCCATGTGGAATCCGTCGCGGTGTCCGCGACCAAGTCGCAGACAGGACACCTCCTTGGTGCTTCTGGCGCTGTGGAGGCCGTTATGACGGTTCTCGCGGTTCACGAGCGGAGGACTCCGGTCACCATCAACCTCGAAAACCAGGACCCGGGGATACCACTGGACGTGGTTACCTCCGCCCGGGACCTGCCCGGCGGTGACATTGTGGCGCTCAGCAACTCGTTCGGGTTCGGAGGGCATAACGCCGTGATCGTGGTCAAGAACGTCTGATCGTCCCGGGGCAGCTTCTGCCCTAACATACTGGAGGCCCGGATACGCGCGTATCCGGGCCTCCTGTATGTTTCGGGTAAGGACTACCGCGCTTTAGCCCACCTGATGCAGCCAGCGGACCGGAGCGCCTTCACCTGCATGACGGAAGGGTTCGAGTTCCTCGTCCCAGGACTCGCCCAGCGCCAGGGACAGTTCGTGATAGACGGCCGCCGGGTCACCGGCCCCGGTCTCATAGGCGTACCGGATGCGGTCTTCTGAAACCATCACGTTGCCGTGGACATCAGTTGTCGCGTGGAAGATTCCCAACTCCGGAGTGTGGGACCAACGCCCGCCATCGGCTCCGGCGCTCTGCTCTTCGGTGACTTCATAGCGCAGGTGCGCCCAGCCGCGCAGGGCGGACGCCAATTTTGCTCCCGACCCCTGAGGGGCAACCCAGGAGAGCTCGGCGCGGAACATTCCGGGCGCGGCAGACTGCGGCGACCACTGGAGATCGACTCGTTGGTCGATCACCGAACCGATGGCCCACTCGATATGAGGGCACAACGCAGAAGGGGCTGAGTGTACGTACAAAACACCGCGAGCCATCACAACAGACATTCCATCCTCCATAGCTGTAGGTACGTCTTCCCCAACGACCTTCGGCTTCCGGTGGAACGGTGCTGCTTCGGTGTCCCGGCAACAATCTCCGGGAGGTGCACTTGCGTGTACAGTCAGTCCGCATGGTTAGTGAACTACGGTTCATTGTGCCGCATGAACCCGAATTGCGCCAGTGTAATTAAGGTTGTGCCCTTATTGTGGCTGGCTTCCAGGACGTTGTTTCTTGACCGGGGCCTACCTTCATCCTGATCAAGCCCTCGGGTGTGCCTGTTCGTAACTTCGTCGGAGGCGATCAACGGATACGTGGGTGTAAAGCTGCGTGGTTGAGAGGCTGCGATGTCCGAGGAGTTCCTGGACGGACCTCAGGTCCGCACCGCCGTCGAGCAGATGTGTTGCTGCCGTGTGACGCAGTGCGTGGGGGCCGCTGGCCCCGGTTCCTTCCACCGTGCGCAGCAGTTTATCCACGATCGAACGTGCCTGGCGTTGATCGAGGCGCCCTCCCCGTGGGCCGAGGAGAAGCGCGGCACCGCTCTCGGAGCGCGCCCATCGAGGCCTTCCCCGTGCCAGCCAGTCGTGGACGGCGTGCGCTGCCGGGACCCCGTAGGGAACAGTGCGCTCCCGGTTCCCTTTCCCGAGGACCTTGAGTGTACGGCGGTCAGTATCGAGATCATCGATGTCAAGTCCCACCAGTTCACCCACGCGGATCCCGGAGCCGTACAACAATTCCAGTACTGCACGGGCGCGCAGGGCAGCCGGCTCCCCGCCCACGGCCGCCGCCTGCGTTGCCGCCAATAGAGGCCCGAGCTGGGACACCGTTAATACATCCGGTAACGCACTTTGTCGTTTTGGCGCCTTCAGGCGAAGGGAAGGGTCCGCCGTGATCAGGTCCTCCCGTGCCGCCCAAGCCAGAAAACTGCGGACGGTAGCTGCGCGGCGTGCAAGTGTAGCTCGGGAGAGGCCTGTCCGGTCCAACGAGCCGAGCCATGCCCTCAGGCAAGAGAGATCGACTTCCTGCAGGGAGGTCAGTCCTTGTCCGGCGGCGAAGGCGGCGAAATGTTCGATATCGCCGCGATAGGCGCGAACAGTGTGGGCAGAGCGATTGCGTTCCTGTGCCAGATAACGGATGAAGCCCTCAGCCTCATGCGTGAACGGTGGAGATTCGGGAGCATCAGGGCCGGCCCCGCTTTCTGTATTCCTCATCACCCGAGCCTGCCTGACGTAACTGTATCTATAGGATCCAACAGCGTGTGTTGTACCCACTGTGGGCCAGTAGCTTGAAGACCTCAAGGAGGCGCACCGCGAGGCATCCTTCCGGCCCTCGGGCAGCGACACTGCGCACTGCCGGTCATCATGCAACGGCGGACATCGCGACGGTCGCCTCCAGCTCCAGGAGCGCGCGCTTCACGGCGACACCCGCCGCGTAGCCCGTGATCGCCCCGCCGGAACCCACGACGCGGTGGCCGGGAATGACGATCGAGAGCGGGTTCGCCCTGACGGCGGCGCCGATCGCCCGTCCCATGTCCTGGTTACCCATGGCAGCGGCAAGGTCCTTATATGTGCGGGTTTCACCGTACGGAATCTCCGAGACAGCGGCCCACACCTCGCGTTGAAAATCGGTTCCACGGTTCAACACGTAGGGGATCCTGTCAGCTATTTGTCCGCTGAAGTACCCTTCGAGCCATTGAGTGGCGACGCGGAATACCTCCGCGGCATTCTCGCTCTCCGGGCAGGCCGCATCCACGCCTCCGGCTTCCGCTCCTCCTCGGTTGTCGGCTTCGCCTGCCAGCGGGTCAAAAGGTGCACCGAGGAGAACGGGAGACGGTTCAGGCGAGTGGTACTCATGATAGACACCGGTCAGGCCTCCCCCGCGGGCCACCAGAACCAGTCCGCCGATCGGGCTATCGATAATCGTGAAGATTGTCATGGTCGCGCATCTCCTTTGTGTGTGAATGGATAGGTGTGCCTGAAATGTGGAAGGGACTCAGTGCCGCGTCTTGCGCCACCCGCCGTCGTCGGCCCGTTCCGCCAGCTTGTCCGCCTCAAGGCGACCAAGGCCCGAGAGGACGCCCGGCAGGCTGAGTCCGGCGACCGACGCGAGCTTGTCCACCGTCGACGATGCCCTGACCGGCAATGCATCCAGGAGCAGGAGGTCCTCCACGGTCATTCCGTCGTGGACGGCTTTGACCGCGGGACGTTCCGGCCCGGAAACCAGCGCCAGGGGGCCGGCAAGTTCAGCGATTTCGGCTGCATCAGTGACGCAAATGGCACTGCCGTCGCGGAGGAGCCGGTGACACCCCGCCGAATTCGCGGATTGGACTGACCCGGGCACGGCTCCGACTGCACGGCCGAGACCAGCGGCATGGTGCGCCGTGTTTAGTGCGCCGGAGCGCCATCGGGCTTCTGCGACCACAGTGACTGCACTCAAGGCTGCGATGAGCCTGTTTCGCTGCAGGAAACGCCAACGGGACGGTGCCGACCCAGGAGGGACCTCAGAGATCAGCAAACCCCTGCGGGCGATTTCCCTCAGAAGCTCCTCGTTGCCAGCCGGATAATAGCGGTCAATGCCGCATGCCAATACACCGAGGGTGGGAAGTGGGTGGTCTTCCCCTGCGGTCATCAGCGCCGAGCGATGGGCCTGCGCGTCAATTCCATAGGCTCCGCCGGAGATCACCGTGTAGCCACGGTTAACCAGCCCGGCAGTCATCTCCCCCGTGACCGTGGAACCGTAACTGGTGCTGTCGCGCGAACCGACGATGGCCACCACCCGCTCGAGCGGAGGGATGGTCGCGGGAGACTCGCCTCGTACCCACAGGCACAGCGGCATTCCGAGCTGAAGGTCGTTGAGTGCGGCCGGCCAAGCCGCCGACTCCGGAGTCAGCAGGGTACCGCCAAAGCGTTTAACCGTCTCCAGATCGCGCAGGGGTACCAGGCTGTCCTTCCTTGAGCCCCACCGGGCAACCGCTCCGGTCAATACGTCGGTGCGCACCTGATGACCGGTGTCAGCGAGAACCTCGAGGAACGCACGGTGCAGGGTGGGCCCGCAGCGGGTGCGGCCGGTTGCGATTCCCAACGCCTCTTCTGGCCCCGCGGCCGCGACCAAGGCCATCCCGATGTTGTCAGAGGGCTCGAACAATCGGGACAGCGCTGCTCGGGCAATCTGTACGTGACTCCAGTCAGCGGCGCTCATGCCGCGTCCTGCTGGGTCCTGAAGACCAGTGCCAGTTCAACGTCGTCACTGCCCGGTATTGATTTCCCGGCGAGGTCCGCAACGCTCCACGCGACGCGCAACACCCGGTCATAGCCACGCTTGGTTATTGCCCCTTGCTCCATGGTCAGATCCAGCGACTTTGTTGCCTTGCGGGACAGGCGAAGTTCATTGTGAAGCAATTTGGCGGGAACCTCTGCGTTGGTATGGAAGCCCCATTGGAACAGCCGGTCCCGCTGCATTTCCCGTGCCCCTGCGACCCTGGCGGCAACCGCGGCACTCGTGTCGGTAGCTGGAGCGCCTGAGAAGTCCTTCAGCGCCACACGGTGCATGGCCAACTGCAGGTCAACCCGGTCAAGGAGTGGCGCCGAAATCCGGCCGAAGTAGAGCCTTCGCTGCTGCGCGGAACACGTGCAGTTCATGCCTTTGCCGCTCGCCAGCCCGCACGGGCACGGATTCGCGGCCAGAACCAGCTGGAATCTTGCCGGATAGGTTGCTGTGCCGGCCGCACGGTGCAACACAAGCTCGCCACTTTCCAACGGCTCCCGCAACGCATCGAGAATTCGACGCTGGTACTCAGGCGCCTCGTCAAGGAAGAGGACGCCCCGGTGTGCACGCGAAGCTGCACCGGGACGCGGAATCCCGCTTCCCCCGCCGATGATGGAGGCGGCGCTGGCTGTGTGATGAGGGCTCTCGAACGGTGGCCTGCGGCGCAGTTCACGACACGCAACGGCGCTGCCGAGTGAATGGATCGCAGTCACCTGCATGGCCTGCTCGTCCGTAAGATTAGGCAGTATGCCCGGGATCCGCTCTGCAAGCATGGTTTTCCCCGCGCCGGGCGGGCCGACCATCATGAGGTGGTGCGCACCGGCTGCGGCGACCTCCACGGCAAGGCGGGCATCTGACTGCCCGGCGACGTCGGACATGTCCTTGGGCACGATCGCCACGTCCCTGGGCTGGGCCATGCGGGAGAGTTCCGTCTGGTCGGGTGTGGGAAGCTCCACTGCGGCAGCGTCCGCCCCGAAAGCCAGTGCCACCTCCGCCAGAGAATCAAAGCCACGGACCACCGCCTGCGGAACGAGGGCGGCTTCGGCAGCGTTATCGCTTGCCACGACGATATTCGGATAGCCAGCCTCGACGGCAGCCATGACGGCCGGCAGGATTCCGTTGATCGCCCGCAGTCGCCCGTCGAGGCCGAGCTCGGATAGAAAGACGGTGCGCCCGCAGTTCCGGACATCTCCAGCGGCGGCCAGCGCTGACATCACGATTGCAAGGTCGAAACCTGACCCGCGCTTCGGCAGCGACGCAGGAATCAGGTTCACGGTGATCTTCCGCCTGGTCAGCGGTAGTCCGGCATTCCGGGCAGCGGCCCGGATCCGTTCCCTGGCTTCCGACAGCGAAGCATCTGGTAGTCCCAACAGAACGAAAGCAGGCAGCGTCTGCCCGATGTCAGACTCGACCTCGACAATGTAACCGTTCAATCCCACCAGCGAGATAGCGTACGTGCGGCCGAGCGGCATCAGCTCACCGCCCGAAGGTGGTCAATCACCGGCGCGTTGACGCCGTCGTCGACAATCGCGACCGCATCCACACGGAACCCTGAGAACCGAAGGTCGTGTGCGCGTGCCCACCGCAAGGCAAGGAGATACAGCCGCTCCAGCTTGCCCGGCGTGATGGCCTCAAGCGGGTGACCGAACTTCTCCGTGGACCTGGTCTTTACTTCGACCACGACCAAGGTGGCGCCGTCTACGGCCACGAGGTCGATCTCGCCTACCGTGCACCGCCAGTTCCGGTCAATGACCCGAAGCCCGGCGTCTTCCAAAAACCGGGCGGCCAGCGCTTCACCGCGCCTGCCCAGCTCATCCTTTGTTCTCATGCGAACACCTCCGGATCCAGCCTGATGCAGGGTGAGTCCGGAGGTGTCGTCTTACGTGCTTATGTGGGTAAAGTCAGCGAAATCGGGCCGCTGTGGAGCAGGAGTCAGGATCTGAAGTGCGCAGGGGATCAGCCGCCCAGCGAGCCGTCCTTCGGAAGGGAGATGTCATCAGTCTTGGCCAACTCCTCAACATTGACGTCCTTGAACGTTATGACCCGAACGGTCTTCACGAACCTGGCGGATCGGTAAACATCCCATACCCACGCATCATTGAGGGTCAGGTCAAAGTAGATTTCGCCGTCCGCCGAGCGCGCCTGCAAATCCACGTGGTTGGCGAGGTAGAAACGCCGCTCTGTTTCCACCACATAGTTGAAGAGACTGACGACGTCGCGGTACTCACGGTAGAGCTGCAACTCCATGTCTGTTTCGTAGTTCTCAAGATCTTCGGCGCTCATTGCTCCATCATCCCCCAATTTCGACGGCGGGCACGCTCATACCTGTACCCGTCCCGAGGCGCCACGTGCGGCGGTGCTCCCGGCTCGGCCCGAGCCCGTCGATGGCTGCCCTGTGGCCCGCGGTTGCATAACCCTTATTGATCTCCCAGCCGTATCCCGGGTAGCTTCGGGAAAATTCGACCATGAGATGGTCGCGCTCCACTTTGGCCAGCACGCTGGCAGCTGCGACGCTGAGACACTGAAGGTCCGCTTTGATCCGCGTGTGAACCGGCGCATCACAGCTAACCTCCCGGGTCTCGACGTCCTCGAACAGGGAGCCCTGGACGGATGGTGCCAACCAGTTGTGGTTTCCGTCGAGAATCACAGCGTCGGGCCGCACCGTCCGGCTGGCCTGCGCCCACGCACGGTTTCCTGCCGCACGCAGCGCTGCCATCAAGCCCATTGCATCAATCTCGCCGGCGGTGGCGTGCCCCACCCCGTATGCGACGGCCCAGCGCTGAATTTTCGGCACCAGTGCCTCACGGTCAGCGGGACTCAGAAGCTTGCTATCCCGCACACCGCGCAAGCCCTTCGCAGTGGTGAGATCGATCACTACCAGTCCAACAGTCACCGGCCCGGCAAGGGCGCCCCGGCCCACCTCGTCGCAGCCGGCCAGAAAGCGATGGCCCTCCGAAAGGAATGACCGCTCGTACCGCAGGGTAGGCGCCTTCCCGGTCACGGCCTGGAGTTCTCCCGGCCGGTGCTTTGGGGAGCTTCGGGGACACCTGCGAACACATCCGGATAATTGCCCAGGAAGCCGAGACGGTCCAGCGGCCAGGCGATAACTGCCGCCTTGCCTTCGATGTCATCCACGTCGATGAATCCTTCCCCCGGCCCGTCCTGGTTCGCCCTGGAATCCGCCGACGCGTTTCGGTGATCCCCCATGACCCAGATTTTGCCTTCGGGCACCGTGACGTCGAACGGGACATCGGAGGGGTTCGCTCCGGGATACAGGTAGGGCTCATTCAGCGGTTCACCGTTGACGGTGATCCGCCCCTCCGAGTCGCAACAAATTACCCGGTCCCCTTCAAGGCCGATCACCCGCTTGACCAGGTGCTGTTGCGACTGATCCGGCAACAATCCGATGAATACCAGTGCGTCCTGAAACCAGTTGGTCGATGTGGTTCCCGGCGCCGGCTCGGGCAACCAGCTCTGGGTATCACGAAAGACGACGACGTCGCCGCGCTCCAGCGCGAACGGCTCGGGGACAAGCTGGTTGACGAAGATTCGGTCGTCAATCTCAAGGGTATTCTCCATGGACCCCGAAGGAATGAAGAACGCACGAAAGAGGAAGGTCTTGATCAGGAAAGAAAGAAGCAGCGCAACGGCCACGATGATGAGGATTTCCCTGGCCCAGCTTCCAAGGCTCCGGTTCTTGGATTCACCCGGAGCTTTGTCCTGGGGCTCACCATCACCCGGAACATCGAATCGCGGCGTGTCCGCAGGGTCTTCGGCGCCGTCGTTCGGTGTTCCCGGGTAGGTCTTTGCCATTCGTGCGAATCCTCTACTGTGCGTTCAGGGGTGGTCCTGCCGGCTTACGGCGCGCCGGCTGGGCGTGGGATAGTTGCTGCGTCGACAGGAGGCCAGACTACGCTGATCGCTCGGCCAATCACCCGTTCCTCGGAAACCAGCCCGCCCCCGGGAGCGCCCAACAAGCTCCGTGAATCGAAAGACTCCGACCGGTGGTCACCCATCAACCACAACTTACCCTCTGGAACGGCTACCTCGAACTTCATCTCACTCGGCGCGTTCATCGGGAAAACGTAAGGCTCCTCAAGTGCGTTCCCGTTGATGGTGACCCTCCCGCTGGAATCGCAGCACGCAACCAGATCCCCACCGACGCCGACGACGCGCTTTACATACACCGTTTCGGTGTCACCGACGCCGAAGAATCGCATGGTATCTGTCAGCGCCTGCTCGAAGCCCCCAGGGCCAAGCGGGGCGAACGAGCCTCTTCCATCGAAGACAACCACGTCTCCGCGTTTGATCTCGCCGAATACATAGTCCGTACGTGAGACCAGCACCCGGTCCCCTGCTCCCAGGAGCGGTTCCATAGAGCCGGAAGGGATATAGAAAATGTCGACCAGCAGCGCCCGCACAGTCACGATGGCCAGGCAGGCGAGGGCAACCGCATAGAACACAAAGCGCCAGCCCGAAGTTCCGGGCCGACGCTTTGTGGGCTGCCTGGTCTTCTTCCGCGGAACGAAGAACTCAGGCATGGTGAAGCTTGTGAATCTGGGGACTACTTGACGGTCTTCGGATCCCGCTTCTCCTTGATCTTCGCAGCCTTGCCGCGGAGATCACGCATGTAGTACAGCTTTGCCCGGCGTACGTCGCCCTTGCTGACAAGCTCGATCTTGTCGATCACCGGGGAGTGAACCGGGAAGGTACGCTCAACGCCGACACCGAAGCTGACCTTGCGAACGGTGAAGGTCTCGCGTACACCATCACCCTGGCGTCCGAGAACGAAACCCTGGAAGACCTGAACACGGGTGTTCTTGCCTTCAATGATGTTGACGTGAACCTTCAGGGTGTCGCCCGCGCGGAAGTCGGGGACATCGCTGCGCAGCGAGGCTGCATCCACACTGTCGAGAATATGCATGTGCATTGCTCCTGGTGAACGCCACAGGTCATCCACGTTGGTCACAACGACAAAGACCTGCAGAACAGGCAGATGCCGTTGAAGATTGAGTACCGAAGCGCCCCTTGGCGGCTTCCGGTGTGCCGTCTGCGTTGGTGACGCTCCCCCTGTGGCAGGCGCGCACCCAGTTGGCACGAGTACCAATTATGCCACAGTGCGGCCGCTACGGCAGAACTGAAGGCCTCTCGCCGATGGGAGCGAGTACTCCGTTGACCACCGCATAACCAGCCTCTGCCAGCACAGCCAGATCTGCGGCGCTGAGTGTCTCCACGTCCAGGCCGCCGAGCAAATCCGGGCGCCGGAGGGCAGTGCGCCGTAACTGTTCGTCCCGCCGGTAGCGCGCGATGTGGGCATGGTTGCCGCTGAGGAGTATCTCCGGCACCTCGAACTCACGCCACGAGGACGGCTTCGTATAGACCGGGTACTCAAGCAGACCGTCCGCGTGGGACTCCTCGATCAGTGACTCGGGATTTCCGACGACGCCGGGAAGCAGCCGCGCGACCGCCTCCACCATCGCGAGCACAGCCACCTCTCCCCCGTTGAGCACGTAGTCGCCGAGACTCACAGGCCGGACGTCGTATGAGTCCGCCGCCCAGTCAAGCACCCGCTCATCGATGCCCTCATAGCGACCGCAGGCGAAGACGAGATGTTCTTTCTCCGCGAGCTCGTGTGCCATTGCCTGGGTGAAGCGTTCCCCCGCGGGAGAGGGAACAATCAACACCGGACGCGATTCGCCGCGTACGACCTCCAACGCCTGGGCCCAGGGCTCGGGCTTCATGACCATCCCGGCACCGCCACCATATGGCGTGTCGTCGACCGTCCGGTGCCGGTCGACCGTGAAGTCACGCAGGTTGTGCACAGTGAGGGAGAGCAGTCCGTCCTGCCGCGCCTTGCCGATCAGCGAGAGCTCCAGGGCTGCAAGGTACTCAGGAAAGATGCTGACGACGTCAATGCGCACTAGCTGTCGCTGACGTCTGGGCGTGGCTCTTCCGCCTGATTTGAACCGGGAAGATTCAGTTCCAGCAGCCCCGCCGGAGGAGTCAGGACCACGAACCCGCCCTCGATATTCACTTCAGGCACAATCTCTGAGACGAATGGCACCAGCACTTCCTCGCCGTCCGGCCGCTCGATGATCAGCAGGTCCTGGACGCTCATGGTGCGCAGGGCACTCACCCGACCGACGACGTCGTTCCCCACCCGGGCCTGGAGGCCGACCAGTTCGTGTTCATACCAGGCGTCGCCGTCGTCGTCGTTGTTCTCCTCGGAATCGATGAAGAGCTGTGCGCCGCGCAGAAGTTCGGCGGCGTTGCGGTCCGGAACCTCCTCGAAGCCGAGGACGAGGATGTCTTTGTTCCAGCGTGCACTGGAGATCGTCAGCGGACCGCTGGAGGCAGGCTCCACGCGAAAAACGGCGCCAGCTTCGAACCGCTCCTCGGGAGCGTCCGTGAACAGCTGAATGGTAACCTCACCGCGAATGCCATGGGGTTTGCCGATACGGGCAACCTGCAGGTCCATCTGGTCTCCGGTTTCGAGTTGGTGTAGGCGGATCGTCAAAAAGTCCGGCCCCAACACTGGCGTGGTGGGGCCGGACTTGGAAGCATGTACTGCTGGTCAGCGGCGGCGGTCGGTGTCCACGACGTCGACCCGCACCGGCTCGCCGTCAGCGAGGGCCGAGATGACAGTGCGCAGCGCGCGTGCTGTCCTTCCCTGCCGGCCGATGACGCGGCCAAGGTCTTCCTGGTGAACCCGGACCTCGAGCGTCTCACCGCGACGGTTGGATTTCGCTGACACCCGGACGTCGTCAGGGCTGTCCACGATTCCGCGAACGAGGTGTTCCAGCGCTTCAGCGAGCAATTTACTCAGCCTCGGAAGCTTCTGCCTCAGGCTCGTCGGCCTTCTTGCTCTTCTTCGTGATGGCCTCGGGCACAATGACAGAACCCTTCTCAGGTGCCGTAAAGGCTTCCTTCGGGGCCTTGGTCTTCAAGGTGCCTTCCTGGCCCTCGATACCCTTGTACTTCTGCCAGTCACCGGTGATCTTGAGGATCGCGGCGACCTGTTCGGTGGGCTGTGCGCCGACTCCGAGCCAGTACTGCGCGCGGTCCGACTTGACCTCGATGAACGAGGGCTCTTCAGTGGGGTGGTACTTGCCGATCTCCTCGATGGCACGCCCGTCGCGCTTGGCGCGGGAGTCCATGACGACAATACGGTAGTACGGTGCGCGCATCTTGCCGAAGCGCTTCAGGCGAATCTTTACGGCCACTTGTGTGGTCACTCCTTGTTGATCAAAAGGGCGAACTCCGGTTTCTGCACCCGTGGGGCGGGCCATACATTTTGGGGTTCTAGAGGACACAATGCACGCAGAGAGAGGGGCTGCGCAGATTGGGTACAGCTATATTGTGCCAGAAGGAACAGCCTGCAGGCGACTCAGGCACGCGTTCACCCTACAGCGACCCGTAGTTTGTTGTTCCAGGGGTCGCTGAACCGCAGCTCAGCGCCGGTGTGGTGGTACCCCACCCCCGCTGCATCCAGCCGCTCCGCGAGGGCGTCTGCCTCGTCAGCCGTCGGAACGTGAAGGAGGACTTCCCCGAGGCCGAGGGTGTCCCGCCGCGGCCCCGCACCGCGACTGTTCCAGACATTCATGGCCATGTGGTGATGGTATCCCCCGGCAGCAACGAACAGCGCCTGGCCGTGCCAGCCCGCTGTCCTTTCGAAACCGAGCGTGGACACGTAGAAGTTCTCCGCGGTCTCAACGTCGCCTACCTGCAGATGGACGTGCCCGACGCCGGCAGGAGCCTCCTCCTGATTCCTCATTGAATCCTCGGTCAGGTTCGCAGTCAGGTACTGCTGAGGCGGCAGCGGCACGTTGTCCATCATGACCGAGCGGTGGCCATTTGAGGTGGTCCAGTTCCAGGTCTCGCGGGGTTTGTCGAAGTACAGCTCGATGCCGTTGCCCTCCGGGTCCGTGAAGTAGAAGGCCTCGCTGACAAGGTGGTCCGCACTGCCCACATAATGGCCTTTCCCGGCCTGTGCCGTCTGCGCCGCAGTTGCGACTGTTGCCGCCAGATCCGCGCGGTCGGCAAACAGAATGGCGGTGTGGAACAGCCCCGCCTCCGTGCGCGCGGGCAGCTTCAAACCACCGGCCGGGACCAGACGGATGAGGGGTGTATTGGGACGGCCCAAGTACAGCCCTTCGGTGGATTCGGCGAGATCAACGAGTCCGAGCGCCGACCGGTAGTAGCCCGCCATCCGGCCCAGATCGCCCACCTTCAGCGTGACGGTTCCCATTGCCGTCTCGGCCGGGAGCAGGTCCTGTACTGAGTTCATGAGTTCCTCCAAGTGCGCGCTGTTACTGGATCTAACTACTTGAAGGTTAAAGCTATTCCCCAGGCAGTACCAGTTTCAGGCCGCTTTTCGGCTGTGGGCGCGAATGAAGTCGGTAATCAGATCCGCACCGGCCGAGGTGTCCTGCGGACGGTGTCCTCCACCAGCCACTGTGTGGCCGGCGCCCGTCTCAGCCAGATACGCCGCCACTTCCTCATAGAGCGGCTCCCACCCACCTGTCAGCACGAGGGTGGGGACGCCGGGAACAATATGCAGGGGCGCCGTCCAGGGCGGTGCCTGCAATCTCAGACGCCGCGCAGCGCGCTTTGCCTCGGCGGTATCAAGGGGCCGGGGCTCGGCGGCGAAGACCAGCCGAACAAACTCGCGGTTGAACTCCTCGTCTGTGAGCTCGCCCGCCCTGTCGAACAAGGGCTGCACCCGCGCCTTGTGCGCAGCTGTGGCCGGTAGTGACTCCGTGAGCGACAGGCACGCAGGCTCAGCCAGAGTCAACGACCGCACTAGCTCGGGTCGCTCGACCGCAACCATCATCGCTGCAACTGACCCCTGCGACGCAGCGACCAAATGGCCGCCGGATCCCAGCGCCTCGGTGACGATTTGCTGATCCTGCGCGAAATCGGTGGGCAGCGGAGCGGCAACCGGATGGAACCCGTGGCGGCGGACAAAGAGGCAGTCGAACTCCAGGGCCATCCCGTGCTGACGGGTCCAGGCGGCGGCACCGAAGTTACCGGCACCGTGCACGAAAACAACGCGTTCACTTTTCATGGCATCAACCTAGGTGCCGCCTCTGACGAAATGCAGAAATCCCCTGGGGGAGATTGGTCCGGTACTACTTGCCGAGGAACTTCTCGAAACCCTTGGGCAGGTTGAGCGAGGCAGGATCGAAGTCATCCTGCTTGCCGAAAGCGGCACCGCTGGGAACCGCCGCCCGCTGCCCGTTCCGCTTGGCTTCCGCAGCGGCAGCCTCCTGCGCTGCCTTTGCGGGATTGCCCGACTTGGGCTTCTTCTTGCCCTTGGCATTCGGCTTGCCCTTACGTGCCCCACCCGAGAATCCCCCGGGTCCGGGCATGCCCGGCATTCCCGGAATGCCACCGCCGGCAGCCATCTTGCGCATCATCTTCTGGGCCTGCCCGAAACGCTCCAGCAAGCCGTTGACCTCTGATACGTGCACACCGGACCCACGGGCAATGCGGGCCCGGCGGGAACCGTTGATGATCTTCGGTGCAACCCGCTCATGGGGTGTCATAGAGCGAACGATCGCCTCCACCCGGTCAATCTCACGCTCATCAAAATTCTCGAGCTGCTGCCGCATGTTCGCCGCACCAGGCATCATCATGAGCATCTTCTTCATGGAGCCCATGTTGCGGATCTGCTGCATCTGCGCGAGGAAGTCATCGAGGGTGAAGTCCTCCTGGTCGGCGAACTTCTTCGCCATCCGTGCGGCTTCATCCTTGTCCCAGGCCTGCTCAGCCTGCTCGATCAGGGTGAGGATGTCTCCCATGTCGAGAATTCGGGATGCCATGCGGTCCGGGTGGAAGACCTCGAAGTCCGTGAGCGCTTCACCGGTCGAGGCGAACATGACAGGCTTGCCCGTTATGGACGCGACGGAGAGCGCCGCTCCGCCGCGGGCATCGCCGTCGAGCTTGGTCAACACCACGCCGGTGAAGTTCACGCCCTCGTTGAAAGCCTGCGCAGTGTTTACTGCGTCCTGGCCGATCATCGCATCGATGACAAAGAGAACTTCGTCCGGAGTTACCGCATCGCGGATGTCGGATGCTTGCTGCATCAGCTCGGCGTCGATGCCCAGACGACCCGCCGTGTCGACGATGACGACGTCGTGCAGTTTGGTCCGTGCCTCGGCAACGCCCCGGCGGGCGACATCAACGGGATCACCTGTGGCAGCCTCAGATTCGGAACTGACACCGGGATGCGGCGCAAAAACCGGTACACCGGCACGCTGACCGTTCACCTGCAGCTGCTTGACCGCGTTGGGACGCTGCAGGTCACACGCGACCAGCAGCGGACTGTGACCCTGACCCTTGAGCCACTTGGCCAACTTTCCAGCCAGCGTGGTTTTGCCCGCACCCTGCAGGCCGGCGAGCATGATCACCGTCGGCGGGTTCTTGGCGAGACGCATCCTGCGGGTCTCCCCGCCCAGGATTCCCACCAGCTCCTCGTTCACGATCTTCACAACCTGCTGGCCTGGGTTCAGCGCCTGGGAAACCTCCAGACCGAGCGCGCGCTCCTTGACCTGCGCGGCGAAAGCGCGCACGACCGGGACAGCAACGTCCGCGTCGAGCAGGGCGCGGCGGATCTCGCGGACCGTGGCGTCGACGTCGGCCTCTGACAGGCGGCCCTTGCCGCGAAGGTTCTTGAAGGTCGCTGTCAGCCGGTCTGAGAGTGAATTGAACACGGTACGTGAACTGCTTTCCTCGAGCTTGCGTGGATTCAACTATCAAGGGTAGCAACTGGGCATCTTCCCCGTGTGCGCGAGACAGGGAGACACCTTCGGTGGCAGGGTGTTAAGGGTGACTACTCATGCGATTGACGAACAGGCCTCGGGACATCAGTTTCAGGGGCAGGCAATCCGCACGCTGCTGATCCTCGGTGCGTCGGGAGACCTCACCGGCCGCCTCCTCCTGCCCGGCCTCGCACGTCTGGTCCGGCATGGCAAGGCAGGCAACCTGGCCCTCGTCGGAGCGGGATCGGATGCCTGGAGCGAAGAACAGTGGCAGGACCGGCTGGAAACCTCCTTTGCTGCCGCTTCCGCCGCTTCCACCCAGAATAACGACGACGACGGCGAACACGCGCTCACCCGCATCCGGGAAGACAGCACGTACCACCAGGTGGATGTGACCGCCCAGGGTGCGCTCGCAGAGCTGATCGCCGGGCTCCAGGGGCCGGTGGCCATTTACTTCGCCCTTCCCCCCGCCGTCAGCGAGAAGGCGTGCGCAACGCTCGAGCCCAAAGACCTGCCGGAGGGTTCGCGGCTGGTGCTGGAGAAACCGTTCGGAACGGACCGGGAATCGGCGCACCGGCTCAATTCCATCCTCGACGGCCTGGTTCCCGAAGATCATGTCCACCGGGTTGACCACTTCCTGGGCAAGGCCACCGTGCTCAACATCCTGGGCCTGCGGTTCGCGAACCGCTTCCTGGAACCGGTCTGGAACAACCTCCACATCGAATCCGTGGACATCGTGTTTGACGAGAAGCTCACGCTCGAAAACCGTGCGCGCTACTACGACGGCGCCGGAGCCCTGCGTGACATGATCCAGAGCCACTTGCTGCAGGTTATGGCGCTGATCGCGATGAACGCGCCGTCGACCCTCCACGAGCGGGACCTCCGCGACCACATCGGGACCGTTCTTCGGGCGAGCTCCGTTGGGCGCGACTACAGGAACACCACCCGGCGCGCCCGGTACACGGCAGGCACCATCGAGAACCGGGATGTGCCCAACTACGTGGATGAGGACGGCGTCGATCCTGCCAGGGGGACCGAAACACTCGCGGAAATCGAAGTCTCCATCAACAACGACCGCTGGGCCGGCGTACCTTTCAGGCTGCGTTCGGGCAAGGCAGTGGGCCGCACCCATAAGGAAGCCGTCATCACTTTCAAACCGGTGAATCACCTGCCTGACGGGTTCACCGGCGTTGATTCGCCCACGAGGTTAAGGATCGGATTCGGTCCCGACACTCTGCAGCTGGACATCGACGTCAACGGCCCCGGTGACGTGTTCTGCCTGGACCGGGCCACCCTGCAGGCCGAACTCAACGCTTCCGAGCTGCTCCCCTACGGCGAAGTCCTGGACGGTGTGCTTTCAGGGGACCCGACGCTGTCCGTCCGCGGGGACACAGCGGAGGACTGCTGGCGCATCGTCGAGCCTGTCCTTGCCGCGTGGCAGGCGGACGAGGTTCCGATGGACGAATATCCCGCCGGCTCGCACGGCCCGTCCTCGTGGCCGGAGCCGTAAGCACCGAGTTTTCGCACAGATATGGCGGGTTGAACAGGGTTCAACCCGCCATGTCTGCACGAACTCTCCGGGTTAGAGCGCGGCTTCCCCGCGTTCACCAGTACGGACACGAACGGCATCCTCGACCGGAAGGACCCATACCTTGCCGTCTCCGGCCTTGCCGGTGTTGGCAGTTGAGACCAGGACATCGACGATGTCGTTGACCCAGGCGTCAGCCACCAGGACCTCCACTCGCGCCTTCTGCAGGAGATCAACTGTGTATTCCGCTCCGCGGTAGACCTCGGTGTGTCCGCGCTGGCGGCCGTAACCACTGGCCTGGCTGACCGTCAGGCCCTGTACCCCGTAGTTCTCGAGGGCTCCCCGGACGTTGTCTAGCTTGTCCGGACGAACAATGGCTGTCACTAGCTTCATGAGTTCACTTTCTGCTGTGCCGTTTCAACGCGTGGTGCCGGTGCAGGCTCGTGGAAGGGATGGAACGGGCCACCGACTCCCAGTCCACCGAACTCATATGCGGTCTCGGCGTGCTCGGAGAGGTCCACGCCGGACACCTCGTTATCGGCAGTGACGCGGAATCCGATGGTCTTGTGGATGGCCAGGCCAATGAGTGCGGTCATGACCGCTGAGAGGGTAACCGCCACCAGGACCGACACCACCTGCGCCAAGAGCTGGCCGAAACCACCGCCGTAGAACAGGCCGCCGCCTACGCCGTCGACGGGCAGGGCGATGAAGCCGATCGCGATCGTGCCGAGCGTGCCCGCCACAAGGTGCACCGCAACGACGTCGAGCGAGTCATCAAAGCCGAGCTTGTACTTGAGTCCGACGGCGAGGGCGCACATTGCGCCCGAGACCAGGCCGAGGCCGACGGCGCCGACCGGGCTTACGCTGGCGCAGGCCGGTGTGATCGCCACGAGTCCGGCGACGATCCCCGAAGCGGCTCCCAACGAGGTGGGACGGCCGTCGCGGAACCGTTCAATCACGAGCCAGCCGACCATCGCTGCGGCCGGAGCGGCCATCGTGTTGATCCAGATGAGTCCTGCTTCCTCCGCGGTGCCGGCAGCACCGCCGTTGAATCCGAACCAGCCGAACCAGAGCAGCGCGGCGCCGAGCATCACCAGCGGGACGTTGTGCGGGCGGTGCGCCGGATCCTTGCCGAAGCCCTGCCGTTTGCCCAGAATGATGGCCAGGACAAGCGCTGCGACGCCCGCGCTGATGTGGACAACGGTTCCACCCGCGAAGTCGATTGCTTCGCCGACTGCAGCGCCGATGGCGCCCTCGGCGCTGAGGAGACCGCCTCCCCAGACCATGAATGCCAGGGGGCAGTAGACAGCGGTGACCCAGATGGGGACGAAGAGCGACCAGGCGCCGAACTTGGCGCGGTCGGCGATCGCGCCGCTGATCAGCGCTACCGTGATGATGGCGAAGGTTGCGCCGTAGCCGGCGCTGATCATGTCCTCGGTACCGATGAGGCCCTCAAGCCCGAATGAGGCGAAGGGATTGCCGAAGAGCTGGGCGACGCCGTCTCCTCCAGTCATCGAGTAGCCCCAGAGCACCCAGACAATGCCCACGAGGCCAACGGCGATGAAGCTCATCATCATCATGTTCAGCGCTGCCTTGGCGCGTGTCATGCCGCCGTAGAAAAATGCCAGTCCGGGTGTCATGAGCAATACCAGGGCGGCGGAAACCATGACCCAGACGTGACCTGCAGTCAGATCCATCTTTTCGTCCTCTCGGAAGTGGCGGGCACTTCCCGCTGGTTCAATACTTTGGCAATCCCGTGTTTCGCCGCCTTGGGAATTGTGTTGCGGGGACGTTACAAGCCGTGCACCGAGGTAAAGAGTGGATGACCGCTTTGTTTCGCTTGTGTTTCGCGGTGGGGGTGGCGGCACGGGCGGGCCGGCGTCGTCGTGTCACTGAATGGAGGGAGCTGGCGGTTAAGCTTGAATGACGCTGAATCTCAGCCAAGCTTTTGGAGAAGAATGCCTCATCCACCCACTGAACCGAACGACACCGCGCGCGCCCGGCGCGTAACGGCGCGCCACCAGGCCCAGGGCCGTCCGGATCCCCGACTGATGATCGGTGCTGCCGCTGCCGCCGCGATGCTCCTTGCCGGGACCCTTGTGGGCGTCACCGTTCTGCCCAACGGCGGACGCCCGGCCACGGTTGAAAGCATTGCCCCTCCTCCACCGCCGGAGCTGACCGGAACTCCTTCGCCGGCGTCCACCGAACCGCTCCCGGCTCCTCCGACCGTGTTCTACCAGCAGGCAGGGCCACCCGCGGGCTCGCCGCTGGAGGCCGTGGAACCGATGAGTGTTTCCGTCAGCGGCGAGCGGACGGGCACAGTCCTTCCGGAAGGACTCATTGGGCTTTCGCTCGAAGCGACCGACCTCGCGGATCCCCGGCTGAACGGTGAGAATACCGAGATGGTGGCGAGCCTGCAGGGACTCGGACAGCCGATGCTCCGCTTCGGAGGCAACGCCGTGGACCGCCGCTTCTTCTGGACTTCCAGTGGAGAGCCGCTCCCTGCCGGACTCAAGGGCGACGAAGCGCATCCAGTGCGTGCTGCAGGACCGGCGGATCTGGAGCGCATCAACACCCTGCTGGTTGCAGCGGATGCCACCATCAGCCTGACCGTGGACCTTGCGCATTTCGATCCCGCCCGCGCAGCAGACATGGCAAAGCACGCCTCGAACATTTTCGGTGACCGTCTGGTGGGCATCACCGTGGGCAATGAGCCCAACGGCTACCCGAAGACCGGCCTGCGTCCGGATGACTGGTGGATCGAGGACTACCTCGAGGAACTGAAACAGTACGCGGAGGCGATGTACGCTGTCGCGCCCAACGTGGCGATCGTTGGACCGGGTACATACGCCGAATCCTGGTGGGAGCCCTTCGCCGAGGCTGACATCCCGCAGGAGAAGATCCTGTCCTTCCACCATTACCCGCTGTCCCAATGCGACGGCGCCGAGGACCCACTGGGCGAGCCAATCATGGAAAACCTGATGGCCCACCCCATCCATGAACGCGCCCAGGACTACCGCATGCGGGCAATGGCACCGGCGAACAACGCGGGCCTGTACACCTGGATCCCGGAGACCGGCATCTCGGCCTGCCCCGGGTCCAACGAGACCACCGAGACGCACGCCTCGGCACTATGGAGCGTCGACTACGCTTTGAGCGCAGCGAAACTGGGCATCCCCCGCCTCAGCTTCCACAGTTCGCTCATCACGTGCGTGGGCGGCCCGCCGATGTCCGCCATCTGCGCGGGCGGCGCCTACCTGGAACCGGACGCCACGTTCAATGAGAGGGCCAATTACTATGGGCTGTCCCTCGTGGCGGAACTGCCTACCGGCTGGTTCCTCGAATCCTCGCAGCAGGGCGGCGGGCTTGCCTACAGCTACGCCGTCAGGCACGAGGACGGCAGCATGAGCGTGATCCTCGTAAACCAGAACAACCCCCAGACCGCTGCTCCTGCTGATGTGAGAATCACCCTGCCCGAGGGTGCACGCACGGGTGTGATGACGCAGATGACAGGGCTGTCCTATGGAGCCGAGAACGAGACAGTCGTGGACGGGTTATTGGCCCCGCCCATCCCGGCTTTGGAACGGCCGTCCATTCCCGGCTTCGTTCCAGGCACCACCGAGGTTGCGCTGCCCGTCACCGCCGGTACGGCAACGGTGTTCACCTTCACCTTCTAGCCCATTTCGGGCCGAGACTGGATGCGCCGGCGGAGCAATCTCCGCCGGCGCATCCAGTCTATTCAGCTCTGGGTCGGACTAATTCAGCAGTGCGTCGACGAATCCTTCGGCCTCAAAGGGTGCGAGGTCGTCAGCACCTTCACCGAGTCCAATGAGTTTCACCGGAACACCGAGTGAACGTTGGATAGCGACGACGATCCCGCCTTTGGCTGTGCCGTCCAGTTTGGTGAGGACGATGCCGGTGATATTGACGACCTCGGCAAATACCCGTGCCTGGTTGAGTCCGTTCTGCCCGGTGGTTGCGTCGAGGACAAGCAAAACCTCGTCCACGGTGCCCTGCTTCTCGATGACCCGCTTTACCTTGCCGAGCTCATCCATCAGACCCACCTTGTTCTGCAGGCGACCGGCGGTGTCGATCATGACGACGTCGACCTCGCCGTCTATGCCTGCCTTCACAGCTTCGTACGCGACCGATGCGGGGTCCGCGCCGTCGATGTCGGACTTCACCGTCGGCACGCCCACGCGCTGTCCCCAGGTGGCCAACTGCTCTGCCGCGGCAGCACGGAACGTGTCCGCCGCACCCAGCAGCACGTCCTTGTCCTCTGCTACCAGAACCCTGGCCAGCTTGCCTACGGTGGTGGTCTTTCCTACCCCGTTGACGCCGACAACCATCACGATTGCGGGACGGTCCGCGTGCCTGTCTGTGGCCAGGGACCGGTCCATGGTGGGATCGACCAGCTTCACGAGTTCCTCGCGGAGCATTTCCTTGACCTCTTCGGGGCTTCGGCTGCCTGCTATCTTCACGCGGGCGCGGAGGGCGTCAACAAGTTCGGTCGTCGGCTCGGTGCCGAGGTCTGCCAGCAGCAGCGTTTCCTCAATCTCGTCCCAGACGTCCTCGTCGATCTGATCGCGCGAGAGAAGGGCGAGCAGTCCCTTGCCGAGTGCGTTGTTGGACTTGACCAGCCGTGCGCGCAGACGCGCGAGCCGGCCCTGGACAGGATCAGGGGTTTCAACCGGGACGGTCTCGACGCCGGTGTCCGCCTCCTCGAGGTCGCGGAGATCGTCCGGAATAACGACGTCGGGGGCAGTGTCGGTCCCGACAGGCCGGTCCAGGGTGTCGGTGCCGGCACCGCGCGAGGTGGCGCCGCCGTCGTCGTCGGCGTCCCGCGTGGTTGTGTAGGTGCCCGGCGGGGTCCGGCGGGACCGCACGAGCAGGGCTGCAAGCGTGCCCAGAACGGCAAGCGCTACGACTACATAAATTACTATCGGGAGGATCTCGTTCACGTTTCCAAGCTTCTCACACCGGGCATTGGCAATCGGAAGCCGCGGGAACTGGGAGAATCGTACTTTGTGGTTGCTTTTCGGAACTTTCCCCGGCGGATGAAACCTGCATCCGGCACAACTGAGCGCTTACGCCTGCCGCGTGAAATCAAGGTACTTATCGCTGCGGCCTTCGTGATTGCGATCGGCTTTGGTCTCGTGTCCCCCGTCCTTCCCCAGTTCGCCCAGAGCTTCGGCGTCGAAGCGACGGCAGCGGCCGTGATCGTCAGTGCCTTCGCATTCACGCGACTGGTTTTCGCACCTGCCGGCGGCAAGCTTGTCGAGCGTCTTGGCGAGCGGCCGGTCTATGTGGCAGGGCTGATCATCGTTGCCCTTTCGACGGCGGCGTGTGCGTTCGCAGCGGACTACTGGCAACTGCTGATCTTCCGGGGGCTCGGGGGTATCGGCTCAACGATGTTCACCATCTCGGCGATGGGGCTGATCATCCGGTTGGCGCCGCCGGGAATGCGCGGCCGGGTTAGCGGTGCGTATGCGTCGGCATTCCTGCTCGGCAGTATCGGTGGACCCTTCATCGGCGGGCTGCTCGCCGGATTCGGCCTGCGGGTGCCGTTCCTCGTGTACGCGGGGGCGCTGCTGGTGGCTGCCGCCGTCGTCTTCTTCCAGCTGAAGGACACCACGCTGGGCGGCCGCACCAAGGGCCCGGCGCAGCCTGTCCTGCCCGTACGCGAGGCGCTACGGGATTCTGCCTATCGGGCGGCGCTGGTTTCCGGTTTCGCGAACGGCTGGGCATCTTTCGGCGTACGGATGGCCCTCGTCCCCTTGTTCGCCGCTGCGGTCCTGGGTGCCGGGCCCGAGGTCGCGGGTATCTCTTTGGCCTTCTTCGCGGGAGGAACCGCCTTGGCGCTGACCTTCTCGGGACGGCTGACCGACACGGTGGGCCGGAAACCGCTGGTGCTTACCGGGCTGGCCGTCAATGGAATCGCGATGGCGTGCCTGGGCCTGACCGGCGACGTCGTCACGTTCCTTGCCGTCTCAGTGGTGGCAGGCATCGGGGCGGGCATCCTGAACCCGGCGCAGCAGGCGGCAGTGGCCGACGTCGTCGGAAATGAGCGAAGCGGCGGGAAGGTGCTGGCTGCCTTCCAGATGAGCACCGATACCGGAACCATCTTCGGTCCCATTCTGGCGGGCATCCTCGTTGACACCCTGTCCTACGGGTGGGCGTTCGGGCTGACGGGCGTGACCGCACTCGCAGCGTTCCTGATGTGGACCCTTGCGCGGGAGACCCTGCACACCAAGTCTTAGGCGTCCACGAGGCGCTGGCTGATCACCGTGGAAACACCGTCGCCGCGCATGGTGACGCCGTACAGGGCGTCCGCAACCTCCATGGTGCGCTTCTGGTGCGTAATGACGATGAGCTGGCTGGACTCGCGCAACTCCTCGAAGATGGTGATGAGCCTGCCCAGGTTGGTGTCGTCCAGTGCGGCTTCAACCTCGTCCATCACGTAGAACGGTGACGGACGCGCCTTGAAGATCGCCACCAGCAGGGCAACCGCCGTGAGCGAACGCTCCCCACCGGACAGCAGCGACAGTCGCTTGATCTTCTTTCCGGCGGGGCGGGCTTCAACTTCGATCCCGGAGGTCAGCATGTCATCCGGGTCGGTGAGCACCAGCCGGCCCTCACCGCCCGGAAAGAGGCGCCCGAAGACCCGCTCGAACTGCTCGGCGGTGTCCCGGTAGGCGGCGGTGAAGACTTGCTCTACCCGTTCATCCACCTCGCGGATGATGTCCAGCAGGTCCTTGCGCGTGGCCTTGAGGTCCTCCAGCTGGGTACTGAGGAACTGGTGCCGTTCCTCAAGCGCCGCGAATTCCTCCAGTGCCAGCGGGTTGACCTTGCCCAGTGCTGAAAGGTCCCTCTCGGCGCGTTTGAGCCGTTTCTCCTGCTCCTCGCGGACGAAAGGTACCCCTTCGCGGACGGGATTGCCGCTCTCGTCCACCGCCACGCGCAATTGCGCCCACTTGTCGCCCGTTTCACCGGCGGAGGGAACGGGCTGATCCGGCCCGTACTCGGCCACAAGGTGATCGGCGGTAAGCCCGAGCTCGTCGATGGAGCGGTTCTCCAGCGTCTCGATCCGCAGCCGCTGCTGCGCCCGGGCCAGCTCGTCACGGTGCACGGAATCCGTCAGTTCGGCAAGCTCTGCGAGGAGCTTCTCATTGTCTGTGCGGACCGTCCCGAGCTCGGCTTCCCACGCCGAACGCACGGCTTCGGCTGCGTCACGGCTCTGCGCGGCACGGTCCACTGAAACGTCGAGGAATGTCAGCGCCTGCCGCACCGCCTGCCCAACCGCCGCCGCCTTCTCGCCCTGTAGACGCCGGATCCGGGCGCGTTCGGCAGCCTGCTCGCGGGCGGTGCGCTCAGTCTGCGCTGCATGCTCAAGCGACGCCGCCCGGTTCGCCGTGGCATTGAGCTGCTCCTCGGCACTTCGCAGCGCGAGGCGGGCCTCCATTTCGGCCTGCCGGGCGTGGGTCGCGGCCAGGGCGAGCATGTCGCGGGTCTGGGTATCGGGCTCACTCTCCGCGGGGGCCTCCTGGGCCTGCGCCAACCGTAGGGTGATCTCTTCCAGCCGCTGCTGCTCGGCGGTGAGGTTTGCCTCGGCGGTTTCGGCGAGGCGGGTCAGCCTGTCCGTCTCCCCCGACGCCGAACGCAATACGGAACCCAGCTGTCCGAGTTTCTCCGCTACGGCCGCCAGCCGCGCATCCGACTCGTGCAGCCGTTCAAGGGCAGCGTCAGCGCGCTCCTGTGCTTCCGCGCGCCGCGCTGTGGCAGCAGAGATTCCGAAGCGCGCGCGCTCATACCGTTCCGTGACCGCCCGAAGCGCTTCCGCTGCCTCGTCGACTGCCGCCTGCACTTCGAGCGTTCCGGGCGCCGCCGCGGTTCCACCACGCACCGTCGCCGCGGTGAACACGTCCCCGCTACGAGTCACGGCGGTCAGCCGCGCATGCCGATTCACCAGCTCCGCTGCCTCGGACAGAGAGCCGACGACGACGACGCCACCCAGCAAGGCGCGCACGGCGCCTTCGAGTCCAGCCTGTGCCGTAACGAGCTCCGCCGCGGAGCGCAGGCCGTCCGGCAGGGCCGCCCGGGGCTCAGCCGTAACTCCTGCAATGAGCAGCTCGACCCGACCGGCGTCGTCGTGCTTCATGAGACGGAGCGCGCCGTCTGCTGCTTCCAGGGAATCGACGGCAACGCCCTCCGCAACCGCTCCCAGCGCCGCGGCAACGGCAGCCTCGTAGCCAGGTTCAACGCTGAGCAGCTCGGCCACGGGTCCAAGTACACCGTGGACATCGCCGGCCAGGAGGGCGCTGGACCCGTCCTTACGCTCAAGGCCCATCCGCAGGGCTTCGATTCTCGCCTGCAGGGCATCGCGCTCCCGTTCGGCGGCCCGCTCCTCGTCGTTCAGGTTTTCCAGCGATTCGAGAACCGCCTCCAGTGCAGCGCTCGCTTCCTCATAGTCGGCGTCGAGGCTTTCCTCACCCTCCTCGGCACCGGCCACCTGAGTCTCGAGCGCCGTGAAATCCGACTGCGCCTGGCGGCGGCGTTCACCCACCTCAACCACGGAGGCGCGCAGCCTGCCCAGTTCCGCCTCCGCTGATTCGACCCGTGATCGGGCGGCACCGACCTGGCCGGAGAGCTTCGCCAGGCCCTCCCGCCGATCGGCAGCAGCACGAAGCAGGGATGCGAGCCGCTTCTCTTCTGCTGCCGCGGCGTCCTCCGCCTCGGCGCGCTGCTCCACTGCGTCTTCGAGTGCCTCCCGCCGGTCGTCGATGTGCTCGGCAAGCTCGGCTGCTTCGGTGCGGACGAGGCCGGCCTGCCGCTCCAGCTCATCGGGATCCCGGCCGCCGTCCGCAGCGGTGTCCACTGAACCCAGCAGCCGGCGTCGTTCATCTGCCAGGCTCCCCAGCGACCGGAACCGTTCGCGCGTGGAGGAGAGCCGGTACCACGCATCCCGCGCGGCGTTCAGCCGCGGTGTGGCAACCGCCGCCAGCCGCTCCAGCTCCGCCTGCCTGGAACGGCCGCTCTCCAGCAGGGCTTCGACCTTGGCGCGCCGCTGCTTCAGGGCGGTTTCATCAGCGACCTCCTGCTCGAAGGAGGCGACCAGCTGGACGAGGTCGTCGGCAAGCAGCCTGGCGCGGGCGTCGCGGGCCTCGAACTGGACCTGCTGGGCACGGCGCGCGATGTCCGCCTGCTTGCCGAGCGGGGTCAGCTGGCGGCGGATCTCGCCGGTGAGGTCGGTCAGGCGGGTGAGGTTGGCCTGCATCGCCTCGAGTTTGCGAACTGTCTTTTCCTTGCGTCGGCGGTGCTTCAGGATGCCGGCGGCTTCCTCGATGAACCCGCGCCGGTCCTCCGGCGTGGCGTGAAGCACCTTGTCCAGTTGACCCTGCCCGACGATCACGTGCATCTCCCGGCCCAGGCCGGAATCGGAGAGCAGCTCCTGGATATCGAGCAGCCGGCAATTATTGCCGTTGATGGCGTACTCGGAACCGCCGGCCCGGAACAGGGTGCGTGAAATGGTGACTTCGGAGTATTCGATCGGCAGGGCGCCGTCGGCGTTGTCAATCGTCAGGGAAACCTGTGCCCTGCCCAGGGGTGCGCGGCCCGAGGTCCCCGCGAAGATGACATCCTCCATCTTCCCGCCGCGCAGCGTCTTGGCGCCCTGCTCCCCCATCACCCAGGCCAGGGCATCCACCACGTTGGATTTGCCGGAACCATTAGGACCGACGACGGCGGTGACGCCCGGCTCAAAGTCGAAGGTCGTGGCAGAGGCAAATGACTTGAAGCCTCGCACGGTCAGACTTTTCAGGTGCACGGGTTACGGTTCTCTTCCAGAAGGGTTCGTTACCTCACAATCTACTGTGTTCAGCGGGAAGTTCAGGGTATTGCAGCTGGCTTTGGGGGCGAGGATTGAGACGCCCAACGTGCCGTTATCTGCTGGAGGAACTAGGCTTTCCTCAGGATCGTTAGTAACCGAAGTGTGCTTACCAATTGCAGATTGGCATCAAACGCCGGCGAAGCGCTATCGGTTCCGGTGCGGTTAACAGCGAACCAGCGGGCAAATCCGCGGGTAACCAGCGGACTAAGGGCAGGAAATTTGACCGGTAATTTCAACTTCCGACACCACAACACCGCCCTGCTCGGCGTGGAAAGTGTTGAGGCTCCGGTCATAGTCACCTCCGCAGAATTCGATCGTCTCCTGGCGCCGGCACTGAAACGTTTGCGGCTTTCCAAGGGCCTGCTGCAGCGTGTGGCGGGAATCACCGAGCGGCGCTGGTGGGCACCGGGCACCGGATTTGAGGACGGAGCCGTCGAGGCGGGTGCCAAGGCGCTTGCCTCCACCGGCATCGAAGCATCGCAAATTGGCCTGCTGATCAATACGTCCGTTTCGCGGAGCAATCTTGAGCCATCGGTCGCCGTGAAGATTCACCACGGTCTCGGCCTGCCGTCATCGGCAATGAATTTCGACGTGACCAATGCGTGCCTCGGATTCGTCAACGGCATGATGCTGGCGGCCAACATGATCGAGGCTGGTCAGATCCAATACGCCATGGTGGTCAACGGCGAGGATTCGCAGGCCACCCAGGAAGCCACGCTCCGCCGGCTGAACGAGACCGTGGGCACTCGTGAGGGTTTCATGCAGGAGTTCGCTACCCTCACCCTTGGCTCAGGTGCCGCCGCGGCAATCGTGGGTCCAGCGGATGCACACCCCGGCTCCCACCGTATGCTTGGCGGCGTGGCCCGGGCCGGAACCCAACACCACGAGCTCTGCGTCGGCGGAATCGACGGCATGTACACGGACGCCCAGGGCCTCCTTGACGGCGGCCTGGAACTCGTGTCGGCTGCGTGGGCGGAGGCCCAGCAGCAGTGGGATTGGGCGGACATGGACCGCTACATCACACATCAGGTGAGCACCACCCACACCAAAGCGATCATCGAGGCCGTAAATCTGGACCCGAAGAAGGTCCCACAGACGTTCCCGCACTGGGGCAACGTTGGCCCCGCTTCCCTTCCGATGACCCTGGCAACCGAATCCCAGACACTGAACCAGGGCGACAGGGTGTTGTGCATGGGCGTTGGATCGGGCCTGAACACCGCAATGCTGGAGATTGCGTGGTAGAATTCCCCGGCGTCGACCCCCGGTGGTCGGCCTACCTCGACGTGCCCTCCACAGCCGGTGTCGACCCCGCGGGCACGGTGAACCGCTGGCACTACCTGGACAACCTGCCGTCCCTCGAGGGGATTCAGCGCGGAACGTTGCTGTGCGTCCACGGCAACCCCACGTGGTCCTATCTCTGGCGTAGCGTCCTTGCGGCCGGCGCCCGGCAGGGTTGGCGGGTTGTCGCGGTGGATCAACTCGAGATGGGTTACTCGGAACGGACCGGACGCCCCCGGAAGCTCGCTGACCGCGTGCAGGATCTCGAGGACTTCACCGCAGCGCTGAGTCTCGACGGGCCCCTGGTGACGCTGGGCCATGACTGGGGCGGGGTGGTCAGCCTCGGTTACGCAAGCCGCAACCGCGGGAACCTCCAGGCCGCGATCCTTACCAACACGGCCATTTCCCAGGATCCGGACTCGCCGATCCCGGCGCCCCTGCGGCTCGCCCTGAACGGCGCCGTGCACCGTCTGGGCACGGCCGGGACTACGGCCTTCCTCGACACCACGCTCGCGCTCGCACGCCCGCGCCTGTCCCCGGATGTCCGTGCTGCGTACCGCGCGCCGTACCTGCGCGCCTCCAGGCGGCAGGGTATTGCACAGTTCGTCGCTGATATCCCTGTGGACGCGAACCACCCGAGCTTCGCCACCCTCACGGGGATTGCGGAGGACATCCGTTCCCTGGATGTACCCGTATTGATGCTCTGGGGTCCCGGCGACCCCATCTTCTCCGACACCTATCTCGAGGACCTCACCCGCCGGCTCCCCCACGCAGACGTACACCGCTTCGAAGGCGCAAGCCACCTCGTCGCCGACGATCGCGACATCGCCACACCGATCTTCAACTGGCTCGAGCGGAAGAACGACGACGACGCCTCGCAGGTCTCAAGCGATACGTTCACTCCGCTCTGGCAACAGGTTCAGGATCGCGCCGGCAGCGAGTCGCTGGCCGTGGCGGACATGGGAGAGGACGGCTCCGTTGCACGTTCGCTGTCCTGGCGGGAGCTCGATGCCCGCATCACCGCACTGGCAGGCGCGCTGCAGGGCATCGGTGTCCGGCCGGGCAGCAGGGTCAGCCTCATGGTTCCGCCCGGTGTTGAGCTGACGGTCCTGATTTATGCCTGCCTGCGGTTGGGCGCCGTCATCGTTGTTGCGGACGCCGGACTGGGAGCGAAGGGTCTCAGCCGCGCGGTGCGCGGCGCTGTGCCGGAGTTCCTGATCGGAATCGACCGGGCACTCATCGCCGCCCGCCTCTTCCGCTGGCCGGGTACCCGCATCAGCGTGGGAGCCCTGTCTACGGTCCGTTCACGCGCTTTGGGCGTGCAGCACAGCCTGGAGGAACTCGCCTCCGCCGACGCGGTGTTCAACGATCCCGGGATCGAACCGGACGCCGACGCCGCCATCCTTTTCACGTCAGGCTCCACCGGCCCCGCCAAGGGCGTTGTCTACACCCACCGCCGGCTCTCGGCGATGCGAGATACGCTCGCCAACACCCTGGACCTGAGGCCCGGAAGCGCCCTGGTCGCTGGCTTCGCGCCTTTCGCACTGCTTGGTCCGGCGCTCGGCGCCTCATCGGTGACGCCCGCCATGGACGTCACCGCTCCCCGGACGCTCTCCGCCCGCGCTCTCGCCGACGCCGTATCCGCGATCGATGCCACCGTGGTGTTCGCATCTCCGGCTGCGCTGCGCAACGTCCTGGCCACGGCTGACGGCATCACTCCGCGGGGCGCCGAGGCACTGGGGAACGTGAAAACCCTGCTCTCGGCCGGAGCGCCCGTGCCCGCAACACTGCTCGAAGGCCTCCGGCCGCTGGTGCCCGAAGCAACCCTGCACACGCCGTACGGCATGACCGAAGCCCTTCCCGTGACCGATATCGACCTCGAGGGTATCCTCGCCGCGACGGACAGTTCGGTAGCCGGAGCGGGCAACGGAGTCTGCGTGGGCACACCCGTGCCGGGCGCGACGGTGGCGATCAGCCCGCTCGAGCGCACCGGTTACGCAAGCGGCAAGCCGACGACGACGGCGGGCGTCACCGGGGAGATCCTCGTGCGTGCCGCGCACGTCAAGGACCGCTACCACCGGCTCTGGATCACCGAGCGTGAGTCCTCGCGCACCTCGGGCTGGCACCGTACCGGGGATGTTGGCCACCTGGACGCCGACGGTCGGCTGTGGGTCGAAGGGCGTCTCGCACACATCATTCCCACGGCGGCAGGGATTTTCACTCCCGTCGGCGCCGAACAGGCTATTGAGCGCACCGAAGAAGTACGGCAGGCGGCAGTCGTCGGTGTGGGGCCGGCCGGCACCCAGGCGGTTGTCGCCGTCGTCGTACCCGCGCCAAAGACGCGCGGGGGGTCCCTGGCGACGGAAAGCCTGTCGGCCGCCGTCCGTCACGCGGGACGCTCAGCGGGTGTGGAGATCGCTGCAGTGCTGACTCTGCCCGAGCTGCCGACGGACGTGCGCCACAACGCGAAAATCGACCGGGCGAAGGTGGCGGCCTGGGCCGGGCAGATGCTCGAGGGACGTCGGAAGCGACGCCCATGACGGTCCTGGTGACCGGTGCGAGCGGAATGCTCGGCGGGGCCGTTGCCAGCCTGCTGCGCAGCCGTGGTGAGTCTGTGCGTACCTTCCAGCGCCGCGCTTCGGGAGTCGCCGGTGCAGAGGACGTGGCCGGTTCGCTGGGTGACCCGCAGGCGGTAAAGCGTGCCGTTGAGGGCGTGGACTCCGTGATCCATTGTGCGGCGAAGGTGTCCTTCAGCGGCGACCCTGCCGAATTTGAACGCGTGAACGTCGCCGGGACCCGCAACCTGCTTGAAGCGGCGCGCTTCGCGGGTGCTGGGCGGTTTGTTTACGTTTCTTCACCGTCGGTGGCGCATCTGGGCCGTTCGATCGTCGGAGCCGGCACCGAACCCGCTGACCCGGCGCGGGCCCGCGGGGATTATGCCCGCACCAAGGCGAAGGCCGAGCAACTGGTCCTGGCGAACGACGACGCCGCCATGCCCGTCACGGCCATTCGCCCCCATATCGTCTGGGGGCCGGGCGACACGCAACTGGTCGAACGCGTGCTGTCCCGGGCGCGGGCCGGCAGGTTGCCGCTGCTGGGCGGCGGGACCGCACTGGTGGACACCACGTATGTGGACAACGCTGCGTCCGCCATCGTCGCCGCGCTGAATCGCATCGAACACGTTCATGGGAGACCGCTTGTGGTCACCAACGGCGAACCCCGGCCGATCGGTGAACTGCTCGCGCGGATGTGCGCTGCGGGCGATGCGCCCGCGCCACGATGGTCCGTTCCGGGGTGGCTCGGCCGTGCGGCGGGCACTGCCGTCGAAACACTGTGGCGGGGTTCGAGCGCGGACGGTGAACCGCCCATGACCCGATTCCTCGCCGAACAACTTTCGACCGCGCACTGGTTCGACCAACGGCAGACCAGGGAGCTGCTGGATTGGACGCCGGCGGTTTCACTGGACGAGGGATTCGCCCGGCTTGCCGCGCACTACGGTGGGCGGGCGTAGGCGGCCGTCCAGCAACGCAAAATCGTTCGGGAACGCAAAAGGAGGACCGGCGAACCGGTCCTCCCTTGTGCTGATGCGTCAGTTAGCCATTGACCCGGATGAAGACCGGACCCGAACCAAGCTGAGCCGGCGCCACTACGGTCTGGTTGCCGTTGAAGCCACCGTGGACGGCCTGACCGTTACCGATGTACACGGCGATGTGGGCTGCGCCCATGCCACCATCCGCGTAGTAGATGAGGTCACCTGGCATCGCCTGGCCGGCGCTTACCGTGCTGCCGAGGGACAGGTAGCCGGCGGGCCAGTCATGGAAGTTGATACCGGCCGCTGCGAGGGCGTTCGATACCAGCCGGGTGCAGTCCTGGATGACACCGATCTGGCCCTGCGCTGCTGCAGCGATGGTTCCAGCAACCGAAGAGGAAGCAGGAGCGGCTGAGTAGGAGGCAACCTCGATGTTGGAGGACGCCGTGGTGATTCCCATGGTGCTGGTCTCGGCCGGGGCCGGGGCCGGGGCGGGAGCCACGGGAGCCGGTGCAACCTGCACCTGCGGGGCGGGTGCAGCCGGAGCAGGCGCCGCAGCAGCGCTGCCCGACAGGCTGATGACCTGACCCGGGTAGATCACCGAGTTCCAGCCGAGCCCGTTGGCCGCGAAGATGGCATCCAGGCTCACGCCGTAGTTCGCTGCGATGGCACCAAGGGTGTCACCGGAACGCACGGTGTGGGTCGGAGCATTCGTGACCGGAGCCGGGGCCGGAGCCGAGACGGTCTGCGCGTTGACCGGCGCGGCAGGAGCAGCGGCCGGAGCGGAGACCTGGACGGCGGCGTCAGCGGACTGAACGGCTCCCGAGGTTGAGCTATAGGTGGTTCCGGCGCTGGCCGGAAGCGCTGCGCCGAACATGATGCCCGATGCTGCTACAACAACAGCCGCAGGACGTCCGACGGTGCCGGCGTGCGTGCTGACTGCCTTCGAGACGATCTGCATCGTGCTGGGCGGGGTGGCGCGGTGGCGCGCAATATGACGGTTTTTGGACAACGAAGGGCCTCTCCCAGTGCCTGCGGAGTTAGCTGTCGGATTCGGATGGGAGCCACCCGGACATGTACTGCGAAGCTGTACGCGTCTTAACCCCTAGGACTTCGAAAAACGAAGCCCGCTATCTGGTTCCCCCGCTCCTGCCGGATGTGTAGCGAACGGACCTTCCGACGGCGACAGGATTAGGCAATCCGCCAGAAGGAAGCCGGGCTTTAGAAACCCGGCGTGGCCTTAACGTTACATTCGTTTGGTTGAATTGTCACGTTTCCATCACAAATCCGCGCCATGGTGCGCTTTTTCGGAGTACTACTGATATATGCCCATCGACTAGATTTTGTACTGGTCGGTAGCATCCTTGGGCTTCTCATCGTCGCCCGAACGGTTACCCGGGCGATGCACTGCATCCTGCGCCTTCTTCAGCGCCTGTTCAGCCTGCGCCTGCACTTCCGGCGCCTTGGCCTTCACTGCCTCGGTTGCCTCTGTGACAGTTTCCTGCACCTTCGGGTTGTTCCAGAACTCCTGCGCCTTCACCTTGATCTGCTCATAGCTCGCACGACCGGCACGCGCGCCCAGCACATAGCCTGCGGCCATTCCTGCTGCAAAAACCAGTTTGTTCTTCATGGCGATACTCCTGACGTGTCGGGATCCTCAGATGTCGAATCTAGTCAGCGTACTTAGTTTTGTCACGTCGGTGTGTCACCAACGGCCGTTACGCGGCCTCGGCTGGCAGCGCGGGCACGTGTAGGAGGACCGGTTCATGAAGGTATCCCTCCGCACGCGGGAGTCGACGCCGGCGTCCGCACAGCGGGGGCATGGCAGGCGTTCCCGCCCATAGGCGTTGAGCGACCGCTCGAAGTAGCCGGAGGCACCGTTGACATTCACATACAACGAGTCGAAGCTCGTCCCACCGGCCTCGAGCGCCCGTTCCATGACGTCGCGGCAGGCGGTGAGGAGCCGGGCAACCTCGGGACGCCGCACGGTATCGGTTGCACGCGCGAAGTGGAGCCTGGCAGCCCACAGCGCTTCGTCGGCATAGATGTTCCCGATGCCCGATATGAGCGACTGGTCGAGGAGCGCCCTCTTCAGGCCCGTCCGGCGGGCGCGCAGCCTGGAGAAGAATTCCTCGAAGGAGAACGCCGGATCAAGCGGATCCCGCGCGATGTGCGAGGCTTCCACGGGTACGAGAGCCTCAGGGGCCTCCCCCAGCCCACCCGGCAAGCCGTCGGCGGTGGGCACCATCCCGGTCACGAAGAGCCCGCCGAAGATCCGCTGGTCAACGAACCGCAGTTCCCCCGGCAGACGGTCAGCACCCTGGGACAGGCGCAGCCGCACCTTGAGGTGCTTCTCGTCCGGCTGATCCTCATCCTCGACCAGCAGCTGTCCGCTCATGCCCAGGTGCGCCATCAGCGCCACCCGTGGTGCGGTGTGGACTATCCCGCCAGCCTCGGGTTCCAGCCGTGCGGCAGGTAAGTACGACGACGGCGCGAGCCGGCTGGCGCCGTCGTCGTGCTTTACGTCCGCCAGGGGCATCCAAAGGAACTTGCCACGACGCACCGTATCGGTGATGGTTGCTCCCACGAGGTTCCCGCGGAAGTCCTCGGCGCCGAGGACATGGCGTCGGATGGACCGGGGGTCAAGGACGTCAACCGCTTCGATGGTGCGGCCGCGTACCCACCGCGCAAGCCCGCGGCGCACCACCTCCACTTCGGGCAGCTCAGGCATGTTCGGGCGCGTCCGGTTCTCAGGGAGCGTTAGCGGGAGTCAGCCGGCTGATCGGTGAGCAGCGGCTGCGGGACTGTCTTGCTGTCATCTGAGCCGCGCAGCAGTTTCCAGG
Organism: Arthrobacter tecti; assembly: GCF_054511355.1. Classification (NCBI taxonomy): domain Bacteria; kingdom Bacillati; phylum Actinomycetota; class Actinomycetes; order Micrococcales; family Micrococcaceae; genus Arthrobacter; species Arthrobacter tecti. Next base: position 65,294 of record NZ_JBTNCT010000002.1, read on the forward strand.
AAGCGGCAGCGGCTTCCTGCTCGGCTTCCTTCTTGGAGCGTCCGCCACCGGAGCCATAAGTGGTTCCGCCGATTACCAGGACAGCCTCGAAACGGCGGTCGTGGTCCGGGCCGAACCCGGTCACCCGGTAATCGATGACACCCATCCGCTCAGCAGCGGCGATCTCCTGGATGCTGGTCTTCCAATCCGTTCCGGCGCCGAGGGCTGCTGCATCCTCGAGGACCGGTCCGATAATACGCATCACCAGGCAACGGGCGGTCTCCATGCCGTTGCTGAGGTAGGTGGCGCCGATGATGGCTTCCATGGTGTCCGCAAGGATGGAGGACTTGTCCCAACCGTTGGTGAGCTTCTCCCCCTGGCCGAGCAGGATGTGCTTGCCGAGACCAATGCCGCGGGCAACTCCCGCCAGCGCCCGCGTGCTGACAACGGCGGAACGCCGCTTCGCCAGCTCGCCTTCGGAAAGGGTTGGATTGTCGCGGTACAGGGCGTCCGTCACCGAGAGGCCCAGAACGGCATCGCCAAGGAACTCAAGGCGTTCGTTGGTGGGGATGCCGCCCTGTTCATACGCGTAGGAGCGGTGCGTCAGGGCAAGACGAAGCGTCCCGGCGTCGATAGTGACGCCGAGACGCTTCAAAAGGTCTTCTGAATTTTCCACGCTAGCGACGCTTACGCGCATCGATGCTGCGGATACCGCCTCGCGGTGCCCTGGCAGCACTTAGACGTCGGCTACCTTACGGCCCTTGTACTCAAGGAACAGCTCGGTGCCTGCGGAGTCGGTAACAACCTTTGCCTGGTGGGAAAGGCTGTAGGTGACGCGACCGTTCTCCACCGTCTTCACCAGCTTCGGGGCAACAGCCTTCCACTGGGACCGGCGTGCACGCGTATTCGAGCGGGACATCTTCCGCTTGGGAACAGCCACGGCTAACTCTCTTCTCTCTCGTCTAACACTGTCTTTGCTTCTGGTTCCGCCGCCTGTGGGTCAGCGGCCGTGCCGGCCAGCCCTGCCAGTGAAGCCCAGCGGGGATCGAGGACTTCGTGCTGGTGACCCGGATCATCCTCCAGCCGCACACCGCATTCGGCGCACAAACCCTGGCAATCCTCCCGGCACACCGGCTGGAACGGCAGCGTTGTCACTACCGCATCCCGCAGCACCGGTTCGAGATTGACTGTGTCATTCTCGACCACGCGCAGCGCGTCCTCCTCTTCATCCTCTGACAACTCCTGGTTGTCGTAGTAGAAGAGTTCCTGCACATCGACGCTACTGCCGTAACGAAGGGGATCCAGGCACCGACCGCATTCGCCCTTAACTTCGACGTCCACGATCCCGGATACCAGGATTCCCTCATGTACAGCTTCGAACCTCAGGTCCAGTTCCATCTCGGAACCTTCCTGAACGCCGATGAGCGCCACACCAAAATCTTTCGGTGCGGGCACATGTTCTTCGACTGTCCGCATGCTTCCCGGGCTGCGCCCGAGGTCCCTGACATTGAAGATCAGAGGCGAACTGAGATCGCTCTTAATTGGAACTCCTGTAGAACATATGACCGACGAATCATCTTAGCCCGAAACAAACGCCCATCCCAAACCGGGTGCGGCGTCGGCGCGCCCTGTTGCCGGTGCACGGCGGAACGAACGCACGCGCTCTGCCCCGTAGTGTGGAGGGCGTGCATTCACGATCAACTCCAGTATTGACCAGGAAAGGCGCCGCCCTCAAGGCCGCCGTTGCCGCCGTCGTCGTACTGGTGTTGTGGCTGCTGAGCTCTTACGCGTTGTTCTACAACCCTCCGCTGCCTAAGTTGCAGCGCGCGGATGCAGTGGTGGTGCTGGGCGGGGCGAGCACTGAGCGGTATCCGGTGGGCCGCGGCCTGGTGGAGGACGGATGGGCACCAGTTCTGGTGCTCTCACATACGGACACCCCCGGCAATGTGGACATGGATCGGGTATGCAACAGCAGAAAGTCCGAACGCATTATCTGCTTCCGGCCCGAACCGCTCACCACCCGCGGTGAAGCGCGCGCTGTTGCCCGCCTTGCGGACGAGCACGGCTGGGACACGGTACTGGTGGTGACCTCGCGGTACCACGTACTGCGCTCCTACCAGCACATCGGCCAGTGCTCCGAGGCACGCCTGATCATGGCGGCCTCGGATCCGGAACTCGGACTATTCGGCTGGCTTCCCCGTTTTGTGGAGGAGGGGGCCGGTCTGGCCGGAGGCGCGCTACGGCCGGTCTGCGCGAACCAGATCTGAGATTATGCGCACGTAACGAACCTACGCAGACGCAAATGCTGCATTATGCTACCTGTTATGACGCAAATACGTGTTCGCGACGCAGCGCAGTTTCTCGGGGTGAGCGCCGATACCGTGCGGCGCTGGATCGATGACGGCACCCTTACCGCCGAGCGTGCCTCCGGTGTCACGGTGGTGGACGGACTCGAGCTGGCGCGGCTTGCCCGCGAACGCGCCATCCTGCCCACCGACCCCTCGGGTGCCGACACCTCCGCACGCAACCGGTTCGTGGGCCTGGTCACCAATGTAATAACGGACAAGGTGATGGCCCAGGTCGAGCTTCAATGCGGACCGCACCGCGTGGTCTCGCTCATGAGCAGCGAAGCGGTGCGTGAGCTTGGCATCACTCCCGGCAACATCGCGGTGGCGGTCATCAAGGCGACAACCGTTATTGTCCAAACCCCCGAAGGGAAGTTCTGAGATGAACCTGCGTATCCGACTGATCACGGGCTCTGCCGCACTGGTTGTCCTTGCCAGCTGCGGTACTCAGTCCGCGAGCGAAAACACCAGCCCGACGACGGCGGAGGGACTGAGCGGCACCGTCACGGTCTTCGCGGCCGCCTCCCTGAAGGACACGTTCACCGCAATCGCTGAAGAGTTCGAGAACCGGAATCCGGACGCCACAGTGCAGCTCAGCTTCGCCGGTTCTTCCGACCTGGTCACGCAGATCACAGCCGGTGCACCTGCCGATGTCTTCGCATCCGCGAACGCGGCGAACATGAACAAGTTGACCGACGCCGGTCTCGTAGCGGGTGAACCCATGGAATTCGCCACCAACACGCTCATGATTGCGGTCCCGGCCGGAAATCCCGCCGGCATCACCGGGCTGGAGGATCTTGCGGACCCTGCGCTTGATGTGGTGGTCTGCGCACCGCAGGTGCCGTGTGGATCTGCCACGGTGACGGTGGAAGAAGCATCCGGTACGGACATCCCGGCGGTCAGCGAGGAGTCCTCGGTTACCGATGTCCTGGGCAAGGTCACCTCCGGGCAGGCGGACGCCGGTTTGGTCTATGTGACAGATGTCGCCGCCGCAGGCGACGCCGTGGAAGGCATCGAATTCGAGGAGTCAGCCGAAGCCGTGAATGTCTACCCGATCTCCGCGGTGGAGGGCGGTGACCAGGAACTTGCTGAAGCGTTCATTGAGCTGGTGACGGGCGCAGAAGGACAGGAGATCCTCACGCAGGCCGGGTTCGCGCAACCGTGACCTTGGGCCATGTCTCCACGGGGGTCCCCCGCTGGGTGCTGGCGCTAGCGGGTGTCGGCGCACTGTTTGTGATCATCCCGCTGCTGGCGATCGTCCTGCGGGTCGACTGGGCTCAGTTCGGTGCGCTGATCACCACGGATTCCTCGCGGGCCGCGCTGCTGCTCAGCCTCCAGACGTCCGCTGCGAGCACACTGGCATGCATTGTGTTCGGGGTGCCGATGGCGTTTGCCCTGGCGAGAACGACCTTCCGCGGCCAACGGGTGCTGCGTGCACTCGTTCTACTCCCGCTGGTCCTCCCGCCGGTCGTGGGAGGCATCGCACTGCTGTACACCTTCGGCAGGCAGGGCCTCCTCGGAGAGTCGATGACCATGCTCGGGGTGGACATCGCATTCTCGACGACCGCCGTCGTACTGGCGCAGACCTTCGTGGCGCTGCCGTTCCTGGTCCTGAGCCTGGAGGGTGCGCTTCGAACTGCCGGCACACGCTATGAGGCCGTCGCCGCGACACTCGGCGCCCGCCCCACCACCGTGCTGCGGCGCGTCAGCCTCCCGCTGGTCCTTCCGGGCATCGTCTCGGGCGCAGTACTGTCCTTCGCCCGCGCCCTCGGCGAATTCGGCGCGACACTCACCTTCGCCGGGAGCCTCCAGGGCGTGACCCGCACCCTGCCCCTGGAAATCTACCTGCAGCGGGAGACCGACGCCGACGCCGCCGTCGCGCTCTCCCTCGTCCTTGTCGCCGTGGCCGTCCTGGTGGTCGGCCTCGCGCACCGCGTACAGGATGGACGTCCGCAATGACGCTTGAGCTTGCAGCACGTGTTCCCGCGCGCAACTTCGACGTCCGGTTCGCTCTCGCCGCCGGCGAAACCGTGGCCGTCATGGGGCCCAACGGGGCGGGGAAATCGACCCTGCTCGGAGTCCTCTCAGGCCTGATCAAGCCCGACGACGGCGCTGCCACCCTGGGCGGCAACGTCCTCTTCTCCAGCCGGGAATGGGTCCCGCCGCACGCGCGCGAAGTGGCGCTCCTTGCCCAGGACGCGCTCTTGTTTCCGCATCTTTCGGTCCTGGAAAACGTAGCGTTCGGCCCCCGCTGCGCCGGGGCATCCCGCGCCGCCGCAAGGGATTCGGCACGGCGCTGGCTGGGCGAGGTGGAGGCCCTCGACCTCGCGGACCGCCGACCGGCAAGCCTGTCCGGCGGCCAGGCGCAGCGCGTGGCCGTTGCGCGTGCGCTCGCCACTGAACCCGATCTCCTGCTGCTCGATGAACCGTTGTCCGCCCTGGACATCTCGGTGGCGCCACAGCTGCGCCGGACCCTCCGCCGCGTTCTCAAGGGGCGCAGCGCGGTGATCGTCACCCACGACATCGTGGACGCCCTCCTGCTCGCGGACCGCGTGGTGGTCATCGACAGCGGACGGATCGTGGAGGATGGGCCCACGCGCACGGTTCTCGAGGAACCGAGGAGCAGCTTCGCGGCGGGACTTGCGGGCCTGAACCTCGTGTCCGGACGAACCAGTGCGGGCGGACTCACGGCACCGGACGGCGTCCACCTGGCAGCATTGACCGAGCCGCCGTTACCGGAGGGAGAAGAGGCGGCAGCGATTTTCAGCCCGCGGGCAGTCGCTGTGCACCGGGACCACCCAACAGGCAGCCCCCGCAACGTGCTTCCGGTGACGATTACCGACCTGGAACAGCACGGCGGCAGGACAACAGTGCGCGCCGGCCATTTGAGCGCCGAGATCACCACTGCCGCCGCGGCGGAACTGGATCTGCTGCCCGGAATGGAGGTCTTCTTCAGTGTGAAGTCGACCGAGGTCAGCCTCTACCTTCGCTGAGAAGTCAGCCGGCAATCAGGCCTACAGCGCTGGAGCCGCTTTGCCCTGCTCGGTGGCATGAGCGACCACGGCCTCGGACATGACGTCGCGGTCATCGAGTTCCTCGTCGAGTTCTTCATGCCGATGCTCGGTCTCGGGGTCCGGTTCGCCGTCCTCGACGTACTCGACCGCGAGCTGGCGGTGAACCTTGCTGTTGAGGACTTCCACCTGGCTGTCCTTGAGCTGGTTCAGATCCTCAGGGAACGGGTCTTCGGGTTTGATTCGGCTCTTACCCACAGCGCGCCCCTAATCCTCGACTGGCATTGAGACTCGATTCTACGACGGTCGCAGGGCGTTAGTCGTCTTTCTCCTTGAGCCGCTTCAATACGGCCTTGGGAACGAACTGCGAGATGTCGCCGCCCAGTGCCGATACTTCCTTCAGCAGGGTCGAGGAGAGATGCGAATAGCTCGCCTCAGCCGGAATGAACACGGTTTCGACGCCGGTGAGCTGGCGGTTCATCGCGGCCATGGGCAGTTCGTAGTCAAAATCCTGGCTGGAGCGCAGTCCCTTGACGATGAGGTTGGCGCCGTGCTCGCGGCAGAACTCCGCAAGCAGTCCGTCGCCCATGGGAATAATTGAGACACCGCGCAGGTAGGTGAGCGTTTCGTTCGCTATGTCCAGGCGGTCCTCGATGGAGAAGCGGTACTTCTTGGCGTAGTTGGTGGAGACGGCAACGATCACCTCGTCGAAGAGGCTGGCCGCGCGCGCGATGATCTCAAGGTGACCATTGTGGATGGGGTCGAAGGATCCAGGGCAGACGGCGCGGCGCATACGTCGAATCTATCGCGTACCCGGCCCAAATACCGGGCTTATGTACCAAACGTGTCTGCCAGGATGCTTTTTGGTGCGCCCGGGGAGGTGTTCGACATACTGGAGGACATGAATGCCCACCTCTCCCCCTGGCAGCGTACTGCGCGCGGTGCTAACCTCCTCTCCGCTGATGGACAACTGGGTACCGTCATCTTCGAGGAGATCACTGCGCTCGCGGCCACGCACGAGGCGATCAACCTCGGCCAGGGCTATCCCGATGAAGATGGACCGGACATCCTCCTCGACCTTGCCTGCACAAACATTGCTTCAGGGATGAACCAGTACGCACCCGGGCGCGGGCTGCCGGTCCTGCGCGAGGCGATAGCTGCCCACCAGGCACGTTTCTACTGCCTCAACGTTGATCCGGACCGTGAGGTGGTTGTGTCCACCGGTGCCACCGAGGCGATTGCGGCGTCCATCCTCGCCCTGGCCGGACCGGGTGATGAGGTGCTCACCTTCGAGCCGTTCTACGATTCCTACGGCGCCATCATCGGGTTGAGCGGCGCCCGGCACACCACAGTCCCGCTGCTGGCGCCGGAGTTCCAGCCGGACCTGGACGCCCTGGAACGGGCAGTGAATGAACGTACCCGGGTGATTGTCGTCAACAACCCGCACAATCCGATGGGTACTGTGTTTTCCCGGGAAGTCCTGGCGCGCATTGTCGAAGTAGCCGAACGGCACGGTGCGATCATCGTCACCGATGAGGTCTATGAACACCTGACGTTCGGCTCGCGACACATCCCTGTTGCGACGCTGCCGGGCGCCTGGGATCGCACCATCACCATTTCCTCCGCCGGCAAGACGTTCTCGGTGACCGGCTGGAAGATCGGCTGGTTGACCGGCCCGGCGCACCTGGTCGAGTCCGTCCGAACAGTGAAATCTTTCCTCAGCTACAGTTCCGGCACACCCTTCCAGGGCGCGGTTGCGGCCGGCCTTGGGCTCGACGATGCGTTCTACCGCGGCATCGCCGCGAACCTGCAGCGCAAGCGCGACCTGCTCAATCCCGGCCTGCAGGCGGCCGGGTTCGAGGTCTACACGCCGCAGGGCACCTACTTCACCGTGGTTGACGCCGCGCCGCTCGGGATCACAGACGCCACCGAGCTGGCCCGCCGCCTGCCCAAACTCGTGGGCGTCGCTGCGATCCCCGTTCCCGTGTTCTGCCACGAGGAAGGTGCCCGGCGAACCCGTTCCCTCCTGCGGTTCGCGTTCTGCAAGAAGGATGACGTGCTCGCCCAAGCCGCCGAACGCCTCTCCACCCTCCGGCAACACTTGTGAGCGTTCCGACGCGTTTCCTCAGGAACGCCGGAGCGCACGCGGAGATTGACCGCGACGCCTTCAACGACGGCGCGTTCATCCTGAGCATCGGAGGGGCGCAGCAGTCCCACGTGGACCTGGCGGATCCCGGGCACGTGTTTTATGAGTACCTGCGGCGGATCGCGAATGTCCTGGACGTCTTCAGACCGGCCTCTGAGCCCATCCGTGTTCTTCATCTCGGCGCTGGAGCTCTGACCCTTCCACGGTATGTGCAGGCGACGCGGCCCGGCTCCGAACAGGTTGCGGTCGAGCGTGAGCGGGAACTCCTCGCTTTCGTGCTCGAGCACCTGCCCCTCCCGGAAGGCACCCGGTGCTCATTGCTGATCGAGGACGCCCGCGACACCCTCGCTTCTGCCGATCCCGGTGCCTTTGACGCCGTCGTCCTCGATGTTTTCTCCGGCGCGGATGGCGCAACTGAGCTGGCCACTCCAGAGTTTTACCGCCTTCTGACCGCCGTCGTCGCTGCGAAGGGTGTAGCGCTGGTCAATGTCGGTGACGATCCTCCGTTCAGGTTTGCCCGCGAACAGGCGCGGATGCTCCAGGAGACCGGGTACGACGTCGCCGCCCTGGGTGAGGCGGGCATGTTCAGCGGGCGGCGCTCGGGCAACATCGTCCTCGCTGCTACAACCCGGTGGCCGCCTGAGTGGATGCCTGCGCTGCTTGCCGCCGGGCCGCATCCGGCGGCAGTGCTGACCGGCGGCGAGTACGCGCATTTTGCCCGCGGAAAAGGCTGATTTACGCGCATATATCATGCGCTATTGAACTGCTGAAAAAGGCTGCGCACAGCAGTACCGTTGAAGGACAAGCGCGGAGGAAAAGCAGTTTCGAGAACACCGTAATGATGGAGGAATCATGACCACGGAAATCACCGAAGTATCCGACTGCACCGTTCACAATTGCGCCTTCAACCACGATGGGTGCACCGCTTACGCAATCACGGTCAGCGGCAGCCCCGAGCACGCTTCCTGCGCCACGTTCATCGACACTTCCGAAACCGGTGGATTGCCCATGGTGCTGGCTCACGTGGGAGCCTGTCAGCGCAACGAGTGCGTTCACAACAGCCACCTGATGTGCCAGAAGCACGATGTGAAGATCGGCTCAGGCTCGGACCTCGCGGATTGCCTCTCCTACGAAGCACGCCAGGGCTCAGCCCTTTAGTACCTCAGTCCATGAGAGCTCTCTCATGAACGGCTCACCAACATCTCATAGCGGGCTGGCTAAATGGGAACCCTGCGGCACACACCACGCTGCGGGGAAAGTTGGGGCCGATCATGGCACGGGAAAAACGCCGCACACTGCGCGTCATTCTGTACTCGCACGATTCGCAGGGCCTGGGCCACACGCGGCGTAACCTCGCTCTGGCCCACGCCCTCACCAACGGCCTCAAGGAGTCCGGCCGCGAAGTCAGCGGGATGCTGGTCACCGGCGTTGCAGGGGCCACCCGGTTTGAGCCGCCCGAGGGTTGGGACTGGGTTGTGGTGCCCGGGATCACCAAGGGCACAAACGGCTACCTCCCGCGAAACCTCGCGATCAAACCGAAGAAACTCATCAAGCTGAGGTCTTCGCTGATCGGGGCGGTACTCGAAGACTTCCGTCCCCACCTGGTTGTCATCGACCGGCATCCGTTCGGTGTGGACCACGAACTCGCCGACGGGCTGGACCGCCTGCGCCGGAAGCGTCCTGGCTGCCGGATTGTCCTCGGCCTCCGCGAAGTTCTCGACCGTCCGGCCACAGCACGCAAGGAATGGGACGCCCTGGACCTCGATCAGGTGCGCAACGACTTCGACGAGTTATGGGTCTACGGTGATCCCGAGGTCCACAACCCGGTGCACACCGGTGAGATCCCGCCCGAACTCACGCATCTCGTGCGGCACACGGGGTACCTATCCGCGGGCCGTCCGGTCCGCCGTCGTACCAGCAGCACCGGCGTTCCCTATGTGGTGACCATGGCCGGCGGAGGCTCGGACGGACTTGACGTCCTGTTGACCGCGGCCCGCGCAGCCGTCCCGGCAGGTCACGAACACCTCATCATCACCGGCCCGCAGATGCCCAAGGCGCACCGCGCGCAGATCGAAGCGGCAGCGCAGCCGGGCACCGAAGTGCTTGGGTCTGTGCGGGACGCCCTGTCGGAAATCCGGGACGCGGCCGCCGTCGTCGCCATGGGCGGTTACAACACCGTGTGCGAGATCATGAGCACCACCACGCCGGCGCTCATTGTCCCGAGGGTGCATCCCCGGAGGGAGCAGCTCATCCGTGCCCGCTCACTTGCGCGGCACCAACTGCTGGACTTCTGCCACCCGGACCAGTTCACCCCGAATGCTCTTTCTACGTGGCTCGATGACGTGGCCGGCACGCAGGTGCAGCGGACCGGCGTGTTGCTCGACGGGCTGGCCGCCGCCTCCAGGTTCGCTGAGGAACTCCTTGCAACACCGGGCGCCATCACGCACAACTCCACGGATTGGCAGCATCATGCAGCCGGCTAGGCCTGCGCGGATCGGGTACGTCCTGAAAATCTACCCCCGCTTCTCGGAGACGTTCATTGTCACCGAGATCCTCGCCCGCGAAGCCGCCGGGGAAGAACTGGAGATCTTTTCCCTGCGCCCGCCGGTGGATCCACGGTTCCACCCCGAGCTTGGACGTGTGCAGGCACCGGTCACCTACGTGACACGTCCGCAGAAGCTTTCCGAGGGTTGGCCCATCATCGCCGCCGCACACCGCGGCATCCCGGACTTCGCCCAGCGCTTCGCCGCGCTCCTGCCGGAAATTGCCGACGCCGAAGCCTCCGAGGTGCACCAGGGCATCGAGCTCGCAACCCGCGTGGTGGAACGTGGCATCACGCACCTGCACGCGCACTTCGGGTCGATCGCCGCACGCACCGCCAGTATCGCCTCGGCCCTGACCGGCGTTCCGTTCTCCTTCACGGCGCACGCCAAGGACATCTACCACGAACTGGTGGACCATCAGGAGCTTGTGCGCCTCCTCAAGGAGGCCCACCACACGGTCACGGTGAGCGACTTCAACCTCCGTTACCTTTCCGAGCTTGCCCCGTCAGCAGCGGAAACCATTCACCGCATTTACAACGGGCTGGAACTGGACCGCTTCCCGTTCGAGGCTCCAACGCCCGTTCATTCACCTTTCCGCGTGGCGGCAGTCGGGCGGCTTGTCGAGAAGAAGGGGTTCGGGCTGCTGATCGAAGCTGTTCGGCTGCTTGTGGAATCGGGGCTTGAAGTGGATCTGCGTATTGCGGGCGGCGGCGAACTCGCCGAAGACCTGGCTGCCCAGATCAGCGCCAACGGTCTGACCGGGCATGTGCGCCTCCTCGGCCCACGCACACAGAGTGAGGTGATTGAGCTCCTGCGCTGGGCAGATACCTTCGCGGCTCCCTGCGTGATCGGCGCGGACGGCAACGCGGACGGACTCCCGACGGTGCTGCTGGAAGCCATGGCAATGGGAGTGCCCTGCATCGGGTCCGACGTCACCGGCATCCCGGAGGTCCTGCTCACGGACGACGACGGCGGCAGCACCGGACAGCTTGTCCGTGCAGGGAGCGTCGGTGACCTGGTGCAGGCGCTGCGCACGGCCGCCTCCCCCGACTTCGACAGGACCGGTACGGCGCACGCCGCACGCCGGCTCATCGAACAGAACTTCGACTCCCGGGTTCAGTCCGCCCACCTGCGGACGCTCCGCGAAGGAGTCTCCCCGGAGGCACCCGAACTCGAGCGGGTGACGCCGTGAAGCGCCTCGCCTACCTGTGCGTGGACCCCGGTGTGCCGGTCTTCGGCAGCAAAGGGGCATCTGTCCATGTACAGGAGATTGTCCGTGCCTGGCGGAGCCGGGGTTACGAGGTGACAATCTACTGCACCCGCAAAGGCAGCGAAGTTCCCGCCGATCTCAGCGACGTCCCGGTAGTCACCGCGCCCGTCACGGGCAAGGGCGCCGAACGTGAGCGTTCGCAGGCCAAGGCCGCCGGCGAGCTTGCTGACCGGATCACCGGCGACGGCGCCGCGGCCGTCTACGAGCGCTACTCCCTCTTCAGCGACGGACTGGCGAGGGTTACTGCCGCGCTGGATGTCCCCGGTTTCCTGGAGGTCAACGCGCCACTGATTGATGAGCAGCGCATTCACCGCACGCTCCACGACGAAGCAGCAGCCCAGGACGCACTCCAGGTTCAGGTGGGAGCAGCGGTACGCACGGTCTGCGTTTCCGACCCGGTGGCGCGCTGGGTTCGTGACCGCGTCGATGTACCGCAGCACGACCGCATCCGCACGGTCGCCAACGGTGTGAACGTCCGCCGCATCCGGCCCGCCGCGGAGGCACCAGGCACACCGGTGGTTGCCTTCGTTGGCACCCTCAAACCCTGGCACGGCGTTGAAACCCTTATTGAGGCGCAGGCTGCGGGATCGGGAGACTGGACAGTGCGGGTGGTTGGTGATGGTCCGCAGGGTGAGGAACTGCGTAACCTTGCGGCGAAGATCGGTGCGGACGTCGAGTTCACGGGCGCCGTTCCGCCCGAGTCAATTCCCGAGGCGCTCGCCGGATGCGCCATCGCCGCCGCGCCCTACCCCCGGACGCAGGACGCCAATGACCAGTACTTCTCCCCGTTGAAGATCTATGAATACTGTGCGGCAGGCTTGCCGGTGGTCGCGTCCCGTGTGGGCCAGGTGCCGCAGATAATCGACGACGGCGTCACCGGGCTCCTGGTTGAGCCCTCGGATCCGCGGGCGCTGGCCGCGGCCATCGACGAACTGGCGGCGGCACCGGTGGCCCGGGCAGCGATGTCCTCAGCGGCACGCGGGATGGCCACCGGGAGCCATAGCTGGGACAGCGTCCTGGAACGCATCGTGGACGGAGTGAAACTATGAGCACCACAGTGTCTCCCCTGCGCCGGACCCTCGGCATCCTGACACCGCACCTTAGTGGTCAGAAGCTGCTCATGGCGGGCGGCGTCGTCGTGCTGTTGTTTGAAGTGGCCTTCCGGGTTCTGGAGCCGTGGCCGGTGAAGTTCGTGGTGGATGCTGTTACCCGTAGCCTCGGGGCGGACTTCGCGGGCACCGGTCCGGTTGCCACGCCGATGCTGCTCCTGGCGTGCGGTGCGGCGCTGGTGTTCTTCACCGGCATGCGCGCGGTCTGCAACTTCTTTGCCACACTGGCCTTTGCCCTGGTGGGCTCCCGCGTGGCGACGAAGCTGCGCGGCAAGGTCTTCGATCACGTGCAGTCGCTGTCCACGCGCTACCACTCGGCGAACCGCAGCGGTGACACGGTGCAACGCCTGGTGGGCGACGTGGGACGGCTCCAGGAGGTCTCCGTGACCGCGGGCATGCCGCTCCTCGCGAACTGCATCACGCTCGTGGCGATGGCCGGCGTCATGTTCTGGCTGGACCCGCTGCTGGCGCTCGTGGTGATCGTTGCCTGTGCCGGGTTCGTCCTGCTCTCCAGGATCAGCACCGGCAAGATCACCATCGCCGCCCGTAAGACCCGCAAGGGTGAGGGTTCGCTGGCGAATACGGCGCAGGAAAGCCTCGGAGCTATTCGCGTGGTCCAGACCTATGGGCTGGAGCGTACCCTCGCCGACAGGTTCGGCAGCAGCAACCAGAAGACCCTCAAGGAAGGCGTGAAGTCCCGTCGTCTCGCCGCCGCGCTGGAACGCCGGACCGATGTGATCGTCGGTGTTGCTACCGCCGTCGTTCTGGCCGGCGGCGGATGGCGTGTTGTCCAGGGCGCAATGACCCCGGGTGATCTGGTGCTGTTCCTCATGTACCTGAAAACGGCCATGAAGCCCCTGCGCGACCTCGCGAAGTACACGGGCAGGATCGCGCGGGCAACGGCGTCGGGTGAACGGGTGGCCGAACTGCTCGAGGAGAAGGTGGACATCACCGACTCCCCCACCGCGATGCCGCTCGGCAAGGTCTGGGGTGAACTCGAGTTCCGGAACGTGTCCGCGTCCTACGGCGATGGACCGCCGGTGCTGTCCGGGCTCAACCTCTCCTTGCAGGAGGGCCGCAACACGGCGATTGTGGGGCCTTCGGGTTCGGGGAAGTCAACGCTCGTCTCGCTGCTGGTGCGCATGATGGATCCGATGGACGGTTCGGTTCGCCTGGACGGGATTGACGTCAAGGACATCACCCTGTCCTCACTTCGCGCGAACGTGAGCCTGGTGCTGCAGGACGCCGTGCTCTTCACGGGAACGCTGCGTGAGAACATCCGGTTCGGGCGCCTCGATGCCTCCGATGAGGACATCGAGAGGGCGGCCCGGCTGGCCCAGGCGCACGGATTCATCTCCGCCTTCCCTGACGGGTACGAAACCGTGGTCGGTGAACGCGGTGGAACACTCTCCGGTGGGCAACGGCAGCGGATCGCGATCGCGCGTGCCCTGCTGCGGGATGCGCCGGTGGTGATTCTCGATGAGGTCACCACGGGTCTCGATCATGATGCGCGTTCTGAGGTGCTCGAAGCCCTCTCCACCCTGACGGCCGGACGCACCACGGTGACCATCACGCATGAAGCGTCCGTGGCGTTGAAAAGCGACCGGCTGGTGTGGCTTCAGGACGGGCGTGTCCTGTTGGACGGCACGCCCGATGAGCTCATGCGCTATCCCCTCTTTGCCCGCTGGGTGGAGCAGCAGCGTAAGTCCCAGGATGAGCAGCCGGAATCGCCTGTCGTCACGGTCGGGAGCGTTCAATGAGTTGCGTGACTACGCCCCTGGATCCCGGTTTGGCGGCTCTCGATCTGTTTTTCGACGCCGATGCCCTCAGTTCCCTCCTTGGCCGTCCGGCGCGCGCGGGTCACCTGCGCTGGAAACGGGGTGTCTCGGCGGTCGCCCGCCTGCACGACGACGACGGCGTGCGCTGGGTCGCCGCGTACAGCACGGACGCGTCGGTGAAGTTGGAGAAAACCTTCCGGCGCGCAGTCGCTCATGGGATACCGCTGGAGCAGCATGAGATTGACGGCGGAGTGCTGGCGAGCGGGCCGATTGCATTGGATCCCCGGTTGTACGGCGCGCTGCGACCGTTTCGCGGGTTCGGCGACTACTTCGCCTCCCCCGCTTTGCGGGTGCTCAAGTACAACCCGTTCCGCCGGCTGGTCTTCGCGGTTGACAGCCCCGACGGTGGCACCCTGGTGGGCAGGGTCAGCGTCGCCGCGCCGTGGACCACGCCGGACATGCTCGCCGGGCTTGCCGCGAACGGTGTCCCGCTGCTGGTTCCGCTTTCAAAACCCGAGCTCGATCCGCAGACGCCGACGGGAAAGCACGTCCACTACCTGCCCTGGTACGGCGAGGGTGACCTCAGCACCGTGCAGCCTGCGCAGGCGGGCGCGGCTTCCTACGCCGCCGGTGAAGCGCTCTCGCTCCTGCACCGGCAGCCTCCCGTACATCAGTCGCACGCGTGGCGGGCTCCGGCCGGCCGCCTGACGTCGCTCGTCCGGGAGAATGCCGCCCTGATGCCCGAGAACGGGGACCGATTGGCACGCGTGCGCAGCGCGTTGGAGCCGCTGCTGCGCCGGCCGGGCCGCGCGGCGATGATTCACGGGGATTTCTCCGCCGATCAGGTGCTCGTGGATGGAAGTGACGTACGGCTGATCGACTTCGAACGGTGTACGTACGGAGCCGCTGCATCGGATTTGGGCAGCTTCGCGGCCATGGAGGCACTGGCGGCGGACTCCCCGGCGGGCGATGACGTGCTGACGCTGCCCCGCACCGCCGCGCTCCTAGACGGCTACAGTGCCGGGCCGGATGCGGTCAACGAATCCGAGGTGCTGGGCTGGACGGTCTTCTTCCTGTTGAACCGGCTGCGTGAGCCGTTCCGCGCCTGCACGCCCGGGTGGAGGCAGCAGATGGATGACCGTCTCGCGATGATCGAAGGGGCTCTCTGGTGATGCACGTTCCGGAACACCTCGCGGACAGGCACGGGACCGAGCTGAACGTGCAGCGGGCATGGCCCCGCGACGGCGGACGGCTGATTTTCGAGGCCGTGGATGCAGGGAACGGCCGGATACGCGCGGGCACCATCGATGCTGCGGGGTTCGCGAGGATTGCCCCCTTCGGTGAGGATCCGGTGCTGCGCGGACTCACACCGGCCGCGATGGAAGGCGATCTGCTGGTGCACCGTTACAAGCGGCGCGCGGTCGTCCGCTCGGAGACGCTTTACACCAAGTTTGTCGCTCCGGGGAAGGCGGCGGCGGTGGCCTCAGCGCACCGCTCGGTGGCTGCAAAACTGGCGGACAGCGGGTTGGCGGTTCCCCGCGTTGTTACCGCCGGTGAGAGCAGCGTTGCCGTCAGCGCGGTCCCGGGCGTGAGCCTGCATGACCTGGGTCAGCGCAGTGGCCTGGACGCAGCCGACCTGTGGGTCAGGGCATGGCAGATCTGGTCCTTGCGCTGGCCCCGGTTCGCAACGACGCCGGGGCTGGACTACGGCTCCATGCCGACGCACGACGCACGGGCGGAAGCGCAGACCGTCAGCCGCTGGGTTGATCAGGCTGTGTCTTTCGACGCGCTGGGGCTACCTGCGGACAGGTTGCGCCGTGTGCAGGCGCGCGTGGCCCGGGCGCTGGCTGACGATACCTCTCCGGCGGTACTGGCGCATCGGGATCTGCACGACAAACAGCTTCTCTTCAACGCCGGCACCTCCTCGATCGGTGTGATCGATTGCGACACCCTTGCCCTGGCCGAACCTGCCCTCGATCTCGCGAACCTGATGGTCCATCTGGACTTCCGGGTTGCGCAGGGTTTGATGACTGCGGAGGCGTCCGCGATCGGGAAGCACTACATCCTGGATGCCGCGGGCGGCATGGGCGTTCCGATGGGACGCTTGCGCGCGTATGCGTCAGCGACGGCCCTCCGGCTGGCCTGCATTTACGCTTTCCGTCCCCCGTACCGGGACGTTGCTGTGGCGTGGTTTGACAGGATTGAGTCCGGTAGGGACTTGGACCGGGAGCCCGACCAGGCTCGAATGTGACCTGTCCCATAGCGCGCGTCACTGCTCCATAACGGTGTTATCCCGATTCGCTAACGGCCCTGCGACACGCGGGAAAAGCTCAGCTAGCTGTTCAATACTGGAGCCATGGGGACGCAACAGTTTGAGGAAACGGTCAAGATAAAAGTGCGGCGCGTTTTGCGCTGGGATTGCGCGCCGGCGCTGCTGGTGCTGCTTGCGGTGGCGATCTTCTGGATCGGCGGCTCTCTCGAGTGGTTCGAGATGCTCAGCGTGCCGCAGAACGCGGTGGGCAGCGTCATCGGGCTCTATCTGATGCTCGCTGCGGTGGCGGGCTCGATCGTGCTGGGCGGCGGCGCCGTCGTTGACCTCGCCCGCAGGCTGAACCGCCGCACCAACCGCGACGAGTGACGGCGCCCGCCTAACGCACTCCGCCGGTCTGCGCTGTGCCGACTACGGTTCCACGCTGCGCCGGTCTGCGCTGTGCCGACTACGGTTCCACGCTGCGCCGCCGGCTTTCCTCCGAAGGCGCCACCGACACCACGCCACTTCTCCTCCCCAAAGGGGTTGATTCGGCTGCACTTTTCAACGTAGCGGAGTAGACCCTTGCTCCAGGATTTCGCCTGCGGTGCACTCATTGCATGCAATGCCTGCATCGCAGGCGAAATTCAGAGAGAAGGAACCCATGCCGAATATCAGTATTCGCGGCATTGACCAGCACACGGCGGATGAGATCAGGCGCATTGCCGCCTCGAACGGACGCTCCATGCAAGCCGAACTGCGCCTGCTCCTCCGTCGGTTCGCGGACTTGCCCTGGGAATCACAGCTGGCTAACTATCCGGCCGCGATGCTTCCGCTGCCTCGCTGGTACACCGACCTGCGGCGTACCTCCGTCGACTTCGTCAGGCTCAGCCCCGCACTTCTTCCGCCGCGCCGCTCCGTCTTCCGAATACTTGACCTGCCGATGCAGAGCGTCGATACCCACCCGCAGCGGGGAGTTGCGGCGTGATGATCATGGACTCGGATGTGCTGCTGGCCCTGGTCCGGACAGATAATACTGCGGTCGAGGAGTGGGTGAAGGAACTTCCCGCCAAGCCTCATACCACCGCATTGGCCCTGGCGGAGGTCTATGCCGCGATCCGCCGGGCACCGGAGACGATCTTCCGTGAAGCCCGCCACCGCGCAATGCGGGCGGCGCTCGACGGCGCGCTCCACCGGCGGGTTCTCCCCTTCGATGAGAAGGCCGCGGCTGAACTCGCCACGCTCGCGATGACGCCTCACCCGGAGGGACACACATACGCGCTCGCGACCCTCATTCCGGCCGCTACCGCGCGCGTTCTCGACATGAAAATCGCCACGGGACGCCCGGAGGATTTCCTGGGTATTGATATCGAGCTGGAGATTCTGAAGCTGACGGGCGCCTGACCCGGACATCGACTCTCCCCAAATGGTCCTTCTGAGGGCGCTGAGCCCCGTCAAAAAGACCATTTGGGGAGAGTCGATGGAGTAAGTGGTGCGGACCCTCAGGCGAGGGGCGAAGCCGGAAGAGGCACGGGCACTGCAACCGGCACCGCAGGGACGGCAACCGGCGCGGCAGCGACGGCTGCGGCTTTGGGCCGCCCGAGCGCGCGGTAGGTCCATCCGGCGTCACGCCAGACCGAGGGTTCCAGACAGTTGCGGCCGTCCACGATGGCCGGGCGCGCAACCAAGCGGGCGAGAGCTGCAGGATCGAGCGTCCGGTACTGTTCCCATTCGGTCAGGACCACCACGGCGTCTGCGTTCTGGACGGCTTCCTCCACGGAGGTGGTGTAGGCCAGCTCCGGGAAGCGCCGGGCAGCGTTCGGGACTGCCTCAGGATCGCACGCGGTGACGGCCGCGCCCTGCAGTTGGAGCTGCGCGGCAACACTGAGTGCGGGTGAATCGCGCACGTCGTCGGAATTTGGCTTGAATGCG
Source organism: Arthrobacter tecti (assembly GCF_054511355.1). Taxonomy (NCBI): domain Bacteria; kingdom Bacillati; phylum Actinomycetota; class Actinomycetes; order Micrococcales; family Micrococcaceae; genus Arthrobacter; species Arthrobacter tecti. Next base: position 83,655 of record NZ_JBTNCT010000002.1, read on the forward strand.
AGTCCCAGCACCGCAATGCGCTGGCCGAGCAGAGAACCCCCGCAAACCTCACGGGTTAGGTCCACCATGCGGGAGCGGCGGCGCATGTTGATGGAGTCCACCTCGCGCAGGAAAGTCAGGGCCTGGTCGGCACCGAGTTCGCCGGCGCGTGCCATGAACGCGCGGATGTCCTTGGGCAGGCACCCGCCGCCGAACCCGAGGCCGGCGTTGAGGAACTTCCGGCCGATCCGGACGTCGTGCCCAATGGCATCAGCAAGCAGCGACACATCGGCGCCCGATGCCTCGCACACCTCAGCCATCGCGTTGATGAAGGAGATCTTCGTCGCGAGGAACGCGTTCGCGGACACCTTGACGAGCTCAGCAGTCTCATAGTCCATGACCAGGCGCGGCCGACCGTCGGCGAGCGCCTGCGCATAAACCTCGTCGAGGATCAGCTGGGCGCCATTCGCGGGGTCGGCCAAGCCGTACACCAGCCGGTCGGGCTCAAGTGTGTCCTGCACGGCGAATCCCTCGCGCAGGAATTCCGGGTTCCACACCAGCGAGGCGCCCGGGCAACCCTCGGCGATCCGTTGGGAGAGATCGCGCGCTGTCCCGACAGGGACCGTGGACTTGCCCACCACGATGTCGCCGGGACGCAGATAGGGAAGAAGTGCGTCAACTGCGGCGTAGACGTGGGTGAGGTCCGCTCCGTTTTCGGTGCGCTTCTGCGGTGTACCGACGGCAACAAAGTGCACTGCCGAGCCGGCGGCGTCGGCCATGTCGGTGGAGAAGCGCAGCCTGCCGGTGCCCAGTGACTCGGCGAGGAGTTCGGGGAGACCGGGTTCGAAGAAGGGCGCCTGTCCTTCGTTGAGGCCCGCGATCTTTGCGGGGTCGACGTCGATACCTACGACCTCGTGTCCCAGCTTCGCCATGCAGGCTGCATGGACCGCGCCCAGATACCCGCACCCAATGACAGATAACCGCATGATGAATCCCCTAGCTGCATTCGTTGATGTTCCTGATGTTGCTCTGTGAAACACCGTACGGACGCCGCATGGGGTGCAGATGAACTAGAGATGAGAGTTAGATGAGACGCGGCTGTCCGCTCGGTGCAGGGCGGCGTCCGAGGAGGATCTAGGCGGGCTCGAGGTACCAGAGGCGCGTCTCGCCGTACTTCTTCTCAGCGAAGCGAGCCAGGCCCTCCGGCCAGTCCGGCTCCCCCGAGCGTGCGGAGCGTTCCAGTACGACGACGGCGCCTTCCGCCAGGTGCTGAGCCAGCGCCGCGAGGATGGCCATCAACGGGCCGTCCCCAAGAGGATACGGCGGGTCAAGGAACACCAGGTCCCACAGCGCATCGGCAGGAACCCGGTTCAGATACGATTCGACTTTCGAGCGGTGCACCCGCACGCAGGTCCAGCCGAGTACGGAGTTGATCGCTTCGGCGTTCGTTCGGCAGACCGCGGCTGCGCGGTCTGCGGACTCCACGAGGTCAACAGTGGCCGCTCCCCTGCTCGCGGCTTCGACGCCGAGCGATCCGGAGCCGGCGAACAGATCCAGCACATGCGCGCCGGTGAGGATGTTGTATGCGTCGAGCCGGGAGAACATTGCTTCCTTGACGCGATCGGTGGTGGGCCGGGTGGCCTGCCCCGCCACGCTGGTCAGTGTTGTTCCCCCTGCCGCGCCGGCGATGATTCGACTCATGAGGAGAAATCCTATTCCACCCGCCCGATGAACAGCTGAACTGTAATGATTTTTGCATCGGATGCAGCGGAGCGTCATCGGGTGTCGTTCGCCGAACAAAAGATCCGAAGCCTACTGGTGGAAACGCGTCCGGCGTGTTGCAATAAGTCCAGCCGAAAAGCAGCCGCGACAGCGAATGTGCGTCCGGCCCGCGCCGCTCAAGGGGGACTTGAGGGCTTTTCATGGAAAGACACTACAAATGAATACTCGTTCCTGCCTGCTCACCGTAGGTGTCTCAGCACTACTGGTAACCGGCTCGGCGTTTGCCGCGGCCCCGGCAACAGCAGCACCGAACTCCAGCGAATGTGTGACCGCACAGAGCGCCCTCAGCTTTGAACTTGGTGTAGCCTCCGTTGATTTGACTCTGGCGAACGACCTGCGTGATGCAACGGGAAGGCTGGATATTGTTGGCCCAGAACTCGATGAGGCGTTTCTTCAGGCGGACCTTTCAACCAGCGACGAATTCGCTGCCGTCGAGGTTGCGCATCAGGCAGTCAACGTCGCCATTGCCAATAGCGACGCAGCGAGCCTCCGGTACGACGGAGCTCTCACCACAAACGATGAGGCGTTGACCCGCCTCGCTCAGGCGGAAAAAGCCGTCGCAGACGTGCCCCTTGGCGATGATGCAGCTCTCGCTTTGGCCGTCGCGGAAAGGGACGCGGCGCAACTGGCGGCTAACGCGGCGGTTGAAGCGATTGTGCAGGCGGAGGCGGATATAGAAGAAGCAGCCATTGCTCTGCATGCCGCTTTCGTAGCATCGGAAGAGGCGGATCTCATCTTCGAAACCGCCTCAACGGCGGCGTTCTCCTCTCCGAAGATCCTTGATCTGCAGGCGCAGTATGGTCGCGCAATAACGGATATCGACAGCGCCCTTGCAGCGCTGGGCGCGACCGCTGGGGTGGACACGCGCAAGCTGATTGCCCTCGGCGACGCCGCCATCGCTGCGTGCTCCGGTGCCGTAGTGAAGCCTGCTGTCACGGTTGCGGTACCGCAGCAGCAGCAGCAGCGCGGCCTGAACATCCAGACCGCAGCAGTGTCCGACGCCGGAGCCACGGACCCGGCGAACGTCGCCTTCCTGCTCGGGCTGGCCGGACTCGAGGCAGTAGCTGCGGCCGGCGCCGTCGTCGTAGTTCGCCGTCGCAGCGTAGAACGCGGCTAACCCAAGCGCATGACAGAACCACAGCACGAAGCTGCCCCCGCTTCCCGTCCGCGCTTGCGGTACTGGGGGGCGGGGGCGGCTGTGCTGGCCACGCTGGCGCTGGGGTCGGCACTCATCGGCGGAATCGGGCCGGAAGCACCTCCCGAAACCGCTCCCACCCCCGCGGCAACCAGCGCAACTGCGGCACCTGCACCAACACCGACCACAGCCGAAGCCTCAGAACCGGATGAAGGACCCGAAGCCGCGGCACCGGAGCGGCTGGTTGTCGAGTCCGCGGGGATCGACGTCGCGGTTCTGCCGCTGACGCCCACGCCACAGGACCAAGCGTCGCAGTCCCTGGTTCCGCCGTTCACCCTGGACGGGTATTGGCTGACCAACTACGGGATGCCCGGCAGCGGCTCGAAAGACACCACCTACATCACCGGGCATAGCTGGGAAGACCGCGAAGCACCGTTCAACCACCTCAGCACGGACACCGAGGTGGGAGATGAGGTCATCCTGCACACCGAGTCCGGTGAGCAGCGGTACGAGGTCGACTCCATCACCACCCATGACAAGGACACCCTGAAGGACAGCGACATTTGGGACATCGTGCCCAACCGCCTGGTACTCATCAGCTGCTACACAGAAGACCCCTGGGGCAAGAACGTGGTGGTCACGGCAGTCCCAGCGAACGAGGCCTAACCTTCAACAAAGAGCTACTGGGCGCCCTGCCGTCCGTTCGCGTCATCAAGCAGATACGGCTCCGGATCGCTTGACGCACGCGGGTTGGAGTTCAACCACGAGGCAAAGCCCCGCGGGTTCCTACGCTCCAGTTCCTCCAGGTAGAACCTGCGCTTTTGCGTCAGCTGCTCCAGCTCCTGCTCTGTCTTGGCGCTGATAACTGCGAGGAAGCTCACCCGCCACGCCCTGCACAGCTGTGCTGTGTTGAGCCGGCGCACGCGTTCAGAGAGATCCGTTGCCTCAGCAGGGGCCGTGCGGGCTTCCGGAAGGGATTCCTCCCGAAGCCCGGCGCCCAGCCAGCGAAATGCCTGAAGCAGTAATTTCTTCATGGATGCCATCGACTCCGATCAGAAACCGCGCTGACGGCGCTCGGTTCCTTCTGTCTCGACCTCTTCCTTGTGGACGTCTTCAGAGACGGTCTCTTCATCCGTCACTGTTTCCTTGTCCAGGCGGACCCGTTCCACCGGTACGGCTTCCTTGTCCACTACCGGACGCTCCTCGTGAAGGGTGACCTCGTGCTCCTCTTCACTGATGTCCGGTCCGTCGTAGGCATCGCCGCGGTTGGCATCGGTAATGGGTTCGCGCTCAACACGGACCTCCTCGCGCTGCACCGGGACCGTCTCGGTCACGTTCTCCGTTACAACGTACTTGCGAAGGCGCGCACGTCCGGTTTCGCGGTCTTCGGTTCCCACGTGAAGTCGTTCTTCGGAGCGGGTCATGGCGTCATCGGTGGTGGGACCGGACGTGTCATGGCCGACAGTGCGGTCACCCCGGTCCGCGTCGTATGGGTCGCGATCCCGGTCGCGGTCGCGGCCGCCGACGTCGGCAATTCCCGCACGGGAATCACCCATGTCATCGGAGCCGGTGGTGGTGCCGGCGTACGTCCCGTGGTCGGCAGGCGATCCGTCGTCGTACCCGTTGCCCGTGCCGGTACCCGGCCGGGTCAGGGCGTAGTGACTGTAGAGCTCCTCTTCCTCTGCTTCGCTGAGGTTCTGGTCCGGATCCACCTTGGGCGCATCCTTTACCTGATCCTTGGTGTAGGCAATTCGAACATCCTCGCCATCCATATTTGCGCCCTGAAGCGGGGCAAATGACTCGGATGTACCGAAGAGGCCGGTGCGCACTGTCACCCAACTGGGCTCACCCGTGTGGTCGTCGACGTAGACCTGTCCGGCAGATCCGATCTTGTTGCCGTCCTGGTCAACCACGTTTCCGTTGCCGTCGAGAATCCGGTCAATGTGTTCCTGCGTGATCATGTCGTCTCCTTGAAGTTGATTGGCTCAAGGACTCCCCCGAAATGTCCCGGTGGATCAAGACTAGACACTGTAGACGCCTAATTGGAAGCATGCTTATTAGTTTTTTATGGGCTTGTGAACCGGTACCGGGTGTTGCGAGCCAGCTGCATACCGCTAAACTGGCGAAAGGTTCAGCAGCGAGCCACGAGATCTTTCAACCTTGTGGGAGTGCACCTAAATGGACGCTCATGTGGACTCTGATTTCGAGCCCTACCTCCAATACTTGATCAGCAATGATGTTTACGCAGGCTTCGGCATTGCGCCACCCGCCGATGACACCTTTCCAGTAGACCTCTCCGCAGTGCCGGAGTCTGAACTGGCGCAGATGTCCGATGCCCTCTTCGAGGAACTCGACTCCGAATCACCGAATCTGCGGGCTATGGAGCGCTACGAGGCAATTTGCGACGAGCTGCGGCTTCGAGAGTTGAAATCGGGCGTAGCCTGATTCGCCAGCAGCCTGACGTTCGCCGTCAGGCGTCGTGCTGCTCTCCTGCGCTCCCCTGCGACCGTGAATCGCGTCCGGATTCCGCGTGCCCGTGCCGCTCCTCAGCAATGTCGTCGCAATAGGGCGCGCGGGGCGGCGGAGCCATTTCGTCGATCATTTCGTTGACGGCGTGCGCCAGGATGTCTCTCTGGAGCGGAGGCAACGAATAGGAAGCATGCAGGAAGGCTTCTATTTCATACTCCCCAACGGTTCCGCCGATGCTGAAGTAGTACATCCAGACATCATTGATCGCGAAACGTGAGTGGCGTACTGCTTTGCCGATGAGGCGCCGCTGGGTCTCCTCATTTCCAGCGTCGCTGTTCCCCTGTGGTGATCTGGAATTCATTGTGCGTGCCTTATGCGTGCTTCACCGGGCGATCCGAGATGAGCCGCTCCGCCACTGATCGGAGGGTCACGCGCTGTGTTCGCGATTGACGAATCATCTCTACAGTGGCCGCCTCTTCGTCAAGGTTGAGCCGTTCCATCAGGATTCCCTTGCCCACACTGATGGCATTGCGGCTGCTCAGCGACTCGACCAGTGTGGCGCTCAGCTTGGCTGGAAGCGCCGAGGTTTGCACATGTGAAAGGAGGATTGCCGACGGTTCGGCGAAGCGCACAAGCGTTTGCACCGCGTACTTGTCGAAGGCATCCGCATCCGCCGCGTAAACCTTCAGCGCACCAAGCGGTTCAGCATTGTAAATCAAGGGGACACTCACGACCGACCGTACGGGCTCTGCATAGACCGACGCCGTCCAGCGCGGCCAGCGTGTTTCCGCACCTAGATCGTTGATGATGACCGGCTGCCCGGACGCCCACGCAGTGAGGCACGGGCCTTCGCCGGCTTCGTACTGCAGATTGTCAAGCACACTCACCTGAGAATCCGTGCTGCCTGCGCTGGTTTTTCGCCCACGCGAATCGATGAGGGTTATGCCGGCGCCCAGAGCGCCTAACAGCGTCGCCTTAGCTGCAGCCGCCAGCTGGGTAATTGCCCGGTCTGCGGTCTCCTCAGTCAGCAGAAGATTGCTCACCCGAGCCATGGTGAGCGACAACTCATCGAGCGGGATGTCAGATTTCACGACGTGTCGCTCCCACCTTCCTTTGGATCGGGCCAACCGCAAACGACGGACGCCGACGCAGTCGAACCGATATCTTCAACCCTACTCTCCAATGCCCAGACAATCGACGGATGCCGGCGGCGCGGTAGAGTTAACTCACGGCCGAAATCGGTCGCAACACCAGCTTTTCGATCGTGAGCCTGAGTCTCACCTCGCCTGCGTAGTCACGGCGTCCGGGGTATTCCAGCATATTGCAGGGCGCAACGTGAATTGAGGCCGCATGGCCGATCAAGAGTCCCAGGAGCTTTTACCGGAAGGCCGGCTGGTCGATGCCGTGCTGGACAGCAAGGATGTCCACGACTTCCTCTCCGAGCTCGCCCGCTTCTCGGTCGAGCAGCTCGATGAGGACGGCGAGTTGCTCTGCGGAGTGACACTGCTGCGGCACAATCGGGCGGCAACAATTGCCAGCAGCAATGAGCGTGGCCGGGCTATGGACGAGATTCAGTACAGCTACGACGACGGCCCGTGTTTGCGAGCATCACGCGAACAGAAAGTTATGTATGCCCCGGATCTCACCCACGAGTTGCGTTGGCCGGAGTACGCCGCGGAAATCACCGGCCAGGGCATGCGCTCTATCCTGGCCGTCCCGTTTGACCTGGTTGGAGATGCCAAGGCGGCGTTGAACCTGTACAGCGAATCGCCGGACAGGTTCAGTGCGGAAGCCATCCGGACGGCAAAAGCCCATGCGCTGCGCACGTCCCGGGCACTCAGCCTGGCAGTCAAGGTTGCGGGCGATCGGGAAATTAATCACGATCTTAAAGCGGCGCTGGAATCCCGCACTGTTATTGATGTTGCGGTGGGGATACTGATGGGCCAGAACCGCTGCACCCAGCAGGACGCCTTCAAGCTTCTCCAGGATGCCTCCAGCCACCGCAATATCAAGCTGCGCGAGGTCGCGGCGGCAGTTGTTGCTTCCGCCGGCGGTTCGGCGGAAGTGCAGACTCACTTCGATAGTTAGATCGTCTAAGGAGATTGATCAGCAGGCTGTTCATCTTGTACAGTTGAACTCAGGTTCAGCAGCGAGCCACAGGATATTTTTCTGTGGAGGTCCCTCGTGAACCACAAGCTCAAGGTGCTGGTCCGTCTCGATCTGAGCGATACATCGGCGGTCATGGCTGTTACCGGCTGTCTCACTATTGATAGTGTCCAGGCCCTGCTCCCGATAGTCCGTAGGACACGTTCACTTGCCGGTGGTGTGAGTGTTCGTATTGACCTTCAAGACGCCATGCACATCGACCCCGAGGCGATTGAGGTTCTGCAATCGCACATTCAGGCGCACACAACCACTCAAGATCCTCATGCGGTGTCGATGCATTGCCCCGATGAGTTTCCAGTTTGCCCGCGACTTGTGCAGTCTGATCGCCCTGAACTGGTGGTGGCATGATGAAGTCGAGCCAGCAGTTAAGAACCGCGGTCCGTGACAACGCCCGGCTGAGCCGCTTTGAGCTGTATGTCGATGGCGACCATGCCGGCCACGTGCAGTACGAATCACGCAACGGTCAGGTCTGGCTCCTTCACACGATGATTGACCGGCGGTTCAGGCACGCCCGGTTGGATACCTACCTCGTGGGTAACGTGCTGGAGAACCTGCACAAGCGCCGGCTCTCCATCATGCCGTTCTGCCCTGTCGTCCGGAGCTACCTGGCCGGCCATCGCGAGTTGACGGCGCTGATACCAGCCTCGGAGCGGTCCCGTTTCCGGCTTCTCCCGTCAGCACGGGCGCCACGCGCGTACTAGGAGTCCTACTCACCCCCGCTCGAGGAAGGCTTCCTTCTCCTCGTTGAGGTAAAGATCCAGCGCCTCTTCCAGTTCCGGGTGTTCCGTGAGCGCCGGGTCCGCTTCGATCAGTTGCTGCGCGTCCTTCCGGGCCTTCTCGATCACACTTGCATGCTGGATCACCTTCAGGAAACGCAGGGCGGAGCGGCCACCTGACTGGGAAGCGCCCAGGATGTCGCCCTCCCTCCGCAACTCGAGATCCTTCTGGGAAAGTTCGAATCCGTCCGTAGTGGAGGCAACGGCGTCCAGCCGCTCCCGGCTGGGATGCTCCGGCTCCAGCCCGGTGACCAGGAGGCACGTTCCCGGGTGCCCGCCCCGCCCGATCCTGCCGCGCAACTGGTGCAGCTGCGAAATGCCGAATCGGTCCGCGTCCATGATCACCATCAGCGTTGCATTGGGCACGTCAACACCCACCTCGATCACCGTTGTGGATACCAACAGGCTCACGGCATTCTCATTGAAGCGCGCCATGGTTTCCGATTTCTCGACCGGATCCAGCCGGCCGTGGAGAACGCCCATGCTGATCCCGTCCATTGCGGGAACTTCCGCCAGTGACTCGAAGAGTTCGACGACGGACGTCAGCTGCTGCTTGTTCGCCGGCGGACCCTCGTAGAGCTCGATGGCGTCCGGGCTGTCACTATCCGACTGCGCGTCACCGATCTTCGGACACACCACGTACACCTGCCGCCCGGCATCGATCTCTTCCCGCGCACGCGCCCACACCCGCGAAATCCAGCGCGGATTCTCGGAAAGCCCGACGACGTGGGTGGCGATGGGTGCCCGCCCTGCGGGGAGCTCGGTGAGGGTGGAGACATCGAGGTCACCGAATACCGTCATGGCGACGGTGCGGGGAATAGGCGTGGCCGTCATCACCAGTACGTGCGGTGTAGCGGAGGCCTTGGCTCGGAGCGCATCGCGCTGCTCCACACCGAAGCGGTGCTGTTCATCCACCACGATCAGCCCCAGGTCGAAAAACTGGACGTTCTCGGATAGCAGCGCGTGCGTTCCAATCACAATTCCGGCGTCCCCCGATGCGGCATCAAGCATCGCTTGCCGCCGCTGGGCCGTGGACATGGAACCTGTCAGCAGCACCACCCTGGTTCCGTCCGCGGCACCACCGAGCATGCCGCCCTCCGCGAGCGGCCCAAGGGTGCGGGTGATGGACTGGTAGTGCTGGGCGGCGAGGACTTCGGTGGGCGCCAGCAGCGCGGCCTGACCGCCGGCGTCGATCACCTGCAGCATCGCCCGCAGCGCAACCAGGGTTTTACCGGAGCCCACCTCGCCCTGCAGCAGACGGTTCATCGGGTGCGCCGCGGCGAGATCCCCGGCCAGCTGCTCCCCCACCACCAACTGGCCGTCGGTGAGGGTGAACGGAAGCGCGGCGTCGAACTGCTCCAGTAGCCCGCCGGCGCGGGGTGGACGCGCAGTGGCTTCCTCGGCGAGCGTCTGGACCCGGCGTCGTGCCAGTGCCGTCTGCAGGACCAGTGCCTCCTGGTAGCGGAAGCGGTGCTGTGCGCGGTAGGCGTCCTCCACCTGCCGGGGGCGGTGAATCATCTCGTACGCCTGGGTGATGTTCATGAACTTGTCGCGGCGGGCGATGTCGAAGGGAATGGGATCGTTCAGCTGGGAGTGGACCAGGCTGTCCAGCGCCTTGCCGATGTACTCCTGGATCGAGCCGCTGGCGATCCCCTCGGACGCGGGATAGACGGGAGTTGGCTTGAGGAGTTCAAGGTCCGCTGCGCCGTCGTCGTGCAGGAGAGAGTACCGCGGATTGGTCAGCGTGAGCTGGCCGCGGTAGCTGCCGGTCTTACCGGTGAAGGCCGCGCGGATCCCCGGGGTGAGCTCGCGTTTAGCGGTATACCCGTTGAAAAAGGTGAGGTGCATGGTGCCGAGGCGGCCGGCGTCGTCGTCCGTCACCACCACCTCCAGCAGCATCCCTTTCCGCGTGCGCATACGGCGATCATTGGCGGACTGCACCCGGGCGATGAGGGTGACCTCCTCCCCCAATGGAAGCTCGCTCAGGGGGGTGGGTTCCCGGTGGTCCAGGTAGGCGCGTGGGAAGTGGTTGAGGAGCTGGCCGATGGTGTGGATACCCAGGGCGTTCCCGAGTTCCTTGACGCCCTGCTTCCCAATAACTTCCGGGTCCAGCGGGGTGGCAAGTTCAGCCGGACGTCTGTTCTCCATAACCCTTTCCTGGGGTCGAGTCAGCAAAGCCGCCCGGATGGGCGGACGATTCGAGCTTAGTCGAGGGCACCGACAATCCTCCGAGGCGGTGACTCCGAACCATAGACAGCCTGCTTACTAATACGTACGGCGGGCGGTCACAGAGGCAGTGTACCCACGAAGAAAGGCGAGCGACATGACGGAAGTTACCGCACACCATGGTCTTTTCAAGGACACCAACCTGCACGTTGACGACACCGGCGGTTCGGGCCGTCCCGTTGTCCTGATCCACGGCTGGCCGCTCTCGGGTGAATCCTGGAAGGAGCAGGTCGGCGCACTGCAGGGCGCCGGCTACCGGGTTATCACCTATGACCGCCGCGGGTTCGGCCGCAGCGACAAGCCGATGACCGGCTACACCTATGACACCCTGACCGAGGATTTCCACGCACTCCTGACGGAACTGGACCTGAATGACGTTACGTTGGTCGGGTTCTCCATGGGAGGCGGCGAGGTTGCCCGTTACTTCACCAAGTACGGCGCGGAGCGGCTGCGCAGCGTCGTGTTCGCTTCAGCCGTACCGCCCTTCATGATGCAAACGGATGACAACCCAGAGGGTCCACTGCCCAAATCGGAGGCCGCGAAGATGAGCGCCGAACTGACCAAGGACGAGGACGCGTTCTATGACCAGTTCACAACCGAGTTCTTCTCCGTCGATGGCGAGCTGAAGGTCACCGAGCAGCAGCGGCAGGAGGCGATCACCCTTTGCAAGCAATCAGACAAGAAAGCTGCCCTGGCCTGCATGACCGCCTTCGGGTCAACCGACTTCCGGGAAGATCTCCCGAACGTCAGCGTGCCCGCGCTGATTCTTCATGGCGACGGCGACGGCACGGTTCCGTTCGAAGGGTCCGGCAAGCGCACCCACGCTGCGCTGGCGAACAGCGAGCTGCACGTTATCGCCGGCGCCCCACACGGCTGCAACGTCAGCCATGCCGATGAGTGGAACCGGGCACTGATCGATTTCCTGGCCAAGTAGAGGCTTAGCTGAGGCTTCCTTCCCGTCCTCACCCGGTGAAGACGGGAAGGAAGCTGAAGAACACGGAGGCAGCGGTTCCCACCCAGAGCAGGACCACTATGGCGCATGCCCATTCGGTGAGGAAGCGGACAAGGCCACGCGGCGCGGGTAGGACGCCGCGGTCAAGATTCCGGATGGTGAGCAGGACGAACAGCGGGATCATCGCCGCCCAGACAACCATGCAGTAGATGCACAGGATGTGGATGTCGAAAAGGGCCTGACTCCAGAGCCAGACGACAAACACAAAACCTGCGGTGACCCCTGCCTGCAGACCGAGCCAGTACCAGCGGGCCAGCCGGGCCCCGGCGAGGAGGGCCGCCGTCGTCGTAATGATGACTGCGAAGGCGACTATCCCAATCAGCGGGTTGGGGAAGCCGAAAAGCGAGGCCTGCCAAGTCTGGAACACCCGCCCGCAGGAGACCCACGGGTTGACGTCGCAGCTGGTGACGTAACCGGCGTCCTCGTACACGGCAAGGCGTTCGAGCACCAGGATGGCCGACGCTATCCATCCCACCACGCCGGTTGCAAGGAGGATGATGGCCAGGGTCCGGTCCTGCAGGAAGCCGCTCTGCTCCGTGCTCGAGCCGGATGCGGCGGCCGCCAGGGGTTTGTGCATCGGTGGATTCCTTTTCAGCTCCTGATCGCGGCTTCGATGAGCTGCCGGAATTCCTCCTGGGTGGCAGGCTCGATCAGTTCGCCATCAAGGAAGAAGGTGGGTGTCCCGCTGACGCCCAGACCGGTTCCGTCCATCTTGTCGAGCATAACCCGCGCCTGCGTTGCCGGGTCCGCCACCGCGGAATCGTAGGCATCCATGTCCAGCCCCAGGCTTTCGGCATAGCCGCGGAAGGTGGGGGCCTGGGACTGATCGCTGTGGGACCACTCGGTTTGAGTCTCGAACATCCGCTGATACATAGCTTCAAACTCACCCTGCTGGGCGGCTGCCTCCACGGCCACGGCCGCCGTCATCGAGTTCGGGTGCCCGGGCAGGGGGAAATAGCGGCTCACGAAGCTCACCTGGTCCCCATACTCCGCCCTGAGTTCCTCCACGAAGGGGTAGACGGCGCCGCAGGCCTCGCACTCGAAGTCCAGGAACTCGACCAGCACCGCCTTTTCGTCCTCGGGCGCGGAGAGGCTGTGGCTGTTCTCGCGGAGCACCTGCGCGGATGCGGCGAGGTCCTCCTGTTCGGCCGCGTCGTTCGCGTTTGAGGCCACGAAGAAGCCCACGAGGGCCAATGCGGAGAGAAGAAGGAAGCCGAGGGCAATCTTGTTGGGCAGCGTCATGGCGCGCCGGGTGGATGACATTACCGATCTTTCACTTGCGGACAGGAACACGGGAAGGTATCAGTCGCAGCAGGAGCAGCCGCTGGGATCAGGCGTTGTCTCGGTGTCGTGCTTCGCGAGGGGGTTTGCGCAGCAGGCGTCGCCCTTCCACGCCTCCCGGCCCTCCTTGATAGCCCAACCGGCGATGACCAGTGCGGCGATCGGGTCTGCCCAGGCCCAGCCGAAGAGGCTGTTGAGGAGGAGTCCAGCCAGGAGGACCCCGGAGAGGTAGGAGCAGAGCAGGGTCTGTTTCGAGTCTGCAACCGCCGACTTCGACCCCAGCTCGCGGCCCGCCCGACGTTGGAGGTAGGACAGCAGCGGCATCACGGCAAGGCTCACGGCGGCAAGCACAATGCCGACGGCGGAGTGGTCAGCATCAGCGCCGGTGATCAGTGCCCGCACCGCGTCGAACCCGACAAACAGTGCGAGGCCGAAGAAGGAGAAGGCGATGAAGCGCAGTGCGGTTTTTTCCCTCGTCTCCGGATCCCTGGCGGAGAATTGCCAGGCGACCGCGGCGGCGGAGGTTACCTCGATGACCGAATCCAGCCCGAAAGCAATCAGCGCACTCGAGGAGGCCACAGTTCCGGCAGTGATGGCCACGATCGCTTCGACGATGTTGTAGGTGATGGTCGTGGCGACGAAGATCCGGATGCGCCGGGACAGAACCCCGCGGCGCTCCAGGGTCAGCGGCACGCGGCTGGACGTAAGGGAACTCATCAGCAGCAGCCCTCCTCCCCCGACGCGCTGCAGCACTCGGGAGCCGCTACCGCCAGCTCTGAATCCATCATTCCTCGAAGTGGGTCTCCGGCGCCGTGCCCGAGATCTTCTCCACCATCTCGGCGGCGAGCACGCGCAACTTCACGTTCCGTGTGGTCGAGGCACGCTGAAGAATGGAGAAGGCCTCCTCCTGGCTGCACCGGTTCTGTGCCATGACAATGCCAACGGCCACATCGATCTCGGTACGCGATTCCATGGCGCGTCCGCGATTCTGGGCCTCTTCGCTGTACTGGGCCATGCGCAAGGCCAGCTGCAGCCCTTTCGACGCCTGGCGGGCGTAGCTTTGAGCGTAAGTGACGGCGCCGTCGTCGAACGCGTCCGTCTCATGGGAATAAAGGTTCAGGGCGGCATTGGCACCCGGCCCGATGGTGAATGGCGCGGAAAGGATGGACCGCATGCCGTGCTCGGCAACTGCCTCGGCGTATTCGGGCCAACGTCCGTCGGTGCGGAAGTCGCTCACAACAATGGTGCGCTGCTCCGTCGCCGCAGTCAGGCACGGGCCCTCCTGGTAGGCGTACTGAAGTTCGTCCATAGCTTTTGCCTCAGGACTGTTGCAGGCAACAGTGGCAGCACGACGACGACGGCGGAGCGTGATCCCGCACAGCACGTCCTCGCCCAAGTGGCTGACGCTGCGGGCTGACAGGACGGCGAGCTCGTTCAGGAACTCCTGCATGTCGGAGGTGCCGAGGATGATGTCCTGCAGTTCTTCCAGCAGGGACCGCTCATCCTGCTGAGCGACGTCCGTGGACTCCAGTTCCGCGGTGCCCGGTTCGGTTTCGAAGGATACAGATTCCCCCACAACCTCCGCCTTTCAATGGTGCAAACATCAACTTTCTTCGCATAGGATACTTCACCAAGCGCCCCTGGCATTCCGTGATATGTCCGCTTCGGTTTCCTGGGCGCTCAAGCCGGTGTCGTACCACCGGTTTTCGTTTGTGCGTGCTGCATTTCGTGTCGATCAGCGCGCCTGGGGCTGGAAGGTCATGACATGGATACTACGCACTGGTCCACGAGCCGCTTGCTGAGCACGGCCGCGCGGCTGAATGAGAACCGCGACAATGAGCGGCTCCGCAGCCTGGGAGTCACCCATTCCGGGGTCACCATTCTGAAGGTTCTCGCTTCGATGGAGACCATCAGCCAGGTGGAGCTCGCTGAGGTTGTGAGGGTGCAGGCGCAGACGATCGGCAAGTCGTTGGAGCGGCTGGAAAACCGGGAGCTTGTGCGCAGGTGCAAGAGCGAGATTGACCGGCGTGTGACGTACGTGGCGATCACGGCAGCCGGTCGTGAGGTTCTGGGAGCGGTTCAGCGGGGCGAAGGGGCGCCGGTTGGCGGCGACAGGCTCGCCGAAGAGGAACTGCGCACGGCGCTGATGAATGTCATCAACTCCACCCGTGATGGCCTGCTGGTCAGTGCCATGGCCGCGAACGAGCCGGACCTGGCCGATATCGCCTGAGCTACGCGCCGATCACCCGGTTGCGCCCTGCGAGCCACGCCGCAACGCAGAGGGCGATCATGATCCCCGCCGTGGTCAGCAGCGGCAGCGTCCAGTCCCCGCTGAGGTCGCGCAGCGCGCCGAACAGCACCGGCCCGGCAGCGCCGAGCGCGTAGCCCACTGACTGCGCCATGCCGGAGAGCGCCGCCGCCTGCGGGTAGTTCACCGTGCGGAGGCTGAACAGCGAGAGTGCGATGACGATCAGGAAGCCACACCCCACGGCGCCCGCGAGCACCCAGAGCAGCGTCAGGGCCGGTGCAAGGGCAAGCCCGGCGAAGGTCACGAAGGTGAGCGCGCTGGTGACGACGGCGATGAGCCGCTGGTCCGAGCCACGGTGCAGGAGGGCGCCCGCGCCGAGGCTGGCGAAGACACTGACCAGCAGGAAGACCGAGAGATGCACTCCGGCGGTGGTCGCGGAGACCCCGCGGCTTTGTTCGATGGTGGGCAGCCACGCCATCAGCACGTAGAACGCGATGGACTGCAGGCCCATGAACAGGGTGACCTGCCAGCCGAGTGCGGATTTCCACGGCGATCGGTAGGCGGCATCGGCCTGCCGCTGCGTTGACCTGTTCGCGGCATGCCGTCGCAGCCATGGCAACAGGACCGCCAGGGCGATGAGCGCCAGGCCCGCCCAGATTCCGAGCGCCAGCCGCCATCCCGCCGGCGAGGTTTGCGCCACGGGTACGACGACGGCGGCCCCCAGAGCCGCGAAGGCCGCCTGGGTGGCGGTGTAACTGCCGGTGACCTGGCTGACCCGGTTGGGGAAGTCGCGTTTCACGAGGGAGGGCACGAGGACGTTAAGGAATGCGATGGCCGTGCCGATCAGCGCGGTGCCCACCCAGATGAGGCCTAGTACGGGTAGTGAGCGGAGAATGATGCCCGCGGCAAGGATCAGCAGCGAGAACCACAGCGCGCGGTCGAGGCCAACGCGGGAGGCGAATGCCGGAGCCACCGGGGAGAAGACGGCGAAGGCAATCAGCGGCAGCCCGGTGAGAAATCCGGCGGCGGCGCTGGTGAGTTCCAGGTCGCTGCTGATGTTGTCGAGTACCGGGCCCACGCTGACGAAGGAGACACGCAGGTTGACCGCGATGAGGAGGACGCCGATGAAGGCGAAGCCGAACCTCGCGGTTCGTGTCGATGCGGCCCTGGCTTCCGTATCCATCCCTGCCTTCCGATCAGCGCTCAACAGAGACTATCCCACCGCGATTCGTCACATACGGCCGGGGGAAAATCCGGCGGCGGGAGGTTCCCGCGTGAATTGGGCCGTGGAACGATGGCGTCATGAAGATCACCCGACAGACCACTGTTTTTGATGCGGCGGACATGGACGCCGAGAGCGCATTTTGGGCGGGCCTTCTCGATGGCACGGTGGAGGCTGACGATGATTGGCATTCCATTTGGGTTGATGGGGAGAAGCGGTACGCGGTGCAGTTGGCGCCGGATCATGTTGCGCCGGAGTGGCCTGCGGGCACTCCGCAGCAGCTGCATGTGGACCTTCACGTGGACAATTTCCAGGCGGCCCATGAGAAGGCGATGTCACTGGGCGCGCGTCTGCTGCAGCCTGCGGAGAACCTTGCGGCGCCGGAGGGCTTCCAGGTTTATGCCGATCCCGCAGGTCACCCGTTCTGCCTTTGCTGGGAGTAACTGAGGAACCCCGGAACTGCGGACGAGCGCGTGAGTGGCATGTCTATCACAGTCCGGAGTTCGGGGAGCATGGTTGACAGCCAACGCGGGTAAGCCGATGATCGCATCATGATCAGGGAGCACGTTCCGCGCCTACGCATTGTCATCGGTGCGATCGCTTTTTTGGCCATGCTTGTTCAGATTGTGGTGATTCCTCGGATCGCTGCTAACTATGCAAACGACTACCCCGAGGTCGCGTACCTGGCACCCCCGTACGTCGTGGCGATCGTGATTGCGATCGGATCTTTCGAGGTGGCGTTGCTGGCAGCTTGGCAGTTACTTTCGGCCGCGGAGGCGGGCGACACTTTGACCAGTCGCTCACCGCGGTGGGCCAACGTCGTAGCAGCTTCTCTCCTTTTCATGGCAATGATCTTCGCAGGTGTCTGCGTGCACGCCGGATCCGTCGCATCCGTCGGTGGTCCCGCGATGTTATTTGGACTTCTTGCCTCCCTCGCGGTCGTTCCCGCCGCGTTCGCGCTGAGAAAGAAGACGATGGGGTCCTCGCTAGTGGATGACGTTGTCCCTGGCCGTATTGCGGAATCGGAAGGGAGCTGAATTGTTTGAGGCAGAGAAGAGTCAGCTTTGTTGCTCCGGGTTCTTATCAGTTGTATCGAAATCTCCTGAGGCTGGCAGGATGACGCCGCCTGTGGCGTCAACCGACTTGAGCAGAACCTTCGTCAGTTCCGCATGCGCCTCCGGCACCTCGTCTGCCTCGTATTCGAAGCGGATAGCCTGTGTGGGTGCCAGCCAGACGTTCATGGCGGTAGTTCGCCCTTCGACCTCACCTGCCGATCTGAAGAACAGGCCTTTGCCTGTGCGAAAGGTCATGATGATCACCGCTTGCATGCTCCGCGTCAGGTTGTCCGGCATGTTAAACACGAGATCAGCCTGGTATCCGCCAACTCGGATCGCACCCACAGCAACGTCCTTTCGCTACCTCATCTCCGGCAGTTTCTCACAGACCATCGTCTATCAGACGGTGCGGACCTTCCCGTTCGCTGAAAACGTCCGCACCGTCTAGCTTGTAAGAATCTCCAGTCACATGCCCGGGACGATCCACTCCCCTACTTGCTTCGAAATAGTCGCCCGGCAGTCCTCTACATCGGCTCCAATGTCGGCGCTAACTTCTCCTCGAAATAAGAAGTGCACGGCTGGCACGTCCGGTGAAGCTTGCGGGTCATTGCTTCCTGGAATCGGTTCCCAGCCCCGGGCCTCCATGCATGCAGCGAATTGCTGCACATACTGTGGCTTCGTGAGAAATTCGGCGTTGCTCAGTTCATTCGGATTGATACCAATGGCGACGGAAACCCCTCCCAGAGACAGCGCGACGGTCACCGCTGCGGTCAGGGAGGCACGCTTCACGGTTCTACGGCGAGCAACTTGGCGAAGCACAGCGGCGCGTACGGGCTGAAGTTCCTCTAGTACTTGCCCGTTTGAGGGTGGGCCATAGGTGATAGGCATTGTGTACTCCCTTACAGGTTGGTTTGTTTGGCGGCGCGTAGTTTCCGGCGTGCACGTTCGATGCGTTTACGGGCGGTGGATTGGCTGATGCCCAAGGTGGCGGCGGCATCTTCGTAACTGCGTCCTTCGACTAGACACAGCTCGCACAGTTGGCGTTCGGTTGCCGGCAGTCCTGCGATTTCCTCGCGGACCCAGGTCAGTTCTTCGATTGCCCGTTCTTGCTCGGCTCGTCTATGCCAAGCCAGTGTGCCCGGCGAAGGTTCGGTGAGTTCCGCGGTTTGGGAGCGACGGCGGGCACGGTTGAGGTTATAGGCGGTATTGCGGCAGCACAGAAGCAACCAAGGCAAAACTGTGCGTTCGGCCAGTTGGACCTCTTTGCGCCGACGCCAGAGGACCAGGAAGGTTTCTTGCACGATATCGGGTACCTCATCGCGGGACTCGGCTAAACCCCAGGCATATCGATACACGGTGCCCGAGTGTCTGTCGAACAGTTCGGCAAATGCGGTTTGGTCCCCTCGGGCCAGCCCTTTTACCAGCTCTTCGTCAATCACCACTAATGCTTGCGCCTCACGTGAGCTCACTACGCACCTCCACTTAGTAAGTGTCTCGGTATCGCGGATTGTGACGCCTGACCAGGGGAATCGACCTGAAAATGCCAGCGCCTGTGTCCCGAAGATCGCCCTCACCGGCCCTATTCCGTTTTGACCTGCACTATTTAGAGCGGTGCTCCCTCAAGTCGCATCCCGTCCAACCCGGTCGCCAGAGGTCAGTGGCAGGGAAGGCGAGCCCCGACACGTCTCCGCATAGACCAGCAAGCCCCGGAAGCTACCAGCCGTCACGCAGCTGGTAAGTCAGGAACCCCTCCCCTACCACCTACAATCCATCATTTCTCAGTGCGGAGCGGGTTTGAGGGAGTTCCGGCGGGGATCGACCTCAGAAGGTGAAGGTGAACACGGTAGCCGTTCCCGCGGTGACGGGCAGCGCCACCTTCTCGCTGCCAGGCACAAATCCGGGGATGGATGGCCGCTCCGATGCCGGTATGGGAGGCTCCGCCCGGCCGTCGATCAGCGTTGAGTCTTGGGCGCCGTAGGCCGGCCCGGTCAGTTGGGTCATCACGCCGGTCCGTGCCCCGTCGGGCAGTGTGATTGTCACGTCAGTCTGGGCGGCCGTCTGCGGGTTGTTCTGATTGATCAGGATGACGCTCATGCTTCCGTCTTCGTGTGTGACCGCGTAGCTGTAGGCGAGTCCGCCGCCTTTCTGCGTGGACTCTAGGAACTGCCCGGTGGGAAGTTCCGCTACTAGCGATTGCCCGTACCAGTTTGCTCGTTCCTGGATGACCCCGTTCGGCTGGAGGTAAGCTCCGCCTGCGCAAATGGAAGACATCGGTGGCCCTCCCTGACAGGTGATGAGCGAGCTGTGGAAACTCAATCGGGGTACGCCGAGTTTGGCGGCGCTGAGGGCGTAATCGATGGTCCAGAGAGCGGAGGCGTGCGTCTCGGTGGTCTCGTTGGACCCGGGGCAGGCGGAGATGCCGGTTTCGGGAATCCAGGTGCTGATCCCTGCCGCGACAGCTGGGGCCAAGCCCTTCTGACGGTAGTCCTGGGCGCGTTCGTGAATGGGGTAGGCCATCAGATTTTCCATGATGGGCTCGCCGAGCGGGTCCTGCGTGCCGTCGCACTGAGACAGTGGGTAGTGGTGGAAGGACAGGATCTTTTCCTGCGGCAGGTCAGCCTGGGCGAACGGTGCCCACCAGGATTCCGAATACGTTCCCGGTCCCACGATCGGGACGTTAGGCGCCACCTGGTACATCGCATCCGCGTACTGCTTCAGCTCGATCAGGTAGTCCTCGATCCACCAGTCGTCCGGACGCAAGCCTGTCTTTGGGTAACCATTGGGCTCGTTGCCTACGGTGATGCCCACCAGTCGGTCACCGAAAATCCTTGAAGCGTGCTTTGCCATGTCTGCAGCGCGGGCGGGATCGAAGTGGGCAAGGTCCACGGTCAGGCTGATGGTTGCATCAGCAGCGGTAAGAAGGGTGTTGATCCGGTCCAGGTCTGCTGGGCCGGCTGCGCGCACCGGGTGCGCTTTGTCCCCGGACAGGTTGCCGGGGATCGGCTCACCGGTGGAGGTCCAGAAGAAGCGGCGGTCGACGGCGTTGCCTCCGAAGCGGAGCATCGGTTGACCGAGGCCGCGCAGGCTCGCCACCATCTCCGGGTTGCTGCCGGAAAGCTGAGGGTTCGCCAGATCGGTTGCTTCCAGGGAGAGCCCCACGAGGCCTGCGGGGAGGAGTGTTCCGGTCTTGTCATTGCTGACGGCAACGGTCATCGGTTCCACCGCCACGAGCGGGGACCCTGCAGGTGGGCCGATCTGCTGGTAAAAGACGGTGGGCGCCGGCGGCAGCGGCTCTTCCGTCGGTGAGGGCGTCGGCTTTTTCGGTGATGGCGTCGGCACGGTGGTGGCCGGGGAAGGAGAAGGCGTCCTGGGCGGCTGCGTCGAGGGAGAAGAAGTGGAGGTCTCTGCAGCGTTTGTGCCGGGTGTGCGGTCGTCTGCGAAGACGGAAACGCCGATGAACGTGCCGGCCACGAGCGCAAGTGCCGCGGACCCGCCGATGATCATTCGCCCCCGGCGGCTCCCGGCGCCAGGACGCTGGGCCTGCGGCTTCTGCTCAGGCGGCAAGTTACTGGGTTCAACAGGTGGGTGGGACATTCATCTCCAAGGCATCGGCTGGATTCAGCTGTTCCAGCCTAGCGGCCGCACGGTTGTTATAGAGCGCCGCCATGACGGGACACCAAACACTTCGTTACAGGGAGCCGTCCTGTACTACGACGGTGCCGACCCCGGCCAGTTCGGTCACCGAGACGTGACTGGGCTGGCCGGCTTCTTCAATGAATTTGAGCGCTGACGCTGCTTCGGGAACGTGAACGTGGACGCGCCAGCGGTAGCCTTCCTCGACCTCGGTGACAGCGCTCATGATTACCGAGTCCCCCACTTCGTCCAGGTGGAGGCGGAGGGTCGCGGCGTCGAGGGGGCTGAGGTTGATGGTGCACATCACCTCAACGCCTTCGGCCGGCATGCCGTTGTAGATGTGGGGTGCCTGCACGTCGTAGCCGTGAAGGCCGTCCAGCAGCTCGTCCTGCAGTTCCTCACCGAGCGAGGCGGCGCGGAGTGCGTCCATGATCAGCAGGAAGCCCACTCCCCCGGCGTCGACTACCTGCGCTTCGGTGAGGGCGCCCAGCTGGCTTTCGGTGTGGATAACGGCTTCGAGGGCGGCTTCAACGGCGCCTTGCAGGGTCATGGCGAGGGCGTGGTTGCTGTCATCTCCGTTATGCGCCTGATCAACGGTTGCGGCGCCGAGCGCAGCGGCTTCGAGGACGGAAAGCATAGTGCCGGGGACAGGGTCGCTGAGGGCGGACCAGCTGCGGATCTGCGCGCGGTTCAGTGCGGCCGCAAGTAGCGGGCCGGAGAGACGCTGTGCGCCGTGAAGTGGTTCGGAGATTGCGGCGAGGAATACCGCGAAGAGAGTTCCGGAGTTGCCGCGGGCGTCTTCCATGGCGGCCTGGCCTGCAACCTTCAGGAGGTCTCCGAGGTCATGGGTCTCGAGGTCGTGTACAGCCTGTGCGGCGGCGCGGACGGTGAGGTAAAGGTTTGTGCCCGTATCGCCATCGGCTACGGGAAAAATGTTGATGGCGTTCAGGCGGTCACTGTGGTTACCGAGGGACTCTTCAGCCTTGCTTAACCATCGCTTCATCGCTGTCGCGTTAGCGGTGATTTTAGTCTGCAAAGTGATCCCATCCCACGTTGGCTGGCGACTGCGACCCGATGGTCACTCCATTGGACCCGGCCTCCACCGAGCCTACCGCAGTGAAGCCGGGCAGCGGCATAACGATCGGGTTAACGGTGGCCAGCAAACCGTGATCCTCGCCGCCTCCCAGCACCCACTCCATGGGGTCTACCCCGAGCATCTCGCCAGCGGACCACAGCGGTTCCGCCAGCTTCTTGAGCGCACCAGGATCGAAGTCAATCCGCACGTTGCTGGCGGAAGCAAGCCGTTGCGCGTCTTTGACCAGACCGTCAGAGATGTCCAGCATCGCTGTCGCACCGGCCTCCGCTGCGGCCGGACCAGCTGCCAGCGGCGGCAGCGGACGGCATTGGTTTCGCACAAGGTTCAAGTGTTCTGCTTCAAGCGAACCGTACGCGTGGGAGGACTCGAGCAGCGCGAGTCCAGCGGCCGCACGACCCACGGTTCCTGCGAGTACGACGACGTCGCCGGGTTGGGCTCTCGAGCGCAGCACCGGCGAGCGGCCCTCGAGCGACCCGGTGACGGCGGCGGTCACCGCGATCTGCGCACCGGCGCCGAGGTCTCCCCCGATAACCGAACACCCGGACGCGCCGAGCTGCCGGATGGCGGCGGCCAATCCGTCCGCGAAGTCCTCGACCCACTGCACCTCGGTGCTGCCGGGGAGGGTGAGACTGACGGCAAGCGAGTTTGCCCGCCCACCCATGGCATTGATGTCGCTCAGATTCTGGGCGGCAGCCTTCCACCCAACGTCGAACCCCGTGGTTCGGTAACCATTGGGCCACTGCAGCCGGAAGTCCATGTCCTGTACCTGGGTGTCAATGGACACCACAACCCGCCCGTCCGGGACGGCGAGCACCGCGGCGTCATCACCGGGGCCAACCAGAACGCCTTCCGGCTCGGGAAGACCGGAACGAAGGCGGGGAAAGATGCGCTCGAGCAGGTCAGACTCGCTCAGTTGGGCGACTGTGAGTGGCATGGTTCCACGGTACTGGGCACGGGCGACATCGCGGTGTGCGCTGTGGATAGCGAGCGCTTCGAATCATCAGTCTGCGCACTATAGTGGTACGGAATCTGTTGGTGGCGGGGAAGTATGGAGGTGCGGGGGCTTGGTCGATTACGAGTCGCACCTACCGGCAGCACGGCACATGAAGCCGGGTGCTCCAGGCAGGCGGAGAGCCGCAGCTCCCCCACTTCAAGAACGACGACGGCGGCCGGAAGAGTCCCAGCCTCAGGAGACCGATTTCTCGGCCACGGAGCTCCCGCCAATGCACCCACAATCACCGGTGTACCGTAGAAAACGCGCCGTGGCTCTTGCGCTCACCGTTCTGGTAATAGTCGCAATTCCGGCCCTAATTCTTGCGCTTGTGCTACTGGGCTAAGGTAGAACGGTCAAACTTCCAAGAAGCTAGGGGACACTTGTGCCTGTCATCATGCCTGTTTACGGCACCCGCCCGGAGGCCATCAAGATGGCTCCCATCATTGAAGCGCTCAAAGATTCAGAGCACTTCGACTGCGTAGTTACGGTGACAGGCCAGCACAGGGCCATGCTCGATCAGGTGAACGAGCTGTTCGGAATCTTCCCGGATCACGATCTCAACATCCTTGAGCAGCGCCAGACGCTCAACTCGATAATGACCAAGACCATCGACGGCTTGGACAAGCTGTTCGAATCTTCCAAGCCGGACGCAGTGATTGTTCAGGGCGATACCACCACTTCCACCGCCGCGGCGATTGCTGCTTTTTATCACAGCATTCCCGTGATTCACGTCGAGGCGGGCCTACGCTCCGGAGACCTGTTCTCGCCGTTCCCTGAAGAAGCCAACCGAAAGATCACTTCGCAAATTGCGAGCCTTCACCTCGCGCCCACCCAAACCAGCAAAGCCAACCTGCTCGCAGAGAACGTTCGCGAGTCGGACATTGTTGTCACCGGTAACACGGTCATCGACGCGCTCCTAGCAACGGTCGAGAAGAAGGTTCCGTTCTCTGATGAGCGGCTGGAGGAGCTGGCGGCGTCCGGTAGGCGCGTCCTCCTCGTAACGACGCACCGTCGAGAAAATCAGGGCGACGCGATGCGAGGCGTGGGACGGGCGCTGGCAAGGATTGCCGACGCGGAACCGGAGCTAACGATCGTTCTTCCGGCGCACAAGAACCCTGTAGTGCGAGAAGCCGTGCTTCCGGCGCTTGAGGGAAAGACAAACGTCCTGGTCACCGAACCACTGGCATATGGCGAATTCACCCGTTTGCTTTCACTCGCGCACGTTGTCCTTACGGACTCGGGCGGGGTACAAGAAGAAGCTCCGAGCCTCGGCAAGCCAGTTCTGGTGATGCGCGATAACACGGAACGACCCGAGGCGGTTGTCGCCGGCACTGTGACACTCATTGGGACGGATGAGAATCGCATCGTAATGGAGGTTGATAGACTCCTGAACAATCAGGAGCACTTCGACTCCATGGCGAACGCAGTGAATCCATACGGTGACGGACTCGCTGCCCCAAGGAGTCTTGACGCGCTTGCTAGGTTATTTGGGATCCAAGTCTGAATACGTTGTGCCCTCAGTCACAACGTCACTTCGAACATCCATCACATATGCGGAGAATCGGCAAGTGAATAACTTAGCCGTCATACCAAGTGCTGCGAGATTTTGAAAGACTTTGAGAAAGACTGGAAACGGAGTGAAGCCCGTTCTGAGGGGGAGCGACTGCCGGAGGTGGAGCGGATCCTCACGGAACGTTTCACCTGATCTTTAGAGTCAACTCTTCTTCATCTAGCGATGCCTGGTATCTCATCGATATCGGTGTTCTAGTAGAATTGTGGGATGTCCCCCAATACTAGTCTTCGAAGCAAGATCGCTTTTGAAGATATTACGATCGCTCCTTCACGCGTCGACCTCGACGTCACTTTCAACGACGGGGAGGTCCTGCAAGAGCATCACCTGTGGTTTGACTTCAGTGAGCCTGTAAACCCAACAAATGATAGCGTTGCTCTCGCGCTATCGACCCTGTGCGGGAAGGCGTTCTCAAATGTCAGCATCGATCTCGAGGCGTCGCCTGACGTAGTGGCTGCCGTGCGAGGGTTCACCGGAGCTGAACTCCAGATCTCGGAGAATCCAACGCCTGCGTACCCGAAGAAGCGTTCCGGTCACGTTCTGAACTTCAGCGGGGGATTCGATTCATTGGCTGCCCTATCGCTGATGCCAAGGGAGACACAATTGGTGTCTCTCGACTTTGGCGGGCGATTTTCGCGCGAACGTGAGTTCTTCGAGACATTCGATACTGTGATTGTTTCTACGAATCTCTTGGATACGAAATTGCAACGCAACTCTTGGTCGTTCATGGGGCTCGGAAGTTTACTCTCAACAGGCGTCATACCGGCTGAATACCAAAGCTTCGGAAGTATTCTGGAAGCCGGATCCGACAATATGCGGCGAAACCCGCGGGCCGCGTATGTAGGCACGTTCCCGCCATTCCACGCCGCCAGGTTTACAAACGCCCCTTACGTCATAGGATTGACGGAAATTGGTACGCTGATCGTGCTTTCGCACTACAGACCCGCACGTATTGCAGCCTCTCTAACGTCATTAGCCAGCCCTGGCGAGGAGAAGCTTCACCGGAAGCAGGTTCTTGCTCAAATCGTGTCTGAGCGATTTGGACTGCACATCGCGCTACCTGAAGTCCTCAAACCCTCCCTCCCACACTTCAAGTACGGCGAAGTTTTCGCCCTCGATTTCCTAGCCCTGTACGCAGCAAAGTACGCGAAGGAATCCGTGGTTCGAGAGCTACTATCCGACATCCCAGACGAGGTGTTCCGGATTGCGAAGGAACTCGACTTAACCTTCTATGAGCGGGCCAACACGACCCTCTATCACTCATTTCCGGAACCGCTTCGAGCTGCCCTTTACTCCCGATTGTCGGATGCCAAGGTCATACCGTACACCGAAAAAGATTGGGAAGAATTTAAATCGGTGCGAGCCTTCCTCAGCCGTTACCATCCGAGCCTGGCTAGTTGATCACGTGTCTCTAGCGAATGTGAATATGGATGCTTCGCCGTGTGCGACCGGAAATAAATCAGAACCTCTGGTTATACATTGAATAACGGCACAATGCCTAGCATGAGGCCGCGGCCGTCACTCGAGGGCAATCGTTTGCCCTCGAGCCGGTTGCCGGCAGACCATGATTGCATGAGCTAGAAGTGCATATTCCAATCAGCAAGTGCTTTCATCATGGTCGATGAAGCTTCACTCGCATCTCCTACAGCCGAGCGATAGCTCAGTTCAGCGCGATCAAGTGGACTTCCCTCATCGACGATGCCCCAGATCTCCGTCCCAGAACCCAGATAATCCGAATACTTCGAAGGTAAAAACGGATTCGTCGCCATACGGGAACTTCGCATTACGTCGTTAACGGCTAAAAGATTGAAGCGCTTGGTCAAATTCAGAAACTCAAGATACGGGACATAGCTGTTCGCGACTACCACTCCAACGAGACCGGTCTCGAGAATCTCTGCCCGAAACTCTTCCGGGCGATTCGTGAATACGTGTAATCGAACAGATTTGCGTAGGTTGACAGGTAGTCCAACAAGACCTTCTAGAACGTCCGTAAGGCCGCGATTGTTGTAGAATGCACCGAAGTAGCCGATATTAAAATACTCTTGAGAGAGTGGGTAACTACTCTGAATTGCATCATAACTCCATGCAGGCGGTACCGGATGCGGACGAACCCTAGCTTTTTCTCCAACTTTCTGACGAAGTCCCAGGTCTTCGATCTGAGAAACCATGTAATCTAACTGTGATGTATTCGTGAAGATAATTTCGTCAGCAAATATATAAGTAAGATATTCGCACCAGGAGAAAAGGCTGTTCGTACTGAGTATTTTATAGCCTGCTGAAATTACGGCCTGCTGGTACACTTCAAACAATGCGTCTCGGCCGAGATCACCAGGCCTTCTTGACCCCTCAGCATCAGTACTGAGCGGGTCCGAAAACTCCGCCACCCAATTCACAGCTGGATGGCGAAGCTTATATAGCGCTGCTAGATAATGAGATCCGGCCCATAAAACTCTGCTATAGACGGATTCGTAGCCTCCCGCTTGCGCATTCTTTCGTTCAGCCACGGCGATACCTCGCCGAACAAAGTCCGATATGCGGGACCATCCAGCGAACGATGCTTGCGACTCGATTTCGGTTGCACTAGCAATGTACTTATTAGCAATCAACTCGAGGTTGCTATCGCGCTTGCGGGCGTCATCCATTCGATTATAAATGACATCGACTACCTTGCCTCGTTCAACGACGGCCTTAGAGGCAACTACCGCGCTAGTGTCCGAATATGGTGCGAAACAATAGCTCACTACCAAATCTCTTGCCATTCCCGCGTTGACTATACGCCAAGGAAAGTCGCGAACTCCCGCTTCATCGATCGCCTTTACGACCATACTGCGATCTTCCGGAGAATCAGAAAGGTAATTTCTGACGAAGTTTGCTTGCGACCTTATTAGCGAAGCAATAGAAGTATCGGCCTCCGTGTTCTTCCAAGACCGGTACTTCTCTAGCTCCGCAATTACCTCTAATCTCTGCAAAACGGCGAAATCAAAATCATGCTTCCGCCTAGAGATCGACCCTTGGGTTAGAACACGATAATAGGAACCTCCCGCAGATAAGGTGCCAACAACCGCATTGAGCATATGAGCAGACGCGACCCGTGCCATGTAACATACGTCCTCGCCACTGCGAAGATGCTCGGCGTACCGATGAGCTCGCGCGATAGCGGTCGGTATCAATTTGCACGCGTTGAATCCCAGGAGGCCCGGAGCCTCTGCGAACTTGAATCGCTCGCCATATCGCGAAGATATTTGCAGATTGAGACTGGATTCGGCGTCTTCTTCTCCCTCAGAGGAAACATTTATAATCGGAGCGATAGCAACCGTGTCCGGTCGCGCGCAAGCCAATAGTGAAGACAGGAAAGAAGTGCCGACCCAGTCGTCATCGTCCACGAATGTGACGTAGCTGAACCTGGCTACGCTGAGACCCGCGTTGCGGGCTGCACCCGCTCCCGATTCTACCTGTTGCACTATACGTATCGAGTGACCTGAGTTCAGACCGCGAATCGAATCGATCAGATGTAGGGTTCCGTCGTCAGGTCCGTTCAAAACCACGATGATCTCGTAAAACTCGGCATTAAGATCTTGATGAAGGAGCGATTCCATGCATCTGCTTATCTTCAGCCGTGAGCGGTAAGCGGCCACGATCACACTGATACCGTGTTGCTCGCACCCACGGAGAGAACCAAGTGCCTCCCGGGTCTCGCTGCGGAAAATGTCTGTGCGCAGAGCTTCGATCTCTCCTAGACGCAGCTCATCGTCTGACAACATGTTCGAGCCGAACCCGACACCGCGCTTGTATGTGCTGTTGAGCGAATCGTTTTTCAACTCCGGTCGCTTCCTACGAGTTTGAACGAATGTGAAACACCCTTCCTCCTCCATACACTGAGCGTCAATCTACCCAGCTTAGAAGAGGCGAGCGCGTTGTACTTCTTCTCAAGAGCGGAGTACCGCCGCTGCAGTTCCTCTATTTTCAAGTCACGCTGTGTTTCTACGCTTTTACCGGCGCTGCTTCTGGGAGATACGTACCGGAATGCGGCAAGCGATTCCAGCAGATCCAAATGCTTGCGCCGAAGTAGCGCTACTTCAGCACTCGTCACGAGGCTCTGGCCCCCCAGATGATTCGCCGCAGTCTGGTTTTGAATTAAGACTGCAGCTGACATTCCGCTTTCAAAGCTTCTATAATCTAGAACCTTCTTACTCTCGCACCTCTCGGTAACGACTGCTGCCGCCGACGAGACAACTATGCCTACCACCGCGTGTTGATTCGCTACCGCAACCTCTGGGATAGCTTGAAGTGTCTCGGTGAACGACTGAGAGAGATCCCAAATGATTGACGGCGGCGTTACGCCCGATTCGAAGATCTCCGTAAAAGCTGATACTCCACTCGTTGTTACTACATATACCGGATCGGCCGCCATCCGAGGAAGGTTAGTGTGTTCTTCAATATTTTTTACTAGGAATACATCTCCGATCAAGTAAGATAAAGTCAGCTCTGTAAGCGATTCTGTCGATATAACGACTGCTGGGCAGCTAAATTGAACGGCTGTGTCAAACATGGCATCGCTGCTAATATTCAGCATTCCCGGTCTAGTCTGTTGGCTCATCTTGAGAGAACTCCGCGAGTGTCGATGACTACTCGGCCTTCAAGCGATATAGCCGAAAGATCTTTCGTCGAATCGTGGTCCACGAGAATGAGGACTATTCCCGACTTTTCGATGGCCAGCTTGAGCGGAACCAAATGAAGATTCCCAAACTTACGCAAGCGCTCGGGTAATTCCGAAATGTGAGGCTCAACCACATTGAACCGTCTGTGCGGAAGACGAACGGCAAGTCGTTCCGCGATAGCGACGGCGGGCGATTCTCGCAAGTCATCGATGTTCGCTTTGAATGCGAGACCCAGTATTGCGATTGCTGCGTCGGCGTTTTCGTCGGAGACGGATCTAATGACCTTATCTACGACCCAATCGGGTTTAGCATCATTCACTTCACGCGCAACGCGTATAATCCGAGCATCCTCTGGTACCGCATCAACGATGAACCACGGGTCGACTGCAATACAGTGCCCTCCGACTCCGGGTCCCGGTTGCAAGATGTTCACGCGCGGGTGATGATTTGCTAGAGAAATTAGCTCCCACACGTCAATCCCCAGTTTGTCACTGATGATCGACAATTCGTTGGCAAAAGCTATATTCACATCTCGATAGGAATTCTCGACCAACTTGGCCATTTCCGCAGTGACTGCGTCTGTCAGATGGATTTTTCCTTGACAGAACACTTCATACAACTCTTTGGCCCTGTTTGCAGCCTCTGGGGTGATGCCGCCAACAATTCGATCATTGGTCACGAGTTCAATCATTACTCGGCCAGGAAGTACTCGTTCCGGGCAATGCGCCAAGAGAATCTCAGGACGCCCCTCTTCCCCACGAAGGCTCAAGTCAGGACGTAATTCAATCAAATACTCGGCGAGGTGCTGCGTTGCTCCGGGAGGAGAGGTAGATTCGAGTATGACGAGCTCTCCCCCTTTCAACCGCGGTGCAATTCCTCGCGCTGCGGCATCGATATAGGACAGGTCCGCGCTCTTGTCTTCCTTGAACGGAGTTGGAACTGCC
Source organism: Arthrobacter tecti (assembly GCF_054511355.1). Taxonomy (NCBI): domain Bacteria; kingdom Bacillati; phylum Actinomycetota; class Actinomycetes; order Micrococcales; family Micrococcaceae; genus Arthrobacter; species Arthrobacter tecti. The sequence goes on from NZ_JBTNCT010000002.1 coordinate 113,901, forward strand.
ACAATGTATGCTTCCGCGGACGGGGTTTCATTTGACGCAGATAAATTCCCTTGACCGACAGCGCCTGTGACGTGCACGCTCAAATCCGGCTCAACGAATGGCACCTCGCCACGGTTAACTGCTTCCACGGTATTTTGATTGACGTCCACACCGACGACTTTCAACCCATTCGTGGCAAGGATCGCGGCGGTTGGCAGCCCGATATAGCCCAGACCGATGACTGCGACTGTCTCAATGGAATTCACTTTTACCCCTATACGGTGACGTGGTCGTATGGCTTGCCGAAGAACTGAACCTCGGCGGAGGCGAGCAGCTCGTCAGATTCGACATTCCAGGTGTGTCCAGCACCATGTCTGTGCTGGAAGTAATTGAATCGGTCAGCTGAGTACACTGCCCCGCCTTCGGCAGTAACAGCGTTGAGGAAGGCAGTGTCCTCGCCGCGTGAGCGGTCTTCGAACGGATGCTCCATAAAGACGCTCCTAGTTGCCAGCAGAGTCGGTCCCATTACGAACTGTGCGAACCTATGCTCCTTATGCGGGAAACGCAGCAGGGTCGCGTTCCGGTCGGCCAAGTACATGTAGTGGGCTTGCTTCCCCACCACATCCGCCCCGGAGTAATTGAGAGCGTTCAGTTGGTCCTCAAGATAATGCGGAGCGTAGAAGTCATCGTCATCCATCTTGGTTAGCACCTCTCCATTTGAAGCCCGTACGCAGTCGTTCAAGCAGAGACCAAGGCTGATGTCCTTATCCTTCGATAACGAAATGATGTTCTCGACGCCGTATTTTTCCTGCATCGCCATAAGTTCACTATCGGCAAGCTCAAAACCATGCGTCAGCAGTACGAGCTCCTTATCCACTCCCACTTGCGACCCAAAGGTTCTGAAAACGTGCTCCACCTGATGCGGACGGATGGTTGATACCAGTGCTGAAACGCTCCGCTGCCTCAGATCTCGAGCGCGGTCCGGCAGGACAGAACTAACCACCGCCTCCGCTCGATGAGCATACGTGTGCTCCGCCCAGATCTTTCGTTGTGCCTTGTGAAGCACACGATCCCCCAGCTCCGGACTATGGACAATGGCCCGGGTCATGTGCTCGGCGGCTTCCACGGAACTCACCGTTACGAGCTCATCCTCGTTGAAAAAGCTCGACGTCGCTGCACTGGGTGTACTGATCACTGAAGACCCTGCCGCCGTGATCTCGAAGATCCGGCGGGCGCACATGCTCGGAGAGTCGACTACGGAGTTCACGTTCAGGAACACCTTGTAAGCCTTGTAAGCAGTGAGCATCTGCTCGTAGCTGAGAGTTCCAACGACATGCTCTCGAAGTCCCGCAGGAAACTGATATTTCTCTTCACCGCCGAGCTGACGCGAGAAAATCTCCAGTCCCGTATCCATTCGTTGCCCAGCGTCAGCAGCTCCCCTAAGCAAGAAATCCATCTGCTCACGACGCTCAGGATACTTATGGGCGAAATACATGCCCGCAAACGCGATATCTCGCTCCTTCCAGCCATATCGCGGTCGAATCGGATTGTGTATCGCAGGCTGCGCAGCAAACGAAAGTGGGAGAACTCGATTGTGGCCGAGATCCTTCACGTAGGAAGCCACCCTATTCACATCGCTGGTAAATACTGCATCGAACTCTCGAGCAGCAGGCAGAAAGTCCTCGTAGTGCGGCGGATCCTCCTTGTTCCACAGAACCGTTGGAATCGAGTTTTCACGACACCAGGACATCAGGGCAAGGAATTCCGGCTTGGGACCTGACGTGCCGGTGAGTTGATACTTCCACTCCCCGTTGTTTCCTGACCACGCCGACTCCACAAATAAGAAGTCCACAGGAGCTTCTGTGAGCTGTTGACGCCACGTGCTGCGCTTGAGAACTACTGTGTTCCACTCGTAAGTGAAAGCCAGCGCCGAGAAGTCATCGAGGATGACAGCGACAGTGAGATCGTCCCGTCGAGGAGTCCGTTGCACGAGCGTTGCCGGCGCGAACTGTAGAACGCGCTTCTTTCGGCGGCCTGTCCAGCCACCCTGGGCTCCAAGAACGTTCTCTAACCGGACGGAGTTGGCCTCTGCCTGTTGCCTACTCCTGAAACGGCGGAACTGGCGTAAACCGCCTCTTCGCAGGTGCCAGATGCTCTTGCGCGCGGATGATACTAGTTCGAAGCCGTATATCATGCGCTACGCCGTCCCGCTGAACGCTCCAGTATCTGGGTGGCAATCAGGTTTTTTCGCGCTGTACTACGGATCTCAGCCGCAGGAGTGCTGTTTCCCTTCGAAAGGTGTTGGGCGAACACCGCATATGACTTGGTGACTTCCCCCGGGTCTCCGTCCATGAGTAGGTCCCCCTTATCGATCCAGATCACCCGCGAGCACATCTCGCGAATCGTCTCAAGACTGTGGCTGACCAGGAAAACTGTTCCGGCATGTTCCCGCAGCTCGTCCATGCGCCGCTTGCTGCGGTCACGGAACTGCGCGTCACCCGTATTGAGCGCTTCATCAATGAGCAGGATCTCTGGGTTGACGCTCGCGGCAATGGCGAAGCGGAGCCTGGATCCCATGCCGGCCGAGTAGGACTTCATGGGCAGATGAATCGAGCTATCCAATCCGGACAACTCAACGATAGTGTCAAACTTCGCGTCGATTTCTTTACGCGTCATCCCCATGGCGAGGCAACCGAGAACGATGTTGTGATCGCCAGAGAGTTCCGGAACGAGCGCAGCATTCACGCCCAGCATCACCGGAATGCTCGACGCGTAGACCGCTCCAGTTGTTGGAGCACTCTGCCCACTGATGAGGCGCATGAGCGTGCTTTTGCCGGAACCGTTGCGGCCAACAATGCCGACAGATTCACCGCGCTCCACCACGAGTGACATCTCATTCAGCGCCTGCACCGACACCATAGGAGCTTGACCGAGGATGCGCTTCACTAAACGTACGCCGCGCTTGTCTTCCTTGGGCTGTGCCTGAGTGGAGGGCACCCGGTACTTCATACTTACCCGGTCGATAACAACGGTCGCCTTGCGAGGCTGGCGACCCATGACGGTGTCATTCGCGGCCATAGGACTCCTCCGCCTTCCAGAAGTAGACGAAGCCCACAACTACGGCCGCTAGTCCCCAGACCGTTAGCACTGCCCAGGACTGCCATTCGGGGACCGTTGCATACAGGGTGCAGTCGCGCATGATATCGAGGACCACATACAGCGGGTTCAGTTTCACGATCGCCAGTAGGGTCTCGTGCTCAATGAATGAATCAAACGAGAAAAAGACACCGGACCCATACATCCACACCCGCATTGCGAAGTTCAACAGGTGCGTGATGTCATTCACCGTGGAGATCACGCGAGCCAGGATCAGGCCTACACCGAGGTTGAACAGCGTCTGCAGGAGCAGCGCGGGAATGATGAGTAACCACAGCGGCGTCACCGCTTCCGTCGGCGGAAACAGCAGGATCAGCACCAGCATGGAGATGATCACGGGTATTCCGGCCAGCAGTTCACGGAGATTCACCGCAACCGGAAGCGTTGCCCGAGGGAAGTTGAATGCCTGAATAACCGCTCTGTTCCCCTGAATGGAACGAGCGCCGTTGGTGATGGCCCGTGAACTCATCTGAAAAATGAACACACCGATGATGAGGTACCCAATGAAGTTCTCGATTCCCTTTCCGGTACCGAGAAGCAACCCGAAAATGAGAAAGAACGTGAGCCCGTTGAAAACTGGATTCAGCACCAGCCAGGCACTGCCAAGACGATCGCGGCGATTGCCGCTCTGTACCCGCGCCTTGGCATCATAGAAAATGAACTGCCGGTGGTCCCACAGCTGAATCAGGTAGTCCAGGAACCCGGGCCGCGCACCAACACGAATCAGGCCACGCGTATCAATCGGCAGTGATCGTACTTCCGCCGGCTCCGGCAGCGCCGGCATTGAATCGGTTTTAGCCATCAGCCTGCAATACCCAGGTCCTCGTAGGCATCCAATACAGCCGACGCATTGCGCGCCCAGGTACGCTCCTTCAGCACCAGCTGACGTCCCGCGGCGCCCAGGGCGACAGCCGCGGCGGTGACGCGGGCGCCGTCGTCGTCCATCAGTGTCTTCAGTGCGGAAGCGAGCGCTTCAGCGTCCTCAGCTGGAACCACTGTGCCGGTCACGGAATCCTCGACAATCTCGCGCAGCGCCGGGAGGTCGCTCACCACAACTGGACGGGCCGCCGCCATGGCCTCTACCGGTTTCAACGGGGTGACGGACCGCGTGACATCAAGATCCTTCCGCGGCACAACAAATACGTCCAGCGCCTGGTGGTATAGGTGCGCCTGGTCGCGCGGAACGCGTCCGGTGAGCGTGACGCGAGATTCGACTCCCAGCTCACGGAGGAGCTGCTTCAGGCCCGCCGCCGCAACGCCGTCGCCGACGATCAGGCAATGCAGGTGCGGGTGGTCCACAGCCAGGAGGGCGAAGGAACGAATGAGGGTATCCAGCCCCTCGTACTCGACCAGGCTGCTGACGGTGCCAACGAAGACGCCCTCGGTGGGCAGGTTCAGCAGCGCACGGGCAGACCGCGAGTCCATCGGCTCCTCCAGGAAGTCATCACCCACCGCGTTGGGGCACAACAGCACCGGAGCGCGGACACCCTCAGTGTCCAGAATCTGCTGTTTCATCGCCTCACCCAACGTCACTACCAATGCCGCACTGCACACTGCATCGGCTTCACGTTCAGAGAAGAGTGTATAGCGTTCGCTCTGCTTCGCCGTATCCGCGCGCGTTGACGCCCACGTATCGGCCAGCTGGCCGCGCACCTCGTAGACCCACGGGATATCGAGTACCCGCGCCACTTCGCGGACAACGACGGCGTTCACAAAGTGCGTGGTCGCGTGAAGGACGGTGGGCCTCACCTCTTGGGCGAGCCGAAGCAGCTCCTCGGCCTGCTGCTGCAACCGGGCATCGAAACCGCGCATCATGCGCTGCGGGATGAGGCGGTGGTACGTGACGTCGTCGAGCACGTCCGTATCCTCGGCGAACAGTTTCCCCACCTGCACCGGGTAGCCCAGCCGCGTTGCCGCGTGCACGTTCCAGCCGAGCCGCTGCTGCGCCTTCAGGATGGAGTGCGTGCGCTGCGCATAACCGCTGCCCGTGTGTGGAAGGGAGTTGGTGAGAACGTGGAGCACCGTCTCGGGTTTGGGCTTGTAGCCGCTGACCGGTTCAAGCGTGGGCGCCCAACCGCGGAAGACCCGCAGTTCACTCTCAAGTCTCTGCGCTTTGCGGTGCAGGCCCGCGGAGGTGAGTTCGGCAACGGCACCGGTCATGTCGCCGTCATACCAGCGGCGGCGGGCCCTCGTTCCGGGAGCGTTGCCTGCGCGCTCCAGCAGGGCGTCCGCACGGTGGGTGTCATTGGCGGCGAGTGCAACGTCCGCGAGGCGGGCAGCCGTTGGCCCGGTGACGCCGTCGTCGTACGCCTTGTCCAGGATGCTGTCGCGGAGGGTGGCATCGCCGCGGAGGTGCGCAGTCAGCGCCGTCGCGAGCGGTCCACGGGCGAACAGGCCGGCGGCATCCACGGCGCGCTGGACAATGCGGGCGGGAAGCCGCCGGGAAATCTGGAGCAGGAGGAGTACGGGGTCATCGTCGAGGTGCTGAACCGCCGTAGCTGCGGTCAGCTGGATGTTGCGCAGCAGGTTCACCGGTGTGGACCGCCGCCAACAACCTCGGCAAGGAGGTCAATATACGCCTGACCGAGCGCGTAGACATCCGCATTGTTCTTCACCCACAGGCGTCCGTGGCCGTTGACCTGGAGCTGGATGCGGTCATCCGCGAGGAGACGCCACAGCTCGGCCAGCGCTTCCGGGTCCGAGTCCACAACGTGGCCGGCCTCGGCGTCCTCGAGGATTTTGCGGGCTTCGCCGCGGACAATTCCGGTGACGTGGCGGCCGATGGACAGCACCTCGTACGTCTTGGAGGGCACCGTGGTCTCGAAGGACTTCCAGTCATCGCGCAGCGACACTATGCAGCTGTCCGAACGCCCGTAGAAGTCCATGATCTCCGGGCCGTGCACGGGCGCGTGGAACTCCACCGGCGCGTTCAGTTCACTGGCCAGCTCGATCAGTTCGCCGCGCTTCACGCCGTGCCCCACCATGGTCAGGCGCATACGCTCCCCCACGATCGCCGCCGCACGGATAGGCACGTCCAGGCGCTGGCTCTCCCCGTGATTGCCGAGGTAGAGCACCTCCAGCCGATCCTTCTCCAGCGGCGGCGGAGCAAGCTTCTCAAGGCGCTCGATGTCGACGCCGTTGCTCACCGTCGCAACGTTCTTCAGCCCGCGCTCCCTCAGCGTCCGGGCGAAACCATGCGTGACTGTCACCACGAGGTCCGCGCGGTCCTGGATGGCCATGATGGCGCGCTCCGCGAGGCTCTTGGCGCTGCCCTGGACCAGCCGCGCGTCGCGGGCGATGTCCGGCCACGCGTCACGCATGTCCACAACCAGCGGCCGCTTCAGCATGCGGGAGACAACATAGCCGGCACCAAGGATGGGAAGGCTGGGGACGGTGACAACGACGACGTCGGGCTTCGCACCCATTGCCGAGGCGGGAACGCTCATCGCTGCCGAGAAGAGGTGGTTGATCAGCCGGCCGATGCGCGTGTTCTTGTGCCACAGGTACGGGACGCGGCGGATGACCTCACCGAACTCCCCCGTATCGGTGCGGAATGCCCTGCCGGCAATGCGTTTGGGAAGGGTGCGGCGACCGTGGGGTGCATGCGCAATTGGGGTGACAACATCAACGTTCCAGCCTGCTGCTCGGAACGAACGGATGAGCTGAGTCCAGCGACGTTGAGGTGGACTATGCTCCGGCGCATAGGAATGCGTTAGCAATAGGATGCGCACACATTCACCCCCAAAATCCCGATTCAAGTGCTGTGCGAGCAACCCCCAGTGTAGCGTCTCAGCTCCGGTTGCCCTGCAACGACGCGCTTTGGTGACTGTTTGGTTCTTCTGGTCCCTCGCCGGCGAGTATTAGCTATTTGCTTATACACACGCGGGTATTAGCCATGATGCAGGAGATAAAGGTAGAGCACGCCGGCTATGGACAGCGTCCAACTCGCTAAGCTGCCCACGAGGAATTCCTCAGCTTTCGAGCCGGAGCCGCGGTCCTCCGAGATCTCAGGGAACCGAACCAGTCCTTTTGCTGCGGACAGCGACACCTCCTGCACGCGGCTATAAGGCGCTGCGGGTTGCCCCCTACCGGTTCGGATGGATACGTACGCTCCTGAACTCGACAGCTTGCAGACCTGAGTAGTTCTTATTTAGACCCAGGTAGCCTCCCCGATATTCGGTGTCTGAACTGGTTTTCAGGCTTGTCGCGTCTCCGATGCGCTCCATCGATACGCCGGTGGGTGCGACGCCGACGCGTAGGGGAACCCATTCGCCAGCAACCGGCGCGGTGGTGAGGGCCGACGCGATTGCATTGCCTGCGCTGCCTTCTTCGTCAGGTGACGGATCACGGCGAAATAGCTCGAGTTGACCGTTAGCGCGGAGAGAAAGGTGGTAACCGCCGACGGGTCCTGGAACGTTCCCACGATACGGATAGTCGTCCGCTAAGCCGAATACGAAGCCGGCGCTCGCGTAGCGTGTGGGCAGTTCTGTTGGCCAGCGCAGTTCAAGTTCAATGAAGTATTCGTCGAGTTCAACGGGTGAGACGGATCCGAGCATGTAGCCCGAACTTGCCTCGTTGTCGAGAATCACTGATGTGTTCGCAACGTCGAATCGCGGCTGGTAGTCCCAGGCATGGATCCAGGGCAGGTCGCCGGGAGCTCTGATGCCGGTGGCGAACGAGTCGGACATTGCTGGTGGGCTGGTCTCCATGACGTACGGATAGTTGGAGCACATGAGACCTTTGACGCCGAGGCGCCTGACTTTGTCTCTCATCCATCGGGTATGTATTTCCCAGCAGATCACTGGCTTGTCGTAGCTGACGAGCTTCTGGATGTCCTCGTCGGTCGCCCCGTGATAGATGCCCAGTAGGTCGTAGCGAGGTGCGTACTTTTCAAAGGAGCCGTGATCGTCCTCAAGGAAGTAACCCCACGTCCGGTATCCCCTCTCGACTGCCATCTCATATTGGGATGCGGCCGCGGTTTGCTTCCATACGAAGTGTTCTGTCGAGTCGGGGTAGCTGTCCATGAGGTCGAGGAGCGCCGCTGTGTTGCTTCCCTGCTTGTCTTCAATGAAGATCACGTATTTGCTGGCGAACGCGTCCAGTACGTCCTTCAGTAGAGGGATCGGCTGCGGTCTGCAGTTTTGGCCGATCCACTCGGTGGCATCGTTCCACAGTAGTTTTATGCGCGAGTAGTCTTGCTCTGCGATTTCAAGGCTGACGCCGGTCATGCGCTCGGTGTTCTTGTCGTGATGACATACCAGAACCCCGTCTCTGGTGGAGCAGACCGATACCTCGATCGCTTGCGCTCCTGCGAGTATTGCCTGCCTATAGGCTTCCATGGTGTGTTCGGGCCAGTTATCGCCTGACCCGCGGTGAGCGATGGCGAAGCTGTCCTGCGCGATCAGTGCGGAGACTGTGAATATTGCGCCGCCGACAACTGGTGGGGTTGTTGTAGATCCGTCCTTCGTCTCGATGGCAGGTCCAGGCGGTGCGCAGCCGGCAATGAGCAAACTTGCGCCCGACACGGTGAGGAATCGGCGGCGGGAGAGCTGCACTTGTAGCGATCTGTTGACGATCGGTTGATGGGTCATTTCTTCACCTCAGGGAAGGGTTCGTTGCTGAGGTCGCCGGGCGCGGCTCTGCTTGCAGCACTGACTCGTACCATTGGTCCACCAGCGAAGGCAGTCGGTTGCGGGACCATCGCGTTGTGGGCGCGGGGCGTGGAAGCGTGATGGTTCGTTGCAGTTCATTGGCCAGAGTCTGTACGCAGGAGCGGGTTGGAGCAACAGCGTGGCTGGTGGAAATCGCTAATTCGGGGGGTCCTCCCACATTCAGGCAGACCACTGGCAGGCCTGCTGCAGCCGCTTCGGCAACGGCCCAAGGCGCGGAGTCATGCATGGATGGGAAAAGCATTGCGTCCGCTCCTGCCATTTCAGCCAGGACCTTTTCGCGGGCAAGCTGTCCGCGGAGGATCACCCTGTGTTCCAGGCCCAGCCGTCGAACGTGGCGTTGCAACCAGTCCTCATCGGAGCCGCTGCCGATGAAGTGCAGTTCCCAGTTGTCCATTCCGTCCAGGTCCATAGCCGCAAGTGCAAGACGGGTTCCTTTCCAAGACACTAGGCGTCCGACGAAGAGCGCCCTGCGCCGACCGCCGGGAGTACTTACCCCCGGGCATGTGGGAAGGGCGCCGGGACCCAGTGCGGCGTTGGGTTCGACGATTATGGGTGCGCTACCCTCGAAGCGTTTTTTGACGTCGCTGTTCAAGGCGAGTATCAACGCGGCCCGGCTCGCTGTCCGGCGAGTCGTCATCGCTCGCAACGCTGAGGTGCAGGCAGTCCGGATTAATTCGGCGGCCACGCCTTGAGGGCCGAGCCACGGATAAAGCGCGTGTGGGGTTCGCGTGGATCCGCCTACCGGGCCCCAAATGAAGGGAATGCCCGGAATGGCTCCGGCCATGCCGCAGGGCATCCAGTCAGAAGCGAAGGTGACGTGGTGGACTAGGTCGAACTGAAGGTCTTCGGCCAGCTCCCGGGCCTTGGACTTCGCGAGTGCCTGCCACGCGGGGTAGTACCAGTACGTATCAGCATGTCGTCGCTTGAGCGCAAGCAAAACGTCTGGAAGATCCAGATATATGACATGCATGTACCGGCTCAGCGCCGGGTTGGACCGGAGTTCCGCGGCGATTGCACCAGCGAACCGCCGTCTCGTTAGAACCCAGACTTCGTAATTCTGCGCTGCGGCCGCGGAGAACATCCAGCCTGCCCCTGGTTCCGAGCCGTCACCTGGGCCGCACGCGTAGGCGCTGATCAGGACCCGCTTGCGTCCACTGTCAGTCATCCTTACTCCTTTGACTCTTCATGTCCGTGCGTCACTGGGTGGTTGCCGCACGGAAGTTGGAGACGAAGGCAGTTACGGGTGCATTCGTCGCTGACCCTGAAAGTTGGCTGCGGATGCCCACAGAACCTGGGGCCTGCAATCCTGGGGTGGAATCGTTGGCACTGACCTGCCACCCGGTGGGTTCAGCTGAAGCCGCGTTCCACACTTTGGCGCGGGTTGTGGTCGTACTAGTACCAAAGACTTCCACCCGTATGCTGAGAGGTGATCCTGCAACATGGGTGAGGCCGGGAATGAGTGTCTCTGGGGTTAGGTAGACCTCGGTTCCGTTGGGCGCGGACCGAGTAATGGCCAGGTAGAGCCGACCGGACGAGATGTACCGCAGCTTCGCGCGGTATTGGCCTCCTCCGTCGACCGACCGTCCGATGGCGGTGAAGTAGATTCCACCGCCTGTCGCAGGCTTGTCCATCACAACATCGAAGGTGAGATCGGTGTTGGCGGACAGCACGGAGTTAAGCGTGGCCATGGGTGCGTTGCCCGGGTTCAACATGATCCACTGCCCTTGGCCGCCGCTCACAGCGTGACGCACTCCGGATCCGGCGATGGACCAGGCGCCGCCGAGGTCGGCTGTACCGAGGCCTCCAGTTACAGTCCGGTTGAAGTCGTCGCTGGCGAAGACAGTTCCGGGCGGGATGGTTTGGACGACCGTCACGGTTTGCGCGGTCGAATGCTGGGCTCCGCGGTTGTCTGTAACCAACAAGGTCACCGCGTATTCGCCTGAGGAAGCGTAAGTATGCGCTTGCACCTGGTTTGTTGCGGTTGCACCGTCACCGAAGTCCCATTCCCACGCGACCACTGAACCGTCGTCGGTTGAAGATGACGCGTCGAAGGTGCACTCCAACTCCGTACAATCCGCAGTGAACGCCGCTACAGGCGGTTCATTGGGCGTGACTGTGACGGAGACTGCTTGGTTTGACGCCCCCGTGGCTCCTTCGTTGTCGGCGACCGTCAGCGTTGCCTGGTAGGTTCCGGTGACGGCGTAGCTGTGCTGCACAGCCGGACCGTCCGCGGTCGTACCGTCGCCGAAGTTCCAGCTTTGGGCGACAACGGATCCGTCAGGATCGCTGGACTGTGCGCTGTCGAACTGGCAGCTACCCTCTGTGCACTGAACGGTGAATTGAGCGGTCGGAGCGAGGTTTGCTTCCTCCACTGCTACCTTTGTTGTTCTCGTTGCCGAGGCGCCTCGGTCGTCTGTCGTGGTCAGTCGGACATCATAGGTTCCTTCAGCGGTGAAAGTATGGGAAGCAGTTTCTCCTTGTGTTGTTCCGCCGTCGCCGAAGTCCCACGTCCATCCGGTGACCTCGCCGTCAGTATCAGTGGACGCGGATGCGTCGAAGACGCATTCGAGGAGGTCACAGTCGGCGGTGAACTCTGCGGTGGGGAGTTCGTTGCCGATAGCGACGTTGTAGTGGTAGGCGACGTCGCTCGCGGTGAGGCGTCCGGGATAGACGGCTACCTCGTCGATGTTGCCGACCATCGCGGCGCTTGAGGGCTGGTTGGGCCATCCGTTGAGATTGTCCGCACCGATCCGCCAGAACCCGTTGTAAACCTGGGCGGCGTTGACGTTCCGCACCCCTTGGCTGACACCATCGACGAAGAACTCCATGGTGCCCGGTTGGAGAGTCGCCACAAGGTGATGCCATTGGCCGTCGTTGAGGGGGGCCTGGCTTGTAACGATCTGCGCGGACCCGGTCCAAATCCCGAAATTGACTCGCCCATCACCCCGCATGTAAATGTGCCGGTCGTAGCTGCTGCTGGTGTTGTTTTGGCTCTGACCAAAGCCAAAAATTCTACCCCCGTTGCCTGTTGTTGTTTTGATCCACATCTCGCTGCTGAAAGTTTGTGGGTTGCTGGCTGCGACACTTGTTGTGATCTTGCTGGTTGAATTGTTCAACCGCGCCGATGGCGAGCCGGAAAGCGCCCCGGATGTGCCGAGGGAGACGTTGTTGTATGTGCCGGTATTGGGGCCGGCGCTGTCCTGTGCTGTTGATCCGCTGCCCTCGTCGAGCCGCCACTGGTTTGCCGCCCCGTCGGCGCGAACCGTGTCCGGGTAGCTCAGCGCCTGAGACGCGACGGTGATGTAGTTCGTGAAGAACGAAGTCTCCGTCGACTGACCGTCGGTTGCTTCTACCCGATACGCGACCTGGGCGCCGGGTGTCAGCCCGCTGTCTTCGATCGTGATGCTGGGCTGTGCCCAGAACCTTGAACGGATCTCAGCTGAGTAGATCGGCGCTACTTGATTGTGACGGTAAACGGTGTAGGTGAGGTTTTCGTCGTCAGCGTCGAGCGTAGTTTTGAACGTTACTTTCACTGTGCCGGGGCGGCTGCTGGACGCCGAGGGTGTAAGCGGCCTATCTGGCGGTGTCTGCGGACCAGGCCCGAACTTGGCAACGCCTTGCTGGCCGTCGCTGTTCACTGTTGTGAAGTCGCCGCCCACCCAAAGGTGTGTGCCGTCGGTAGCCATGGCAAGCGGACCTACACGGGTGGTACCGGCACCGTTGGTATTCGGGTACCAGCCCTGCACTTCTCCGGTATCCGTGCGTTGTGCCAGCAGCATGCGTGCACGTCCCTCGGGAAAACCGCCCTCTGAACTGCAGCTGTGGGCATGTGACCCCTTGTAGAGCCAACTGCCGACCAGCGCGATGGATTCGGTTGCGCCGAGGCAGGTGTTTCGCCACAACAGGGCACCAGTCGCGATATCAGCGGCGAACGTCCCGTCGAAGCAGCCCCCGCCATCGCCTGCCGCAGCCACATAGATGGCGCTACCATCATTGATGATCTCGCGCGCCCTCGACGTACAGGAGGACGTAGGATTCGGAATGGCCGAGGCAGCAGGAAACGGCATCAGTGCGCCCATGTTGGAGTCCACGAGGCCGATCGCCCATCGGTTGACCCCGCCGAGCTGGCTGAATCCGCCGCCCACGTAGACCTTGCTGCCGTCGGGCGCCACCTCGACTGCCGATATGTCGCCGTTAGCCCAGGGATTCCAGGGCAGCAAGCTGCCGTTGGACGCCGCGACGGCGGCGAGGCGAAGACGCGCTTCGCCGTTAACCTCACCGAACGAACCTCCGAAATAGACGCTTCCCCCGGCTGCGGAGATAGCAGTCACGCGATAGGAAACGTTCGGCCGAAAACTGCCGTCGACCGCCAAGGTATTGGTATTGATTGCCGCCAGTCTGCGGTGGGTGCTGCCACCCATCACCGTGAAGTCACCACCGACGTAGACCCGGCTACCATCTTCAGATGCTTCCAGCGCCCATACCCGTCCATTTGGTCCCGGGTTGAATGACGTCACCAGGGCACCCGTCTCCGCGTTGAAAGCGGCAAGGTAGTTTCGCGCTACTTCCGAGGTGCCAGGTGCCGCACCGGGCGGCCGCACGCTCGTAAATTCACCGCCAACGAAAATCATCCCGTTGGCATAGGCCAGAGTCCTTACTGTGTTGTTGGTTTGCCACATCGGTGTATCAGTGGCCGAGAGGGAGGTTTGCCTCGCTTGCGCCGGCACAGAAAGACCTACGATGATCAGCAGCACTACTGCAGCCACCGTCACTAATTTGTTAAGCAGGTACTTCATGGCTGTGTCCATTTCTATGATCAATCCGCTGAGGCGCTGCGGTGTGGAAGCGGCTGGCCGCGCTGATGCTGACGGCAAGCACAATGAGGAGGGTTAATGAGGAAAGGTCGCTCAGACCGCTTTCGTTGATCGAGGCGATCAGGACGTAAGTGATGAGGAACAGGGACGCTGCTCGAGCCAGGACATCAGGGGTCCGCACGGTATAGATGACTGCTGCCAAGAGTGCCAGTGCAATCAGCGTCACTCCTACAACGCCGGTTTCCCAGTAGGTGCTGATCCAACTGTTGTCGATCGGCACACTGGCGATGTCACCTTCGCCGCGGCGTAACACGATGCGTTTATGACCCAGTCCGTGTCCGAAGAGCCAGACTCCGCTCTCCAGATCCCGGCTAAGGATGAAGTCCCAGACGGATGTCCGCCCGCTGAGCTTGCCGATCATCTCGATGTCCTGCTCACGCATCGCCCAGTCGAGGACCGGGCCCGCGAAAGGCAGTGCTCCGGCAACGGTGGCACCTAAGGAGAGGAGGCCGCGCTTGCCGAGTCTGCTCCGGCTCGAGAGTGCGAAAGCGACGGCGAGGCCCAGTATCAGGGCCAGCGCGGCGGTCCGGGTCCGGCTCAGGAGGATAAGTGCTATTCCAGCAGAGAGAGCAGGTAGCAGGAGCGTGACCGACACTCTTCGATCGGCCCACAATATGACGGCGAGGCCAGCCAGAATTGCCCCCGCCTCACCCACCCGTGGAGGCATCATCGGAAGATAAGCGCCCATCAGACGGCCGCCCGCACCGAAAGGTTCCCCGTCCAGCCAGGCTTGAGAGGGCGATAACACTAATCCCAAAACCACAGTGCCGGCGAGAACGGCGAAGGCGAGCATCCCAGCTCGGATCAGCATGGCGGGACGACCGCGCACCAGGGTCCAGATCATCACTACGAGCAGGAGCGCGAGTGAGAATCGCATGCTGCGCAGGGCACCTTCTATGGGGTTCGCCTGGGCCATCGCGATCAGGACAAGGTACGCACCGTAGGCGCCGAAGAAGAGCAGTGGAACCGGGATGCGCAGGCTGGATCGTGGTGGGATTGCGAGCAGGACAATGAGCGCCCACGTCACTAAGGTGATCCCTTTGAGAGCGGCGCTTGTGTCCACGGTGCTGAGTGGGTCCTCCCTCATCCACGGCTGCACATTCAGAATCAGTACCAGCCAGGTGAGAAAGACAAAGGCCGGTGCAAAGATCGATTCGCGGGCGTGCTGGTGCTGCATCACTTCACCAGCGATCGGGTAGTCCGGGAGGTGCCGGTTTCAGGCTCAGATTGCCTGGACGTCGGTCCGTTCATGGCGTCGTGACGCTGGCTACGCTGCGGCTTGCGGTCGAGCACGCCGTTGCGCCGGCGTTGGTGGAGCCATCGATGAAGTCGTCCGGCCTCCTGCAGAAGGATGACTGCGACCACCGGGAGGCCGGCTGCGCGAAAGAGCTCTACCGCGTCGCTGAGGTGGTGAACGTTGTCCACGCCTTTTCGCACGACGACAACGACGGGACCACTGACGCGCGGCGGCAACGAGAAGGACGGCTCTTTCTTGCTCATCACCGCCCCCGGCGCGAGGATCAAGGCGTCGTAGTTCTCTCGTGGGGAACCTGCCGCGAGCACCAGGTCTGGCTTCTGACCAATATCGGCTGCTATGTTGACGACAGCCGCGCCGTGAAGCTGTGCAAGAGGCACCAACGATGGCCGTCCGGGAAGTTCAGCATGCTGAAGTTGACCGCTTACCGTGGGGCTTAGAGAGACCAATGCGACCGCATTGTTCAGACCGCGCATACCCTCCGCCATCTGTGCGGTCACCATCCCGTAGTTATCCCCGTCGGAGAGCGCGACGAGGATCAGCTTTTGTGAATCGACGTCGTTATCTATTGCCGCGCGCTGCACGGATCTCACCATGAGCTGCATCGGTACTGCGTTCGAGGACTTGTGCTTTTGAACGAACACCGTCGAAATACCTGTGGTTCTTTCCACGTCTGAAGGGTCCGTTACCTTGTCGCTGATCTGCCGCAGCAATGCCGCTCCGGCAAGGCCTGCGATAAGTCCGCCTACGGTTCCCAGCAAGGCAAACTCAATGATCGAGAGCGAAGGAGACGCGTCCTGTGCCGTCGCCGGGCGGAGCAGGCCACCGCCTCCTTCGAAACCTTCTGCTGCCGACTCCAACGCAGCAGCAGCCGCGTTGGCCGTCCCCGCGGCGCGCTCCAATTCCTGTCTCCGGGTGAGCAATACTGAGGCGTAGGAGGTGTTGTCGGTGCCCAGCGCCTCATCGATAGGTTTATCCAGGGCGACGGCTGCCTGCAGGTTGTCTTCGGCCAGACTTCGCGCCTGGTCTGCGAGGCCGAGGAGCTCGGTTCGTCCGCGCTCTGCCCGGTACTGCAGGAAAGCTTCGGCGGTTGCGTTCGCGTTTGCAGCCGCGATATCGGCACTTGCTCCACCCGCCACGACCGCGAAAGAATTATCTGTGGTCGGAGTTGCCTTTGTACTCGCAGCAAGTGCAGCCGCGTCCTCGGCGTCCAGCCCGAGTGCATCGGCGGCCTGCGCCGAGATTGCCGGACTGGAAATGATCCTCGCCTGTGTTTCAGCGGGCAGTTCCAGTCCTAGAGGTCCTGCCTTCTCAACGGCCGGGACCGTCCCTATCTCGGTAGGCAGCGAATAGTTGCCAGTGACAACCTCTGCTCGCGCTGAATAGATGACCGGGTTCGCCGCGCCATAGACCACGCCGGCTCCGAAACCGCAGAGGAATAGGAAGACAATAATTCGCCAACGCGATGCGATGAGGTTTTTCAGGCTCCCCCAGATCGACCAATTTTCAGGCATGTCATTCATCCCCTTCCGGGATGTGCAGGTGTCAAATCACGAGTGGTTTGCGCCGTTCCCAGGTAAGCCGTTGTGTCAGTAGCGGAAGCAATGGTTCTATGGTGTGGGCCGGTTCGGTGATAGGTCACGAGCCAAGTAATGAGGTTGATTCCGGCAGCCAGGGCAAGCGCCCACGCTGCACCATAGACTCCGCCGAGGGCAGCACCGCAGGTCACCGCCACAACCACCTGTGATGAGGTGCCTATCCGGGTCCACATGCTGCGCCGCGCTGCTCCCATTGCGCGCAGAGCTGCGACCGCTCCGGTGCTGAGACCGTTGAATACCTGGACCAGCACTGCAGGCAAGACGAGAACTGCTGCCGTCATCCAGCCTGCGCCGACCAACGCGACTCCCCAGGCATCAGGGCTGAAGAGCACCACCAGCCCCCAGCCTGCGGCTCCGGAGGCGATGATCGCTGAGACCCGGAGTGCCATCCGAGTAAGCGCTCCGCGTCCCTGGACGAGCGCACGCCCGCACTCCGCCACGCTGATGGCACCGAGCCCCTGAACCAGTACGTTAACCGGCCCCAGCAGAACCATGACCAGTTTCAGCTGCCCGACGCCGGCCAGGCCCGCGAATATTCCGATGATAAACATGGTCATTTGCTGCGATCCGTTGATGGCGATGCCTTCGCAGATGTACCTCGGCCACAGACTCCGATTGTGGGCGAGCCATCGAACTGACTGGTGAGGCTTGGGCCACTGTCGGCATTGAAGGATGCCGACAAGACCGGCAACCGTGCCGGCTAGTCCCCACACCAACATGAACGCCGCAACATCGTTTGAGCCGGCCGCGAGAAGGAAGAGGAAACCGGGGATCGTGAGCAGCGCCCAAACGAGGTCATTCGCGAACGCTTTCCTTCCTTCAGCAATGGTGAAGAACATCAAACGAAAGCTGTCTTGAAGCAACAAACCTGGAAGAATCAGACCGAGTACGAGCAGCAGGTCCGCGTGTGGCAACCGGAGGACGAGTGCGGCTCCTATCAGGGCAAACCCGAGCAGGAGCCCTGTTGCCAGTGCAATGCCGCTGCACGCTGACATGGCCCGGTAACCATCGTCACGCCGTCGTGAGTACCGGACGGCGAATGGTTCTGTGCTCAGCGCCCGTGACGCGGCTAGAAACAGGCAGTATGCCGAGAATGCGAGAGCGTAGGCGCCGAAGTCAACAATTCCCACTGACTTGGCAATCATGATTCCTGCGAAGAAGTTAGTGAGGCTGCTCAGTGCCTGATCACCGATACCCCAGCTCAATCGTGTGCGTAGGCCTGTCGTCTGGGTCACGGTCTGACCACCCGTACAGGTCGTCGAACCACAGAGATGATGAACCAGGGAATGTTTCTGAGGTAGCGCCGCCAGAGCCGACGCGGTTCCTTGGCGAGCCGGTAACTCCACTCGAGGCCTGTTCGCTGCATCCAGCGCGGCGCCCTGCCGATCACGCCTGCGTGCATATCGAAGGCACCACCGACACCGATCAGCATTGGCGCTTCGAGACGCGGACGGTAGACACCCATCCAACGTTCCTGCTTCGGTGCGCCGAGCCCCACCCAAACGATGTCCGCACCACTGGCGTTAATCCGATCGACCATGTCTGTATCTTCCTCGGGGGTCAGCGGACGGAACGGAGGAATGAAAGACCCAGCGATCTTGAGGTTCGGCTTGCGTTCACGGAGGCGTTGGAGCAGTGACGCGTTGACCTCATCTGTCCCACCCACGAAGTAGGAGGACCAGCCTCGCTCCGCGGCCAAATCAAGCAGCGCGGGCATCAAATCAGGCCCGCAAACTCTGCTCATTGACCGCGCTCCTGCAACGCGGCCGGCCCAGACCAGTGGAACTCCGTCAGGTACGGTCAGAGTCGAGGAGTTGAAGACCTCACGCAGCCCGGCATCAGCGCTTGCACACAGCACCGCGTTGACATCGCTCACGCACACGTAGCCTGGGCGACGTGCATCGATGCTGGCACCGATGACATTAAGGGCTTCAGGGAAGTCCACCGCGCTGACATGGACGCCAAGTACGTCGATCCTCGTCCGGTTCACGGAGTGCACAGTCATCTTCTACCCCTGAGCCTCTGCCGCCGCGAGCCGGGGTACGGGCGCATCGTGGAATGCCTCCAGCGTTCGCCGAAGGAAGGAACTGGACGTCGTCACGGTGTACGGGAAGTAGACAACACTGACACCGACTTCGGCGAACCGTCTCTCCAGATCCAGTCCGCGTTGTGTGCCGCGCCAGTCATCGCCTTTGAAAAAAACGGTGAAATGAAGGTCTTGCCAAGTGCGCAACTTGTCCAGATGCGTTTCGGCTACAGCGCGGTCAACGATGCGGAGCCCGCGGACAATCTCAAGCCTCTCGGCTAGTGGGACAACAGGCAACCTTCCTTTGGTCTGTTCAAGAACCTCATCCGCAACTACCCCCGCGATGAGGTAGTCACAGTGTTCCCTGGCGTTGCGCAACAGATTGAGGTGCCCGACATGAAAGAGGTCGAAGGCGCCTGCGGCATAGCCGATTCTCGTTCTCATCAGTAGGCTCCCACTGGTTTCAGGAGGACCTTCAGAGTCCTCCACATGATCATGAGGTCACCGGTCACCGACCAGTTCTCCACGTAGTACAGGTCCAAACGCACACTTTCATCCCAGTCAAGGTCGGATCTGCCACTGACCTGCCAAAGACCGGTCAGCCCGGGCTTGATGAATAAACGGCGGTGGATGTGGCCTTCGTACCCGGACACTTCCACGGGCAACGGTGGGCGAGGGCCCACCAGTGACATATCACCGCGCAATACGTTGTACAGCTGGGGCAGCTCGTCCAAGGAATATTTGCGGAGCCACCGTCCGACGCGCGTGATGCGTGGGTCCTCCCGCATCTTAAAGAGGAGCCCATTGGCCTCATTGGAGTTCCGCAGCTGTTCGAGTTCCGCTTCGGCGCTCATCACCATAGAACGGAACTTGAACATGGTGAATCTGGTGCCCTCCCTGCCGATTCTGTCCTGGTGGAAGAACACTGGGCCGTCGCTGTCGTGTCTGATGATTGATGCCAAAAGGAGGAACAGCGGCGATAGCAGCATGAGTGCCACAGAGGATGCCAGCACGTCGATGGACCGTTTGAGCACATGCTTGCCGCCGGTGAATTGTGGCAATTCGACGTGCATGAGCGGCAATCCATCGACCGGGCGCATTTGGATGCGGGGGCCGGCCACGTTGGTCAGTGACGATGCGAGCACCAGTTCGGTGGAGGTGCGCTCCAGGCGCCAACCGAGTTCACGGATGTAGCGTCCGCCCTTGTGCAGGTGACCGGCGACGATGACGGCATCGGCGCAGTACTCTTTCACGGCAGTCTCTACATTGCAGAGCCCCGCCACGGTGGGCACCAACCTTTGCCCGACCTGGACCATTTGAGTGAGTGCCTTTTTCTTTCCCTCAAGCACAGCGCCGACCACCTCGTAGGCGGGCCCGGCTTTTCTCAGTTGGCTGATGACATATTGGACGTCGCTGCGCTTGCCGACAACGAGCACCCGTGAGAGGTAGAAGCCACGCTCCCGCTGGTGTCCCAGCCACCTTCGCCATACCCACCGGCTTCCCACCAGCCCGATGACGCCAGCGGGAAGGGTAATCAGAAGGTATCCGCCCAGGCCCTCGGTTCCGATCACGACGACGACGACGGCGAGCCATCCGAAGGTTGCGGCACTTGCCTGCACTACCCGTTTGTATTCCAGAGCACCGAGACCGAACACACGCGGATCTCTAGTACGGAACAGGCAGAGCATGAGTAACCAAGCAACCAGTACACCGGAAGCTATTCCAATGGCTTGGCTGCCGGTCGACCCGATGACCAGAAGCTGGTCAGCGCTGAGCTGCAAGCTCACCCCACTGCTTACAAGCACCGTTGCCAGGACGATGATGGAGTCGGAGATCCGCAACGAGATCTGGTACCTGCGCCGCCACGGCAATCCGGAAACCGCTTCCGAGGCGGACCTGGAGAAAAGAGAGCCAACGTTGACAATCCTCAATGTCTGCTGTCGAGCGATACTCACAGGTTCACGCCCTTTTCGTTGGATGTTAGGGTGCATGAACTGTGGAAGTAGAAGGGGCCGACGACGGCTGGGGTCGAGCCTTGGTCTCGAAAGGCTCTCTCATCGCCGGCCCCGCTCAGGAGGGAACGTCCAGGTCGTGCGGTCACACCCGGATGTGTCACCGCTGACTGGAGCGTCTCCCATGGAATGCGGCGTTTCGGCTGAACCGTCAACACTCCTTTTGTGATGGGCCAAGGCCCAAGAACTTCGACCACATGTCGTGAGAAAACCTTGAGACTGCGCACGTTTGAGACCCGCTTCTTACTGGCGATTGAATTGTTCTGAGGGCGAGCTTAGGTTCCCCACCAGTGCCGAACGCGAGTAGGAGCTACTCGAAAATTGGGCCGAATGCTATCGAGTATGGCTGGGTCGCCCAGTAGTCACTCACCGATTCGGCGTTGAACTACTCGCTTCTGCAGGGTGACTACTCGAATGAGGCGATTCGCTACTCGCCTTTTCCCGAATGGCCAAAAAAGTAGAGCGCAGACGCTCCCGCTTCGCTAATGTGTGGCTCCTCGGAGTGATTACCTTCAGCACCCCGACCTTCACAACGGAATCTGGGAACTCATGAAAAAGCGCGCTTTCATCACCGGTATCACCGGTCAGGATGGCTCTTATCTCGCGGAACTGCTCGTCTCCAAAGGCTACGAGGTGCACGGGCTTATCCGTCGCGCCTCGACCTTCAACACCTCACGGATCGACCATCTATACGTTGATCCTCATAACAGCGAGGCCCAACTTTTCCTACACTATGGGGATCTCAGCGATGGAGCGCGTCTGGTCACGCTGCTCAACCAGATACGGCCACACGAGGTCTATAATCTCGCGGCGCAGTCGCACGTGCGGGTTTCCTTCGATGAACCGCAGCACACGGCAAATACCACGGGGATCGGGTCCATCCGGATGCTGGAGGCGGTCCGTATGTCCGGGATCGAAACACGGTTTTATCAGGCCTCCTCCTCGGAGATGTTCGGTGCCAGCCCACCACCGCAGGATGAGGACACTCCGTTCTATCCACGCTCCCCCTATGGCGCGTCCAAGGTCTTCAGCTACTGGGTAACCCGCAATTACCGGGAGGCCTACGGCATGTTCGCGGTAAACGGCATCCTCTTCAACCACGAATCCCCCCGCCGCGGCGAAACCTTCGTAACTCGTAAGGTCACCCGAGCTGCTGCGGCCATCAAGGCCGGCCTCCAGGACCACCTGTACATGGGGAATCTCGATGCGGTGAGAGACTGGGGCTACGCCGCGGAGTATGTCGAGGGCATGTGGCGCATGCTTCAGGCGGATGAACCCGATGATTACGTGCTGGCCACCGGTCAGGAATGTTCTGTCCGCGAATTCCTCACAATTGCCTTTGAGCATGTGGGCCTCGACTGGACCGATTATGTGCGCTTCGATGACAGGTATCTGCGTCCCACGGAGGTCGATGCCCTTGTCGGTGACGCGACCAAAGCCAGGGAGAAGCTCGGTTGGAAGGCCACGGTGGACGCTACACAACTTGCCCGGCTAATGGTTGACGCCGACGTTGAGGCGCTGAAGTACGCGGGAAGTTCGTGGATCGACAAGGTAACGTTACCGATCTGGGGGCAGGAATATGCGGCAACCCAATAGCGGCCGTTGGTCCGGGACGCTGGACCGCGCAGCGCCCTTCTATGTAGCAGGACACCGTGGGCTTGCTGGGTCTGCGATCTGGCGGGCACTTGAGCGCACCGGATTCGAGAATTTAATCGGCAGAACATCCAACGAGTTGGATCTCACGCGACGCGACGAGGTTTTTCGGTTCGTTGAAGAACACAGTCCACGCTACGTGGTGTTGGCAGCTGCGAAGGTCGGTGGAATCCTCGCCAACAGCACGTTCCCGGCCGATTTCATCAGCGAGAATCTTCAGATCCAAACAAACGTTCTCGACGCAGCTGCCACTTTCAGGGTGGAACGGCTTCTTTTCCTCGGTTCGTCCTGCATATATCCTAAATTCGCCCCCCAGCCTATTCCGGAGGCTGCTTTGATGACGGGTACGCTGGAGGAAACGAACGACGCATATGCGGTCGCGAAAATCGCCGGCATCACGCATGTGCAAGCGGTCCGCCGCCAAGACGGTTTGGCATGGATCTCAGCCATGCCCACCAACCTGTACGGTCCCAACGACAATTTTTCGCTGAACGGGTCGCACGTCCTGCCCGCCCTGATACGTCGGTTCACCGAGGCAGTAGCTTCCGGCACTCAGTCAGTGACGAATTGGGGCACAGGAAATCCGCGCAGGGAGTTCCTGCACGTGGACGACATGGCGGCAGCCTGCCTGCACCTGCTGGAAAACTACGACGCTGCGGGGCACGTTAACGTGGGCACTGGGCTGGACCTGACGATCCGCGAATTGACCAGCGTTATAGCCGAGGAGGCGGGTTACCACGGCGTAATTGACTGGGATTCTTCCAAACCGGACGGCACCCCACGAAAGGTTCTCGACGTCTCACTCATCAAATCCTTGGGTTGGGAACCGCGGATCAGTCTTCGCGAAGGCATCGCCGAGACCATCTCCTGGTATCGCGAGAAATCAAACGAACTCACCAGCCGCGCCTGACTTACCACGCGGGCAACTCTGGCCGTTCACTCTGAGGGATTCATGGCACGGACTTCACGGAACCACTTAGGCATCGCTACGCACAGGAACAGGACGTTGAGAACGAGCAGCACCGCGTAGAGGCCGAGGAACAGGTCGGTACCCCACAGCACGAACAATAGTGCCAGAATCCCATACTCCGTGGGCAAGACCGCCACGGAGTACAAAATGGAAGATGATCCTTCGCCCGCCAAGCGCATCTGCGTTGACCCACGATTCAGTCTCCGCATCTGATCCGTCAACACGATGGTGAAGAAGAAAGTCACGGCGAGCATCTCATAAGCTACCGGGAGGATCAGCCAGGGGTCGTCCACGTCCGGGCTGCGCCACCAGCCCACCAGGACAGCCAGGTGCAGCGATGCCATTTTCACTGCATCCACCACGTGGTCGAGCCATTCGCCGGCCAGGCTCCCGCCGCCGCGGAGCCTGGCCAACTGTCCGTCCGCCGAATCCAGCGCGTATCCCAGGACTAGCAGG
This sequence comes from Arthrobacter tecti, assembly GCF_054511355.1. Taxonomy (NCBI): domain Bacteria; kingdom Bacillati; phylum Actinomycetota; class Actinomycetes; order Micrococcales; family Micrococcaceae; genus Arthrobacter; species Arthrobacter tecti. The sequence goes on from NZ_JBTNCT010000002.1 coordinate 137,552, forward strand.
AGCGCTATCAGCATTCCCGATTGCCAGGTGAAGGGACCGACGGCGATGAGAGCAATTCCCGCTGCACTGCACACAGCGCTCACCGCCGTGACACCGTTCGGGGTCATGCGTGCCTTGTACGCCACCGCCGCGAGTAGACGCCCCGCTGGGCGGTTCAAAAAGCGCGCGTAAGCGGAGGCACCCTTCGAAGTCTTTTGCCGTTCCTTTAGTGAACTAACAAGTTCACTGAAGGAACGGGCATCAGCTGCATTCACACGGGACGTCACGGCTGCCTCTCTGGGGGACGTCAAGACCTGGTGTGTGGAATGTACTACGTGTATTAGGAGACGTCTACCGTGGACCAGGAATGGACGCGGAGACGGACTGGGAAATCATCGGCGGTGCTGGAGAGCGACGCGAGAAGCCCGACCCCTCCGGGTACCTGCAATGAAGGTTCATCATCATTGGTGGACAGCATCCAGGCAGCGGGTTCGGAATCTCCCGTGACCCACGCCTTGGCACTGATGCGGGTCGGTGAAGTTCCGCTCACGCTGAGCTTCAGCGTGAGCGGCCGCCCAGCGACTGCCTGTGCGTCCGGGATGAGGGTCTCTTCGGTGAGAAAGTGCTCACGACCAGAGCTGTCAGAGCGCACCAGGGAAAGCCACACGCCCGCCGGACTCATCCGCACTTTGCCCCGATACTCCCCGACCCCCTCGATCGCCCGTCCTGCTAAGGACACGTAGACTCCGCTGCCGGTCGCGTCCTGGTCGAGAGCGAAGCTGACCGTAGTTTCAGCTGAAGCGGCGGACACATCGCGGAGGTGCGCTCCTGGAGCATATCCCGGCCGCTTCATCAGCCAGGACCCTGCGCCGTCCGAGGTGGAGTAATAGCTGTCGCCTCCCTCCATGGTCCAGGCACCGCCGGTGTCGGCCTCGCCGAGTCCGAGTGAGGCGCCGGTGAACTCATCAGCTGCCAGGACCAGCGGCTGTGGCTCAACCGGACCAGGCGTAGGCGCGGGCGGTGTTGGTTCCGGCAGGGTCGGTTCTGGCAAGGTGGGCTCTGGGATCTGTCCAACGCTCAACGCACCGCCGACATCGGAACCGGCCGCCTGCCATTCCCCGAAAGTTAGCTGCTGGTTATCTAGCACAAACCTCTGGCTGTCGACGTCACTGACCCAGTACTCATTGTCACGGAAGGACACGCCCGCTGCAGCTATCGTTCCATCGTAGGATGACGCGCGCACGACACCAGTGGCGGCAGTGTCCGGCGAGCCCGGCTGGCTCATGTCGATCCGGTTTCCGACGACTGCAACGTCTTGAAGGCGGTAGGCGCCCCATGGCCCGTCCCCACGGGGCCGCAACTGAACACTGACGCCATTAAGATTGTCCAGCACTGTGTTGTCCTCGATGCGGACGTTCGAGCTGGTATTGACGTTGATGCCGGCACCGGACATGAGCCCCGTACCGCCGCCTCGCTTCAGCCCGAGACCATTGCCGATAACCGTGTTTCCGGTGATGGTGCCATTGCGGCTGATCTCATATCGGATCCCGTCGGCGCTGTTGCCGGAAATGGTGTTCTCGCTGATGACGACGTCGTCTGCAGCCACATCTGCCCAGATCCCAACGCCCAGATTGTCAGCGAAGGTGTTCCTCACGATTTTCGCGGAGGACCAGGTAAATTTCATGCCGCCAGACTCCCAGTCAGCGACCCAGAAACCGCGGGTGTTATTGTCCGCGATGGTGTTGCCCTCGATGAGGCTGTGCTCGGAGCGCCACTGCCCCAACCCGAGTTGCCCGTTGGCCACGATTTGATTGCCGGCGATCACGGCGTTGTCACCCTGCGCGATCATAATGCCGATGGCGTGGTTGTTGGTCACAGTGGAATTTCGCACCGTCCATTCGGGGCCGCTAACCACGAGCGCTCCCTGCTGCGGAAGGCTGGCAAAGTCGCGAACGGTAACATTCTCAACAGTCACGCCGCTAGCGGTTGAAGAGAGGGCGGTACGTGTATTCGCCATCGTGTAGCGCATGCTGGCGGAAGGTGGCGTTGCCACGTACACGGCGTTGGCGCCGTAATCCGCAAAGTAGGTGCCCTCTTCTACCTTGTCCAGCGAGCCGACCGGTTTGAGGGCTTTTCCGTTGGCCATGACGAATTCGGCCTGATTGCAGAGGTTGCTGCCTTCAGTCTCACATTGGCCGTTCGCGTCATAGGGTGCGGGAAGGACGCCGGTCGTCCGGTAGAGGCTGTTACGCGAGGTCCAGGAGTCCAGGGGGATCGCCCCGCTCAGGACGGTACCTGTTGTCCCGCGGATCGTCTGGTTGTCCTTCGGGGCGATGGTCTCCGGCACAGCAAATGTGCCGGAGGTAAGGCAGACTGTTGCGCCGGGCTGCTGTTCATTGACCTCGTCCGCGATACTAGCGCCGGGTTTCAGCGTTACAGAGCAAGAATTTTCAGCTGCCGAAGCGCTTTGCGGTCCGGCCATTAGGGGAGCTGTTAGGAGCAGCGGCGCTGCCATCACCACGAGGAGGTTTGATGGGCGGCTATGTCGTCGTGACAAGAGGTCTCTCTTTCTTCCAGTTTCTTCTAGCGAGACCATTGCTACAAAACATAAGATAAACCCAGATGCATCTATCCGACCCAGATCACGAATAGATAACGGGAGAACACTGTAGTGCGGATTCTTCTCGTACACAATTCGTACCGGTCGGAGCACCCGAGCGGCGAGGACATGGTTGTCGACCAGGAGCGCCAGCTTCTAAGTGACGCGGGGCACGTAGTCGACACCTATGCCAGGCACAGCGACGACATAGCAAGCATGGGGTTAACGCGTCGTGCGGAGTTGCCGTTCCGTGTGGTCTGGTCCGTCGAGGATGAGCGGGAATTCGGGCGCGTCCTGGACGCCGACCCCCCGGGCGTCATACACCTTCACAACCCGTTCCCGATGATCAGCGCTTCGATCCTTCGAGCGGCACGGCGGAGACGGGTGCCCGTGGTGATGACTTTGCACAACTACCGTCTCGTGTGCGCTGCCGCTACGTTTCTCCGCAATGGCAAACCGTGCGTTGATTGCCTTGGGCATTCCCCGCTACCTGCTGTTCTGCATGGCTGCTACAGGGGCAGCCGGGTGGCTACGGTGCCGCTAGCCACGTCGATCGGGCTGCACAAGACTTTGGGGACCTGGGTTCGCGGCGTCTCGAAATTCATCGTCATGAGCGAGTTCGCCCGCGACACAATGACAACAGGTGGCCTGCCAGCAGACCGCATCGAAATCAAACCACACTTCATTCCGCACCCTGCCACTCTCGAACGCCGAAACGGCGATTACGCCCTGTACTTGGGCCGCTTATCCGAAGAGAAGGGCGCTGATCTGCTGATTAAGGCGTGGGATCCAAGCTTCGGAGAACTACTGGTGGTCGGTGACGGCCCGCAGCGCCAGTCGTTGGAGGCGATGGCGGCCAGTCATGGCGACTCGGTGAGGTTTCTCGGATCACTGCAGCGCGAAGATGCCGTGGGCATGCTCGCTGGGGCGCGCTATCTGGTGAATCCGTCCCGCGTCTTCGAAACGTTCGGGTTAAGCGTCGTTGAAGCATTCGCTCACGGTGTACCGGCGATAGTCCCCAGCCAAGGGGTCTTCCCTGAGCTGGTAAGACCCGGTGAGAACGGGCTGATCTTCGCTTCCGGAGATCCGCTGTCGCTGCGCGAGGCGCTGCAGCGGCTCGGTGATACCGCCGCAGTCCAGCGCATGGGTAGCGCCGCCCGGTCAGACTATCTTGCTCGGTTCACCCCTGAACGCAATCTGGTACGGCTCGAGGAGATCTACACTGACGCCATCGCAACTGCCCCGGCGCACTCTTGATATTGATCTTCACGTCCAAGACCGTGGCGGTGAGCCCGGCTCGGTCCGCCCGAAGTCTGCATCACTCGGCACGGAACGTCGCGAGGGGGTAACAACATTCCCTGCAGGAACGAGCAGCTAGACAACGAATTCGCTCTGACTTATGGTTGCCGGAAGCACGATTGATTCTGACGCAAGGGAGCTGAAAAGAATCATGTTCGGTCACTCACAACGTTCCGCCATTTGTCTCATCCTCACCTCGCTATGCCTGGCCAGCGGGATCACCTTCACACCGGCCGCCGCTCAGCCCACTGAACCACCCACCCCAGCAGAAGCGGCTTCAAAAATCTCTCTGATACCGCGACCGGCCAACGTCTCAACGCTGGCCAAGGATGCTGTGACACTGAATGCGAATTCAGTGATCCGCGCCTTGCCGAACGACCCCGACGCCGTCGAAGCCGCGCATCAACTCGCGGAGAGGTTGCGCGCCGTGACCGGCTTCGAGTTGCCGGTAGGTGCCCGAATCGCGGCCCGCGATGGCTCAACGATCGAGCTTTCAACCCGCGCGGACGGCGAAGAGCCGGAAGGCTACGAACTGACGGTCGAGAGACGCCGGATCAAGATTTCGGCGGGCACAGCCGAGGGCTTGTTCCGCGGTGCCACCACCCTTTGGCAGTTACTGCCACCGGAGATTGAGTCGGACTCGGTGGTTGCTGGCACCGAGTGGTCCGTTCCTGCGGTTCACATCGCTGACGAGCCCCGCTACTCCTATCGCGGCGCGATGCTCGATGTTGCCCGGCGCTTTTACGAAGTTGCAGACGTCAAGCGATTCATCGATCAGATGGCCGAGTACAAGCTCAACGTCCTGCACTTGCACCTGACTGACGACCAAGGCTGGCGGTTCGTCGTCAATGGTCGTCCGGAGCTTACCGAGATCGGGGCGTCGACGCAGAGCGGTTGGGCACCGGGGACCGGCGGTCCTTGGTTCTACACCAAGGACCAATTCAGCGAGATCGTTCACTACGCCGCTGACAGGTTCATCGAAATTGTTCCTGAAGTTGACGGTCCGGGACACTCCACTGCAGCCAAGGCATCGCTGCCGGAGGTCAATTGTGACGGAGAAGCCGTTGCCCCGTACAGCGGCTTCGATATTGGTCTGCCTCCCGTTTGCCTCCAGCCGGAGGGCCGTGAGGAGGTACGCGAATACCTACAGGATGTACTGACTGCAGCGTCGCAGCAAAGCTCAAGCGATATCGTCCATATCGGCGGCGACGAGGTGCCTTCAATAACCACCGAGCAGATGGATTGGTACGTCAGAACCGCCAGCAAGGTGGTCACCGACGAGGGTAAGCGTGTCATGGGCTGGTCTCAGATCGGCGAGGGCACTCTGGCACCGGGAACGCTGCTGCAATGGTGGGCCGACGGCGGAGACCAGGCATCCATCGGGACGGAAAATGAAACCGAGGAAGTCCGTCATCTCCGCGAGGGATTGGCACAGGGCGCCCAAGTCATAGCCTCCCCGGCTGACCGCGCATACCTGGACATGAAGTACGACGCGTCCGTGCCGTACGGGCTCAGCTGGGCAGGGCTGGTGGATTTGCAGAAGGCCTATGAGTGGAATCCAATCAGCGTCACCTCCAGCAGTGACGGGACGGTTCAACTGGTCACCGAGGACCAGGTTGCCGGAGTTGAAGCGGCGCTCTGGGCTGACCGTGCATACTCCGGATCCACGAGCCTCCCGACTTCGCTCGAGCAGTTCATCCCGCCCGCCGTGTATACGGACTTCATGACCTTCCCGCGCATGCCTGCTATCGCCGAGATCGGCTGGTCCCCTGCCGAGGGCAAGTCCTTCGAGGACTTCGAGCGGCGCATTGTCGACCACGGCCTGCGCTGGGACGCGGCCGGCATCGGGTACTACCGGGCACCTGACGTGCCGTGGCATCCGCTGCCGGTAACCATGGACGGAGCACCGGCAGCGGAGCCGGCGAGCTCTCCCGATGCGTCCACTCCGGTACTCCTTACCGTGCCGCTGGCGAACAATACGAGCACGCCGAAGACCGTCCAGGTTGCCGTTCGGAACCTCGGCTTCTGGCGGGCAGAGAGTCCATCGTCGGAGGTTATCCTGCCGCCGAACAGTTCAGAAGAAGTCACTCTGGAGTTGTTCCCGGATGGGGGCACCGGGTGGAGCACAGTCACCGTTGATGTCTCGCATGAAGACCAGCAGATAGCGTCGAGTGCCGTCGACATAGTGTCAGGCGGACAGCACGTCTCCGATTGGAACTGGAGCTCGGAATCCAACGGCTGGGGACCAGTCGAACGCGACGCGAGCAATGGCGAGAACGCGGCTGACGACGGGCGCCGCATGTCAATTCAGGACCGCGAGTACAGCAAGGGCGTAGGAGTGCACGCCAACTCGAGCATCACCCTGGACCTCAACGGGCGGTGCCAGCGTTTCCAGTCCGACGTCGGCATCGATGACGAGGTCAGCAGCGACAGTGTTCGCTTCCGGGTACTTCGCGACGGCGTGGAAGCCTACGCCTCACCTGTTATCACGGGCAGCATGCCGGCGGCGTGGGTGAATCTCGATGTGAGCAGCGTGGACTGGTTGACGTTGGTGGTCGACGACGCCGGTAACGGTAATGCGCAGGATCACGCCAACTGGGCAGGTGCTTGGCTGCGTTGCGACTCGCCCTAGCCGGCGGTCGGGTGCTAGACAGTTTGGTATGGGGAATCGACGCTTGGCGAGCTGCGCCGCCTTACTTCTCTCAGCAGGCCTTCTGAGCGGATGCGCTCCCGAGCAGGGAAGTGTGGCGATCGAGGTCAGATCAATGCACCCGGACGTGGAGAAGTACGCCTACGAGATTCGAGTGGTCGGTCCGGACGGTGACCTGATCTTTTCGGAGGAGCTGGGACCAGGAGAGTCCCTATCCCAGGGAGATATTCCGTTGGGTTGGATAACAATCAGTGCGGTACCTTTCTGCACGGTTGAATCTGAGCTGACCTCGAAACACCCGACGATGAGCCTGGTCGTGGACGGCGACAACTGCACGCTCGGCGACTAGCCGTTGAGCGTCGCTGACAGGCCCCGCTTGTATCCAACCCGAGGTGTACCCTGACACCATGGCTACCGGCGCGACGGGGGCGGTATCTCAGCAGGTGCGGTTTTGCCGATCCTCTGACGGTGTCAGCATTGCCTATGCGGTGCATGGCAACGGCCCGCCGCTGGTTCTCAACAGCTGCTGGCTTTCCCACTTGGAGTTCGACTGGAGTAGCCCGGTGTGGCGGCACTATCTCGACGCCCTCGGATCCTTTGCGACCGTGATTCGCTTCGACGAGCGCGGGTTTGGAATGTCCGACCGCAGTGTCACTGACTTCCGGCTTGAGTTGCGAGTGGCAGATCTCGCGGCCGTCGTCGACCATGCTGGCCTTACCCGCTTCGCGCTGATGGCGATGGCACAAGGTGGGCCGGTAGCCGTGCGTTACGCCGTCGAAAATCCTGGGAGGGTAACCCGGCTCGTCTTCGCCGACACTCACGCAGCGGTGGCGCTGCCGCCATCAAGTGATCAGATGCTACTTGAACAAGCCTTCCAAGCCATGATCGCGGCGGGGTGGGACCGTAAAGAGCCGCTGTTCCGCCGCGTCTTCACCCAGCTCATGATCCCTGGTGCCACTGAAGAACAGATGACTTGGGTGGATGACCTGCAGCAGCGGGCAGCATCGGCGCGCACGGTCCTCAACGCACGTCAGCACCGTCGCACCGACAACGTGCTGAACCTTCTGCCACTGATCGACGCCCCCACTCTGGTGGCCCACTCCCGCGGTGACCGTATGATCGCTTTCGATGAAGGTCGCCGCATCGCGGCGGGCATCGCAGGCGCTCGACTGCTGAGCCTTGGGAGCAACAACCACATCCTGCTTGCGCACGAACCGGCCTGGCGCATCTTCCTTGAAGAGATCACCTCATTCCTTGCTGATGACCTGGAAGCTTACGCTTCTACCCACCTCACCACCGATGACGCGGTTTGGCCGCTGACGGTGCGAGAGGACAGGGTCCTGCTCTTAGCTGCCGAGGGCAAGGACAATCGTGAGATTGCCGGCGAACTGGTGCTCAGTGTCCGCAAGGTGGAACGGCACTTACAGAACGTCTACGCCAAGCTCAATCTCAGCGGATCCGCTGCGCGTACCGCAGCCGTCGCGCGTGCGCTGAAACGTTCCTAAACCTTACGTACGCGTTCGCCGCCAAAGATGCTCGACCCGCTTCCTCAAGATGCGCACACGTACCGATTCCCATCACGCCGTCCATGCGTAGCGTTGAAGACGGTACACACGGAACTCACACCACTAGAACAGTAAGGCGCGATCATGAACAAGGCAGCGATCAGTCTCACCACCGGCCTCGAAGATACCGAAAAGGTGACAGTGGCGTTCCTCGTCGCCGTTGCTGCGGCAGAGGCCGGCAAACCCACGATGATGTTCCTGACGAAGGAAGCAGCCCGCCTTGCGGTCGAAGGTGTGGCCGTGGCAGTCGCCTGCGACGGATGTCCGCCGCTCAATAATCTGATGAGCCGGTACGCGGCCGCTGGCGGAGAAATGATTGTCTGTGGCGTATGTGTGGATGCCAAGCAACTGGACGTTGACTCTTTCATTCCCAACGCCACCAAGGCCGGCACCGTACAGCTGTGGGAATGGATCGGCGAAGATAACGTGACCACATTCAGCTACTGAGACTCATACGGGTCGCCGGGCGGTGGCCTGTCCACTCAGGAGAACTCGTCTTTGCCGACCATAGTGGAAGGATAGCGGCTGATCCTCGCGCTAGTCTGAGAGGACGCTTATTGGGCTACCACCGGGGGAACTCTTGTCAACTGCTGGATTCGGAATCGTCTTTGCCGTCCTCGCGTACATCATTCCGTTGGCTCTGGGGGCCGTACTGCTTTACGGGATCATCCGCCTCGGAGTGAAGCACGGGATGCGCTCGTACTTCGCTGAGGTCAAGCGTCCTCCTCATTCAGGAAGTGATTGAAGCCAGCGTCAGTTTCAGAAGCTGTCTGCGCAAATGTCCACGGATGAGGTCGCTAAGAAGCTGCACATCAGCCCCGCGACCATTATTCATTCAAGGACTTTGGACACCCTGGAGGATTCTGTGGAGGACTACCGACAACCCGATACCCAGACTCAACTGCGCATATGCTGCATCGCGCAGGCGGGCTTTTGACAGAACTGCAGGGTTGTGAAGGGGACTTCTGACATCTCAATTGCAACAGTCGCCTGCACACGGGCCGAGTCGCGCAGTTGACCGTGCCGGCGATTTCCGAAACTGACAGTTGGTCAGAACCGGGCGTGGCCGATGGGTGTTGGTCTTACTGGACGCAGAGTGAGGCGCTTGGACTGGGGTTCTTTTCGTCCACATATCTCTGAGATATGTTGGTATCGTGAAATACTTAATACTGGGGCCTGTTATTGGTCCAGCCCCGCTCGCTGTACGACCTGCATAGCCGGTTTGCGGAGGGGTTATCCCACGTTTACGCCGCGAGTTACGGAAGCATCCACCGCGCGCTGCGGCAGCTGCAGGCGGCAGATGACATTGCCTTGGTCGAAGCGCTCGACGCTTCGCGGAACAAGAAGCAGTACATGGCGACCACGCAGGGTCGGCATACCTGGTCCGAGTGGATGAAGCAACCACTGCCCACGGAGGATTCAGAGGCCACCATGCTGGCCCGCGTGTTCCTGCTCGACCTCCTTGAATAGGCGGCGGCCCGACGCGAGGTCCTGCATGCTTTGCACCGACGTGCCCTGGATGATCTCAAGGAGCTCAGCTCACTCGCCGATGCAATGAACGAACGAGAGGGCGCAGGTCTTGTCCGGCACCAGATGTCCCGATACCCGTCGGCAGCGCTCGACTATGGGCTTCGCACCAGTGAAGCCGCGGTGACCTGGCTCGAAGACTTGATGGCGGAGCTGGCCCCAGAACAGCGAACGGAAAACGGAACGGACGGCAAGAGATGACCACGGCCGGGCTCACCATCACACTTACCTTGCTGGCGGCCCTGGCGGTGATGCAGATTCTTCTCATCGCCGGCCTGCCGTTCGGCAACTACGCCTGGGGCGGCCAGCATCGCGTTCTGCCACCACGACTACGTACTGCATCGATAGTGGCGATCCTGCTCTACGCCGTGTTCGCCGCACTGCTAATGAGTCGCGCTGGAGTCCTCCCCGGCGGGGACACAGTTCCAGTCGTCGTGGCCACGTGGGTGCTGTTCGCCTACTCCGCCCTCAGCATCATCGGCAATCTCGCCTCACGCAGCCACCACGAACGCATCGCACAAACCCCGGTGAGCATCCTGCTCACCATAGGAATTCTCCTCATCGCGCTCGGGCATCCCGGCTAGGTGTCTTGGTGAATGATCCGCATACGGTGCCGTGGTGATGCTCCCGCGGGTAGCATTTCTTTCATGACATCGAGACTGAAAGGTCGCCGGCGAGTTGCCCGTCGGATCATCGATGAAGTTGCTTCTTGGGCAGAACGGGACGACAGAGTGAGAGCGGTTGCTCTCGTGGGGTCTTACGCACGAGGAGCTGAGCGAATAGCCAGCGATGTCGACCTGGTGGTATTGAGTGACACTCCCGAAAGTCTTCAAGACGCGGCATGGTTCGAACAACTTGAGCCTAGGGCGCGTCTTATCCGCTCCGAGGCATGGGGGCCAGTACGCGAACGCAGATTCCGGTTGAAGTCAGGATTGATCGTGGAATTGGGCGTTGCTCCCTCAAGCTGGGCTGACGTTCCCTTGGATGAAGGAACGCGCCGCGTCCTCAGCGACGGGCATCGCGTTTTATACGACACAGGTCTCCTCGGAAGCGCTGCCGCAACCGTTGCCGAGTAAGAACCTGGTCGCCGCACTGTCGCACTGCTTATGTTGTGTGACGATGAAATGTATCCGAAAAAGCTCGGTACCAAAGTGCTGCCGACCGTAGCCATGGACCGCTTCGAGGCGGCATCCCGTCCGGAGCACTTCGCGGACGTAGCTACAGTGATCACCAAGTTGTTCAACATCGTCCACCCGCACCGGTCATACCTCGGCTTCAAGGATTATCAACAGCTACAGGTCGTTCGGCGGGTCACGGAAGACCCCCACCTAGAATCGCCTACACAAGGCCCAAAGTCATGCGGCTGACCATGCAGTCGCCTTCCGAAAATGACAGCCAGCCTTTCATCGGAGCAGCGCCGCGTTCACCCAGTCCACGGCTTGCGTAACGGCTTCGCGGGACTCCGCGGTGTGATCGAGCATGTCGAACTCATGTTGACCCTCGGGCACGTCAATCACTTCCAGACTTGCACTGGCCTCCCGAGCCCTGCTCACGAAATCCTCGACCGTGACTGCAATATGTGGGCGCTCCCGGCCGACCCGCGTCAGGAGGATGGGAAGATTGCCGCTCGCCGACACCGCTTCGGCGGGATTGAACCGGTTGATGTCCAGGTCAGGCACTGGTCCGAGGGGCGCCAATAACGGATAGGTCAGCGCGACGCAGCGGAGCCACTCCGGCGGGTCACGCAGCCAGTCGGCGCTCAGTAGACCTCCACCCGAAAAGAACCACAACGCAACCCGTTCGGGATCAACCCCCGGGAGAGCGCGGGCTTGGCGGACCACCTCAGCGACGTCGTCTGCGGCCGTTGGGTAGTCCGCGATGGAATGAAGTCGGTGATCTACGGTGACGCCCACTGCGCCGCTGGCCGCCGCAAGTGAGCCGTACCCGACATAGACCGGCCAGTCCCGCGGTGTGGGCAACAGGTCCGGTGGAACAGGGCCTCCGTGAACGAACACGATCACCGGCAACAGTTCATCGCTGCTCGCAGCGGGCCGGTAGACGTCCATGGCGCCGACTCGCTCACTCGGGACGCTTGCGTGGGGTACGACGAACAGCTGCAGGAATGCGGGATCGGCCATACGTCATTCAATCAGACGGATACCGTTACAACCTGCATCTCAGATTTTTCCTGTAGCGGCTTGCAGTAACTCCCTGAATACCGCAATGCTCGGTGGGTGAAAGACGACGTGATCCTTCGACCAGCGCGGCCAGAAGACAGCCCGGCGTTAGCCGCTCTGAAGGAAGCGTGGGCTGAGCTGTCCCACCCGGTGACTGAGTCTGAGCGGAACGGGTTCACTGAAGATCTCTCGACGTGGATGAGTTCGCAGGGGCAGGCGCTGATTTGCCGCGTGGCCGAGGTCGATCGCCGGCTTGTCGGCATGGCATGGCTCGTGATCTTCGAGCGGGTCCCCGATATTCATGATCGACATCGTCTGACTGGTGACGTTCAGAGTGTGTTCGTGCACCCGGAACACAGGAAGCAAGGGATCGGCGCCGCCCTGGTCCAATCCCTCGTCGACGCCGCGGACCAGCGAAGTGTGTCACGAGTGACTGTGAGCGCGAACGCCGCTGCCGTCTCGATGTATGAAGCGGCGGGATTTACCGCTACGCCTTTCCTCCTGGAACGCCAGGCAGGTACGCCACGCCACTCATAGATAAACTCCTTTGCAGGAGCGCGACGACTCATCGAACAAGCGGGGAATGTGCAGACGACATCGCGCGCCAGTCAAGCGAGCATCTAGTCTTGGTACTCGTGACTATTCCGCAACGGTATGACGGCTCAGACTTCTACTGCGATGTTGCTATCCCCAATGCGGGCGAGCTTAGCGTTGTGCATAACGACGACCTGGTGCTGGCCTTTCACCACACACGGCCCTTCTGGGAGCACCATGTTGTTCTGGTGCCGAAGCGGCACATCGCCTCCCTAACAACAGCGACTAAAGATGATGCGCCTGACCTGCAGCGCTTGTTCGAGGTAGTTCAAGAAGTTGCGCGGGAAATGGAGCTGACGCAAAGGGCCGCTACAGTGCTGACAAACCTCGGCAGCTATCAAGACTCCAAGCATCTCCACGTGCACGTCTATAGCGGCGCGCGTTGCAGATAAGCGCCGCAACTGCCTACGGGACCCAGCCCACCTAAGCCTCACGCCGACGTCGTACCCGCCGCACAACCAGCCAGATGATAAGGGCCGCGATGGCTCCGTAAAGAACGATGTCGAAGTACTGCGAATACTGGTCCACTAGGTGATATTGCGTGCCGAGGAAGTACCCGAGCCCGATGAGCAGCGCATTCCACACAGCGCTACCGGCCGCGGTGAAGATGCTGAACGTCACCAGCGGCATGTGCTCCGCGCCGGCGGGCAGCGAGATAAGGCTTCGCACGCCGGGAATGAGCCTGCCGAAGAACACCGCAGACCGGCCATGCCTGTGGAACCAGCCGGCCGCACGCTCGAAGTCCTCGCGGTCAACCAGCGGCAGCTTCGACAACGCTCGCACCACGCGCTCCTCCCCCAGCTTCGCGCCGAGGAAATAGAGCACCAGCGCACCTGCATAGCTGCCGATCGTCGCTATGACAAACACCAGCACGGCGTTCATCTCCCCCTGTTGGGAGAGAAATCCGGCCAGCGGAAGAACAACTTCGCTCGGGATCGGCGGGAACACCGTCTCGAGGAGCACCAGGAAACCGACGCCGATCTCCCCCAGCGCGGTCATGACGTCCGAGATCATACCGGTGAGCCCACCCTGGCTTGGCCCGCCACCTGAGGTCTGCGCGACGAGATGTTCCCCACCGAAGGTCAGTCTCATATTTTCGCCCCGCCGCGCAGCTTCGCGTAATAGACCACTCCCAGACCCACGAGGGCCAGGATCACCAGGACACGGGTGACCGGGTGCTCCCCGATCGAGACGGCGTTCGTCTCCACGCTGGCCTCAGCGGCGATCGGGGCAGGGCTGGCCGAGGATGACGACGACGACGCCACCTGGCTCGACGAGGCCGTTGCCGTGGGCAGCACAGCGGGTTCCTCGGACGGCTCTTCGCTGGCGCTGTTTGTGGGCTGATCCGTTGCTTCCTCGGTTGGCTCGGCCAGGTCGATCACCGTGCCGGTTGCCGGATCCCAGCGGAAGTCCGTGTACAGGTAGGTGGCCGGATCTATCAGGTTGCCCGTTCCAGGTTCAATGAGAAAGCCTGTGGACGGTTCAATGAGGTAGCCGGTTATTGAGTCGATTGTAAACCCGGTAGCCGGGTCCACCGATGGCGGCGGCGCCTGCCGCGCAGCCTCATCGGCTGGTGGCGCCGGCTCACCCGAAAATGCCTGCTCCGATGGGCTTGGCGAGGGAGCAGGAGGCTCCTCTGGCGGCGGCGGCGGAGGAGGCGGCGCCGTCGTCGTCGGGCTTGGTTCAGGCGAACTGGGCGTTGGGATTGGCGTGGGCTTTTGGTCGCCGATGATCGGCAGCAGGTCGCCCGCACGGGCCGGTACGACGGCGGTACCCGCCACTCCGGCGCAGATCAGCAATGCCAGCAACCCGGCGAGTAGGCGGCGCACGTCAGCCCTGAGCCTCCTGCTCGGGAAGGATGCTCGACTCCAGGTACTCGCCGAGGGTTCCTTCATCCAGGGCGGTGGCGATTTCCGCGATCGCGGCATCATCTTTCAGCACGATCGACTGCCCGTCAGGGGAGGTTCCCACGCCGAGGTTCGGGAGGGTGAAGAACTCGACATCATCGGTGCGTACGTTGCGCAGGCTGAAGGCAAACGATCCGACGGCGGTGGCGTCGAACTGCTCGTCGACGCTCAGGTATGGGGAGATCTCGCTGACAATGCGGCTGACCTTGGCGGGATTCGTGAGCGTACTGCCGCTCAGAAATTCCGACATGACCGCTTTGATGTACAGCTGCTGATTGCGCACGCGCTGGTAATCGCCGTCCGTGAAGGCGTACCGCTCGCGGACGAACTTCAGTGCGGATTCGCCGTCGAGGTCTATGGGGCCCTGTTCGAAGGACTCGCCGTTGACGCCATCGGACTGGAAGGCGATGGGGTTATCCACCGTCACGCCGCCCAGCGCGTCAGTCAGGCCCTTGAAACCCTCGAAGTCAACGATCATCACGTGGTCGATGGGTGCCTCGAACATGCCCTCGACCGTCTGTACCACCAGCGGCACTCCGCCGAAGGCCATCGCAGCGTTGACCTTGTGCGTGCCGTACCCGGGAATTTCCGTCCAGGTGTCGCGCATGATCGACATGACGTAGATGTTTTCGCGGTCCTTCGGGATGTGCATGAACATCAATGTGTCTGATCGCGAACCTACAGTGGTGTCCCCTGTTTGTGCCCGTGAATCGCTTCCCATGAGAAGGATGTTCATTGCACCTTCGGCTGCTGCAGCGCGCGTTGGCCTGGTCGATTCCTCTGGAAAGGCCGACTCGATGGTAGTGCTTCGATCGTTGAACGTGCTTGCGAGGCTGAAGAGATATCCTGCAACCACCACGGCAGCCGCGACCAGCAGCGCAAGAAGCACCAGAAGGGTATTGCGAACCGGATGCCGCGTTTTGACTGGCCGCTGCGGAGCGTCCTCGTAATAGTCCTGCGTAGTCAAGCTAATGCTCCCCTGCCAAGAATCAGTAACCCTTCATGGTAACGGCGCCAGGTGGGAAACCGCTGGACGCCGCTTCAGTCGGACGAGCGGTGAAGCACGAAGATCCCGCCGTACGCCGGCTGGTCCTTACGCTCCTTGTCCGAGTCCGTGTACTCCCGAAGGATCCGGTGGATGCGCTCGTTCAACTCCTCGGCGTCCTCGTCTGAAAGGTGCAGCATGAACCGTGAAAGCCCGGCGAGCGCATTCGGGCCCGCCTCCTGAAGTTCCTGCTGGAACGCCTCGACCGGTGCGAGTGGACCCTCCGGCCCTGCCTGGTCCAGCGCGGTGTTGAGGGTCCAGGACCGCCCGGTGGACCGGTACGGCTTCTCCAGCGCTCCGCTCTCCCCCGTCCGCACCTCGGCCGGTTCAAGAAACCCCGAGGCAAGCAGTTGGCGTATGTGGTAGAAAACGGTCCCTGGGTCCTGGCCCAGCCGGTCTGCGAGCTGTTTATTGGTGAGCTCGTGGAGTCCGCACAGCCGGATGATGCGCAATCGGAGCGGATGCGCCAGCGCCTTGATCTCGCGGGCGCTGGCCGCTGGGTGCTTCTTCTGCCGGTCCATGACGTCAATCCTACGTTC
Source organism: Arthrobacter tecti (assembly GCF_054511355.1). Classification (NCBI taxonomy): domain Bacteria; kingdom Bacillati; phylum Actinomycetota; class Actinomycetes; order Micrococcales; family Micrococcaceae; genus Arthrobacter; species Arthrobacter tecti. The sequence goes on from NZ_JBTNCT010000002.1 coordinate 153,433, forward strand.
AATTGAGTTTTTTACAATCGCCTTGAACTTTCTCAATCGATGTGGGACTGTTCACACATGACAAACGACGGCGTAAAGGTCTCCGAGGAAACGCGGACGCCGCTGGGCCCCTCCTACTGGAAGCTATGGACGTCCTCCGGGCTTTCCAATCTGGCGGACGGCGTCTTCAAGATCGCGCTGCCACTGCTCGCCATCCAGTTCACGCAGTCACCCACCCTGATCGCCGGCCTCACCTTCGCAGGAACACTCCCCTGGCTGCTCTTCGCCCTGACGGCTGGCGCTCTTGCTGACCGGCTGGACCGGCGGCTGCTCATGCTCTTCGCCAACATCACACGCGCCATCCTGCCCGCGCTGCTGGTCGGGGTGATCCTGCTGGACCTCGGCTCCATCTGGGCGCTATACGTTGTCGCCCTGCTGGTGGGGGTAGCGGAGACGCTGTATGACACCTCGGCGCAGTCGATGATGCCGCAGGTGGTGCACCGGGACCAGCTCTCCCGCGCAAACGGCCGCCTCTACGCCGTTGAACTCACCACGAACCAGTTCATCGGGCCCCCGCTGGGTGGCCTGCTGGTTGCGGCCGGTGTTGTCGCCGGGTTCATCGTGCCCGGAGCCCTGTGGCTGGCCGCCGTCGGTGCGCTGTTCCTGGTGCGCGGAAGCTTTCGGATTGAGCGCAAGCAGAAGACAACTCTGCGGTATGACATCGCCGAAGGCCTGCGCTTCCTCTGGAACCAGAAAATCCTGCGCACACTCGCAATCATGACGGGTACGTTCAACTTCGCCTCCAACGCCGCGTTCGCAGTTTTTGTCCTCTTTGCGGTAGGACCGACGTCCGCGATGAAGCTCAGCGAGGTGGGCTTCGGGATCCTGCTGACGTCCTCGGCGATCGGCGCGTTCATTGGCTCGTTCCTTGCCGAATGGGCAGAGCGGAAGCTGGGCCGCTCCAAGGCGTTGGCACTGACCATGGTAGGCGGGGCGCTGTTTGTTGGAGCCCCCGCGCTGACCGACAACCCGTACATCCTGGGAGTGGTCTTCTTTGTTGGCGGAGCGCTCATTGTGCTCTGGAACGTCATCACCGTCTCGCTACGGCAGCGCATTGCGCCGAACCGACTGCTGGGCCGGGTAAACAGTGCGTACCGCCTGCTTGCCTGGGGAACCATGCCGCTTGGCGCCGTCGTCGGTGGCCTTTTGGCGCAGTGGCTGGGGATCCAGGTGATGTTCGGGATCATGGGCGTGCTGACTCTCGCCCTGCTCGGCCTGATGCCGATCCTGACTGACAAGGCAATTGACGCGGCCGACGTCGAATCCTGATATCTCCTGCGCGCTCCGCATCAATGTCGCCGCGCTCCTCCCCCGTCCCTGAGCCCGTGGCGGATACCTATGTCTTGCGGGAATGTGAGTGCACTGCACTCGTTGCAGGCGTTGCCTGCAGTGCACTCGAATCCCGGAAAAAGTACGCACCTCCCTGGCACTTCCGGCCACCTTGGCCGCACCCTCCGGCGTGCCGTCCGCCTTGGCCGCACCCTCCGGGGTGCCGTCCGCATCGTCATGAAGCGCACGACGTCGAATCCTGGGCTTTCGCTGGCCCTCACCGGCCGCGCGGTGCAAGAGTAGGGCATGGCCACCGAAGCTGATGCCCGACGGATCTGCCTTTCCCTACCCGGAGTAGTCGAGCGCCCGAGCTGGGGCCAGCCCGCCTGGTTCGCGAAGACCCTTATGGCCCGCATCTGGGAGCCGGACGTCCTGACCGTGAAGACCGCCGAGCGCGATGCCCTCTCAGGCACCGATCCGGAAACCTACTTCTGGACCCCGCATCACGAGAGGTCGCCGCAGCTGGTGCTCATCCGGTTGGAGCGGGTCGACGTTGAGGAACTCGGTGAGCTGCTGGAGGACTCCTTCCTGCTGGCGGGCGGACGGATGGGCGGACGGATGGATGGACGGATGGGCAACGCATGACTGCACCGAAAGTGACCGCGCATTGCAAGGTGGTTGTCGTGGGCCAGATTGCCCGCGATCTGGTCCTGCGGATCGAGCGGATGCCCGAGGACGGCGGCTCGGCTCCCGTACAGGAACGGCAGGAACTCCTGGGCGGTAAAGGCGCCAACCAGGGCGTGGCCTGCCGGCAACTGGGCGCGGACGTATCCCTCGTGGGAGTAGTGGGCAATGACGAGACGGGACACACCGTCCTCGCGCAGGCAGCGGCAGACGGGATGGACGTAGACGGCGTAGTGATCCGGGAAGGGGCACCAACAGCGCTGCTCCTCGACATCGTGCAGCCGGACGGGGTACGGCGGCTCTTCGAAGACGCTGACGCCCGCGTGTTGCTTGATGCCGGCGATGTCCGGGCCACCGAAGACCTCCTGCGCTCGGCCAACGCCATCCTTATCCAGCTGCAGCAGCCCGCCGCGGCGGTAACGGCCGCCCTGAATGCCGCTGACCCGGAGGCATTGGTTGTCACCGACGGCGCCCCGCCGGACAGGCAAACCCGCGAGCGTGTGCTGCGGCGCGCCGTCGTCGTACGCGCCGACGTCGAGGAAGCCGAGGCACTGGTGGGCTGGAAGCCGTCCGATCTGAACGGGACCATCGAAGCCGCCCAAAGCCTCCTGGAGGAAGGCCCGCGGGTGGTCGCCCTGGCTTCGCCTACCGGCGGGAATGTGGTGGCATGGCCCGGCGGGCATGTGGTGCTGCCGTTCCTCGAGGACGAACCGGTTGATCCGACCGGCGCCGGCGATGCCTTTGCTGCAGCGCTCACCGTCGGTCTGCTCCATGGCGAGGACCCGGAAACCGCGGCGTGGTGGGCTGCGGCGGCCGCTGCGAGTGTGGTTCGCAAAGCCGGTGGAAGACCGGCGCTCAATCTGGACGAAATACGGGAAGCGGCCGGCAACGCCAGAAGGCGCTGACCTGTCTGGCGGGATAACGCTTGCGAGCACGCCTCCCGCGGACCCTAAGTACGGTTAGCATTGTTCCGTGCCCAGAAACTCAAGCGATGCCCATCCGTGGCGGGTCCATGAATCGGGTTTTGACTGGAGCGGACCGGGTGTTGCGGAATCGGTGTTCGCTCTCGCGAACGGCTATATCGGCACCCGTGGCACCCTCGATGAGGTGGAGCCGAGCGAGAACCCCGGCACCTATATGTCCGGTGTTTTCGAGTTCCACCCGCTTTCCTACCCCGAGGACGGGTACGGCCATCCGGAACAGGGACAGGCGATCATCGGAGTCGCCGACGGAACGCCCATCCACCTCGAGCTCGACGGCAGCTCCTTCGATCTGCGCGAAACGCCTCCCGAAACCCATGAACGAACCCTGGATCTGCGCGCCGGGACGCTCCACCGGGAGACGGAGTGGTTGACGCCACTTGGTAAGCGCATGCGCCTGATCTCCACGCGGCTGGTCTCGCTCACCCAGCGAAGTGTCACGGCAATCCGCTACGAGCTGGAAGCCGTCGACCAGCCCGTCCGGGCAGTGCTCCGTTCCGAACTAGTGGTCAACCGGACCGCGCGGCAGGTTGATAACCCGGATCCGCGCGTGGGCGAGGCGCTCGATGCCCCCTTCGCGCACAGCTTCCACCGGCCCTACGAAACCGGCGGACTGCTGGTGCACCGTACGAAGGGCAGCGGCATCGGGGTCGCGGCGATGGTGGAGCACAGCGTCGAGATGCCCGACGGCGGCAACGTCTCCACCTCCTGCGGCGAGGATCAGGTAGTCACCACGGTGGTGGCGGAACTGCCGCCGGGTGGACGCGTGTGCTTCACCAAGTACCTCTCCCACGTACGCTCGCCGGAGGACTCCGCGGAGGCACTCGGGGCACAGGCACTGGCCGCGATGAAGGACGCCCGGGAACGCGGTTGGGAAGGTCTCCTCGAGGATCAGTGTGCGTTCCTCGACCGCTTCTGGGATGACGCCGACGTCGAAATTGACGGTGATCCCGAACTGCAGTTGGCAATCCGGTTTGACCTCTTTCACGTCCTACAGGCATCGGCCTCCCTGAGCGTGGCGCCGATCGGCGCGAAGGCCCTCACCGGGCCGGGCTACAGCGGGCACGCCTTCTGGGACGTCGAAGGGTTTGTGCTGCCCACACTGACACTGCTGTACCCCGAGGGCGCGGCGCGGCTGCTGCGCTGGCGGACATCCACCCTGGACACCGCCCGCGAGCGGGCCAAGGTGCTGGGCGTGAAAGGTGCCTCATTCGCGTGGCGGACCATTAACGGGGAGGAAGTCTCCGCGTACTGGCCGGCCAGTACCGCCGCCACCCACCTCAACGCCGGGATCTCCCGCGCCTACACGTCCTATGCCACCGCCACGGGAACTCCGCTCACGGAGGTCGGCGGTGTGGACGTCCTGGTTGAGACCGCGCGGTTGTGGGAATCCACGGCGCACAAGTCCGACGACGGCCGCTACCACCTCCTCGGCGTAACAGGCCCCGACGAATACACCGGCGTAGTGGACGACAACGTGTTCACCAACCTGATGGCCCAACGCAACCTTCGGGCGGCGGCGGATGCCTGCGACGGCTATCCGGACCAGGCCCGGCAATTGTCTGTGCAGCCGGACGAACCCGCGCGGTGGCGGTTGATCGCGGACGCCATGTACGTGCCCTGGGATCCAGTACGGCAGGTGCATCCGGCCAACGAGGGCTTCACCACCTACCGTGAATGGGACTTCGATCCGGACCCGGACGCCTACCCCGTCCAGCAGCACGCCCACTACGCGAAGATCTACCGGCGCCAGGTGGTCAAACAAGCGGACCTCGTCCTGGCGCTGTGGTGGTGCTCGGACGAATTCACCGACGAACAGACCGCCCGCAACCTTGAGTACTACGAGCAGCGGACGGTGCGTGACTCCTCGCTCTCGGCCGCCGTGCAGTCGGTGGTCTGCGCGCGGGTGGGCCACCTGGACCTCGCACTGGCCTACCTCCGTGAGGCCGCGCTGACCGATCTCGCTGACCTGCAGGGCGACACGCACCGGGGTGTCCACCTCGCTTCCTTGGCCGGTGCCTGGCTGGCACTGGTCAGCGGCTTCGGCGGGCTGATCCTGGACGGCGTGGAACTCCGGTTGGCGCCGCGGCTGCCCGCAACACTGAACCGGATAGCGTTCCGCCTGATCTGGTGTGGACGCCGCATCGGCGTCGAAGTAAGCCGCTCGGGCAGCACCGTGCGGTTGCTCGATGAGGATGGCGGCGAAGATGGCAGCCCCGTTCCCGTGTGGATCGACGGCAACCGGCTCGAACTGAGCCCAGGACGCCCCGCGTCTGCTCCGTTGATAACCCCGCAGCCGACGACGGCGCCTCCCCGGCAGCCGCCCGGACGGGAACCGCGGGCCTAACGGCGCGACAAGGGTGCAGTTAGAGATCGAGGATGACGCCGATGGTGTTGCGGACCTGCTGTAGTGATACCGGGCCGACATTTCCTGCGTGCGCTGTGATCCTGCCGACGGCTACCGCTCGCAGATGCTGGCATTGGGCGGCCGACGGAGCCGTGAGTCCGTTGTAATCGTCAGGTTCGATCACAACCTCCGCGCCGCTGCCCCGAATGGTTCGAGTGAGCGGTACAACTTGAACAACGTTGGGACCACCACGCAAGATCCTGGCCGCGGTCACAACAATCGCCGGTCGGGTCATGCCCGCCTCTGAGCCAGATGGCACACCCAGTTCAAGCTGGACTATGTCACCCGGCTTCAGCATCGAGCCAGGCTGTTTCGTCATCGGTCAGCGGTGCGGCGAGGTCATGTCCGATTTCGTCCTGATGGAGCAGTCGGACTGCTCGCGCAACCGTGTTGGCGACAGTCTGGTGTCGCTCGTTAGCGAGTCTGAGCAGCTCGTCATGCGTAGTTCGACTGACCCGAATCGTCGTTGTATCAGACACAACCTCACTTTATCCTGTAGACCAACAGGTCTACAAGGGGTTTCCCCAACTCAAGTTTTCCGGTGGCTTCAAAGCCGCCGAAGCCACCCGAGGTGCACGAATCTTCCCAAGGTTCGCCGGTTACGCTGGACCCATGCCATTTCAACCGCGCGCCTTCCTGCGCGCCGCCGGCCCGGGCGTCCTTCTCATCGCGGCGCTGAGCGCCTGCTCCCCCATCGTCAACGTCAACGCGGCCGGTGACGCCGCAAACCCCGACTGCGCCGAAGTGATGATCGCGCTCCCACCGGACGTTGCAGGCTACGAGCTGAGGGAAACCAACAGCCAGGCAACCGCCGCGTGGGGCGATCCATCGAAGGTTGTTCTGCGCTGCGGCGTCGAGATTCCCGGCCCCACAACCGATGCCTGCGCCTCGGTGAACGACGTTGACTGGATCATCGCGGAGTCGACCGAGAGCGAAATCTGGACCGCCACAACCTACGGCCGGAATCCCGCCGTCGAGGTACTGTTCAACCCCAACGAAGTGGCATCCAGCACCGTCCTGGTCGACCTCGGCGGCCCGGTCTCCCAGATCGAGCAGACCGAAGAGTGCCTGAGCCTCGACGACACCGTGGAGTTGCCCCCGGAAGGCTAGCGCCGCCGTCGTTATCTGAATGAAACCCGAATTATCCCAATCCGCCAGGGAACGTACTCCGAAGTCCCAATATGTGCGCCCAAGAGCTGGGCCTACACATTCCGATGAGGAGGAAACTCTGATGAAGAAGAAAGTAGCTCTTCTAGCCCCCGCCGTAGCCCTCGGGCTCACCACAATGGCGGGAGCGCCGGCCATGGCGGATCACGCGGCCGGTTCCTACTCCACAACCCTGAACCAGGTAAACAACAGTGGAGCATCCGGGACGGCGTGGATTGACGTCAACGGCACCGAAGCGACAGTAACGATCGAGACGTCGGGCCTTGCCGAAACGTTCATGGACAACCCCTACCCGCATGTGCAGCACATTCACATCGGTGCTCAGGGAACCTGCCCCACCATGGCGGATGACGCCAATGGCGACGGCATCGTGAGCACTCCTGAAGGCCAGCCGTCATACGGAATGATCGGCACCACGCTCTCGCTCGAAGGTAGCACCGGCCCTGAAGCCGGAACCGATGTGACAGTTGCTCCTTCCGGAAGTAGCTTCACCTACGAGCGCACGTTCGAGCTGAACCAGGAAACCCAGGATGCCCTGGCCAACGGCACCGGCGTAGTGGTTGTTCACGGTCTGGACCCGGCAAACCAGCCGGCTGCTGCGACCGAAACCATGAGCAGCCTGCCTGGCGCTGAGTCGTTGCCGCTTGCAGCAACGGCACCGGCCCTGTGTGGACCTCTCGACATGCAGCCCGCCGGCGGCGCCGATACCGGTGTGACCGCTGCGGAGCCGGCTGCCGAAGAGTCCAACGGCATGGGTGTCGCCCTGCTCGGCGGCGGCCTCCTGGCTGCAGCCGGTGGCGCGTACGCTGTTCGCCGTCGTATGGTTGCCGACCGCTAAGGAACGGCACCTTCGTTCATGAGTAATTGTGCAAAGGACCGCCGCCTCCGCCTCGCAGCGGGGGCGGCGCTCCTCTTCCTGCCCCTGACGTCCTGCGGAACGCCCGCGGCGGAGGAGCCCGGCACTGCCGGGAGTCCGCCGTCGTCGAGCGCGCCTTCATCCAGTGCGCCCTCCGCGCCTTCCCCGAGCGAGTCCGCCCCCGCCGCGGACGCACCACCCGAGGTGGCGCTGGCCATGGACCCATCCGCTCCGGTGAGCTTCTCCATCCCGTCCCTGGACCGGGAGGCGGAGATCATCGAGACCGGCCTGCGCGAGGACAACACGCTGGAAGTGCCGCCGGATAACGAGGGCGCACCCGCCAGCTGGTACAACGGCTCACCGACACCGGGCGAGACCGGACCTTCAGTACTGCTGGGCCACGTGAATTCGACCGCCGATGAGAGCGGCGTCTTCTACAACCTTGAGGCCATGCAGGCGGGAGACCGGATCACGGTCGACCGGGAAGACGGCTCAACGGCCATCTTCGAGGTGTACAAGAGCGAGGTGTACCCGAAGAACGAATTCCCCACGAAGGCCGTCTACTTCCCGGTCGACGGGGCCGAGCTGCGGCTGATCACGTGTGACGGGTTCACGGCGTCGTCGGGCGAGTTCGAGGACAACCTCGTGGTGTACGCAAAGCTGGTCGAAACGGCCTAGCGTTTCTTTCCGGGTTGGTGCCCGGTCGGAAGTAGAGTGGTGCGCGATGAAAACCACCGATTCCACCCCCGTTTCCGGCACCCAGTACACCCTGCAGCATGGGCCGTACACGGCCTCGATCGCCAGCGTCGGCGCCTCCGTACGTTACCTGCGCCATAATGATCACGACCTCGTGGTCCCCTACGACGCCCATGAGATCCGGCCCTCGTTCCGCGGCGCCGTCCTGGTTCCGTGGCCCAACCGGATTGTCGACGGCAAGTACTCGTTCAACGGCAAGGACTACGAGCTCGCGCTGACCGAGCCGAAGCGCAGCCACGCCCTCCATGGACTGCTCGGGTGGATTGACTGGACACTGGCCGGACAGACCGACGCCTCGGTTCGACTCGAAGCGGTTGTTGTCCCGCAGAAGGGCTACCCGTTCCGACTCGAGGTCGAAGTGCTCTACACGCTCGACGACGACGGCCTCTCCACCACCATCACCGCCGTCAACCCCGGGCCTTCCGCCGCGCCGTACGGTGCATCCGCCCATCCGTACCTAGTGGCAGGCGACGGACTGGTTGACGACTGGACGCTGCAGGTACCGGCGTCGAAAGTCCTGCAGGTGACCGAAGACCGGCTGATCCCGACGACGCTGACCGACGTGGCGTCGTCGTCGGATCTGGACTTCCGGGAGCCTCGGGTGATCGGCTCCACGTTCGCGGACCACGCCTACACGGGCGTCCAGTACGACGACGACGGCGCCGCCACCGTTTCCGTGCGGGCCGCAGACGGGCGCGGGGCGGCAATCACGTTCGACTCGGCCTGCCCATGGGTGCAGATCCACACGGCCGACAAGCCGAACCCGGCCGTTTCCCGGCTTGGCCTGGCCGCTGAACCGATGACGTGCCCGCCGGATGCCTTCAACTCGGGAACGGACCTGACGGTACTGGAGCCGGGCGACACTCACTCGGTGAGCTGGCGGATTCACGCTCTCTAGGCCGCTCGACCGCTGGAGCGCTGACCGGATACGCGGCTTCGAGCGAGGTCCGCGCTGGGGGAATCATTCAGTTGCCGACGTCGCGCCGTCGCAGCCCCGCAACGGCGATGAGGATGAGCGCAGCCGAGCCCAGATACAGCAGGGTGAGCCCTCCGGCGTCGAAACCGTTGCTTAACGGAGCTTCTCCGTAGGCCCAGCGATACGGCGAGAGCGCGTGGAGCCACTGCAGGTCAACACTCTGGTTCCCCAACGCGTTGAACATATAGCCGATGCCCGCAACAGCGGTGCCGGAAAGCAGGGCCACTGTCCTACTGCGAACCAGTGCACCCGCGGCGAGTGAGGCGAGCCCAATGAGCAGCCCCAGACCGCCCAGGGCCGTCACACCGGCGAAGATGGCACTGGTCTGGAGCCCCAGCTCCGAAGGCCCGTTGAGGACGAGGAGGATCACCAGCAGCAACGTGCACAGGATGGCCAGCCGAACGAAGAGTGCCAGAGCTCCCTCGAGTATCACCTGTGTCCTGGTTACCGCATGCGCGAGGGTGAGTTCGAGGGCGCCGCGTTCTTCCTCTCCAGCCACTGCTGCGGTACCCCACCCAATGACGGCGATGCTTAGCAGGACGAAGCCCAGTAGGCCCAACACAGTGGACTGGACATAGCCCGCCCCTGTTGAAAGGTTCTGGAACCCCAACGCCGAGATCATTTCCTCCGGCATGCTCTCAATCATTTGCTGGAGTTGCGCTCCACCACCCATCGTCGGATAGAGGGGCAGATAGAGCAGACAGACTCCCGCTAAACCTGTACCCCAGCCCAGCAGGGCTGGAACCGAGTCTCGTAGGGTGCGGCGAAACAGGGGGAGAATCTCAGTGCGCATGACTGGCTGCTCCTTCCAGGTCGTTTTCGTAGAAGCTCAGGACGGCCCGCTCCAGGTCGGGTTCCTCGATGACGAGGTCCACGATCGTGAGGCGCGCAAGGGCTTTGATGAACTGGTCTGGGGTGCTCTCCAGGGTGCCTTCGACAACCACTCGTGATCCGCTTTCTTCTTCGAGGGTACGAACATTTCCCAGCCCCGCCTCGTACGTGATGCGGCTGCGGTCTTTCTCCAGGTCGTCGGATTGCATGACGAAGCGAACCTTGCGGGCCGCTTCGCTGCGCAAAGCGGAGACGGATCGGGAGTTGACGATGTGACCGTCCTTGAGGATTATGACGAAGTCCGCGGCCTGCTGAATTTCTGAGATCACATGAGAGGAGAGAAAAACGGTCTGGCCTTCGTCTTTAGCGTCCCGGACAAGCGCAAGGAATTCCTGCTGGACCAGCGGATCCAACCCGGACGTTGGTTCGTCCAGCACCAGCAGGTCTGGGCGGTGCATGAACGCCTGGATCAGGCCAAGCTTCTGCCGGTTGCCCTTGGACAAGGTGCGGATCCTGCGGGTTGGGTCAAACCCGAGCCTCTCAGTCAATGCGTCAACCGTTCCGGCCTGTACCCGGCCGGAGAGACGCGCGTAGTGCGTGAGCAGGTCCTTTCCAGTGGCACGTCCATCCAGTCGAAGCTCCCCCGGCAAATAGCCGATCCTGCTCCGCAACCCGGTGCCGCCAACACGTGGATCCTTCCCAAGTACTCGGGCATAACCGCTCGTGGGACGGATAAGGTCCAACAGCAATCGCATGGTTGTGGTCTTTCCGGCTCCGTTGGGCCCAATAACGCCCACTACACTGCCCGTGGGAACGTCGAAAGTGATACCCGCCAGTGCGGTCTTTCCCCGGTACCTCTTGGTCAGTTCATTCGTGCTGATTGCACTGCTCATGACCGTTCCTTCTCCTCGTTTGTCTCCGCTTGCAGTCCCTGCCGGGCCGCGTTGAGCATGGTTTCGTCCCTGTACAGCCCGTAGGTCTGCATTTCCAGGACAGGGAGGGTCATTCGCGCCATGACTTCGGGGGTGAGTTCAGTGGCCCCGAGCTTCCGGGCAACGTGGCCTTCCAGAACCACTGACATCAGCCCTTGCGCTGTCAGAACAACAGACAGCACGTGCGGGTCGCTGCTCGGATTCATCTGACCCGACTTCACACCTTCATCGACCATGGCGCGGGTGGCATCGACGAAGCGATCAAACAGATGCGCACCGGCCTGTCCCCCGTCGGTCAGCATCCTCCCCAGATAGATGAAGAGCGGACGATACGAAACGATCCGTGCCAACGATTCGCGGATACCGTGACCCAGATCCTGCTCATCGAGCAGCTGCGGTTTGGTTTCCATCACCCTTTCCACCAGATAGTCATCGCAGGCCTCCCGCAGCGCCTCCTTTGAACCGAAATGGTGAATTACGAGGCCCGGGGATACACCAGCCTCCGACGCGACAGCCCGAACACTCGTCCGAGCAAACCCGTCCGCGCCAAACCTACGTATCGCGGCATTACGGATCTTTGCCGGGGTATTCAAGTCCTCATTGACTAAACGCATAGTCAATATACTAAACGTTTGTTCAACGCGATACAAGAGTTCAACGCGATACAAGAGTTCAACGCCGTACAAGAGGAGCCCTGGCCGGCTTGTTCAACCCGGCTCAGTGTCGGCTAGCCCCGGCCCCGGGTGCCTCAGACTCGCTCGCCTTCGACAGCGTGAATATGCCATAGCGCATCGCACCTGTTCGGTAGGCAAGGATCAAGCGGGGGATGCTCAGTGCAAAGACGCGGTTGCGTGCACTCAGGGCAAGGCGGCGGGTATCGCGATCGACGATCAGGGCTTTCACAAGGCGTCGGGCACAGATCATCCAGGTGCGCGCAACGCGGTCGCTGACGTCCTCATAGTCGACGACCGCAAATCCCGCGGCCTTGGCCATCGCCTCGTACTCCTCGCGCGTGCCCATCGAGGGCAAGCGCCCCTCGCGGCAGATCGGCTCGAGGAGGTGGCGCACCTTCCAACCGCTTGCACCCGTCTCGGACAGCCACGCGCAGACGACGAAGCGCCCGCCGGGGGCCAGCACACGATGCGCCTCGGCGAAGAACCGCGGTTTGTCGATCATGTGTTCACTCGACTCAATCGCCCAGGCGGCATCGGCCGAGGCGTCCGGAAGACCGTTGGCGAGCCAGTCGCGGAGATGGATGTCCACGTCCAGTACGGGATGCGTGGCGGCGTACTGGGCCTGCTCGGCGGACAGGGTGAAGCCGGTAACGCGGACCCCGCGTGTTACTGCCAACTGCCTGGCGGTCGAGCCATAGCCGCAGCCGACATCGACGCACGCTTCTCCGGACGTAAGCTGCAGCCGGTCGCCTACTGTGTCAGCCAGCGCCTCAACGGCCTCGGCAGGCGTCTCGCGGCCCGTCTCCCATAGCCCGTGATGGACATGATCACCCCACACTTGACGATAAACCGGATCGAGTTCGTCGTAATGGTCAGCGACCGCCGCGGCGTTCTGGGAGACATCGGGGACGATCACGCAATCACACTACAACGCTGATCTGTGCGATCAGATGGTCTCGACTCAATCCGCGGTGGCACGCGGCCGTCAAACACCTAAACACGTTGTGTGAGCCGACTCTCAGTGCTAACCTGTAATCGATTACAGTAATCGATTACAAAACCGTCAGGTTCCCTCAACGACGATCGGACCGCACATGTCAGTTCCCCGCAAGTCCACGGTTGCCCTGGTAGCCCAGCGTGCCGGTGTGTCTGTCGCGTCGGTAAGCCGGGTGCTGAACAACTTGCCGGCATCGGAATCGATCGCAGCAAAAGTCCGCAAGGCGGCCGAAGAACTCGGGTACGTTCCAGATGCCATGGCCCGCTCACTCAAGGTTGGCCGCACAGAGCAGATCGCCCTGGCTGTCGCGGACGTCGGCAACCCGGTTTATGTGACCATGATGCACGCCGTCAGCGAGGTGGTGCGGGAAGCTGGCTTCCGGCTCGTCCTCTCCTCGACTGGCAACGACCCCAACGATGTGGTGGAACTCCTCGACAACCTGGAACGGGGGTATGCCGACGGCGTTATCCTCAGTCCCCTGCGCATCACCGACGAGATCATCGCACGCCTGACCTCCACGAGACTGCCGGTGGTGGTCATCGGATCCCTACCGCAGGGGGTTCTCCTTGACAACGTGCGCGCGGACTCCCGCACCGGCGTCGACATCGCTGTGGCACGCCTGAAAGCTACCGGCCGGAAACACATCGCCTTCGTGAACGGCCCCGTAGATACGGTGCCGGGATCGGCCCGGCTCACAGGTTATCTCGCCGCGATGGAATCGCGAGGGCTGCCAACCACGGCCGACATGCAGGTCGAGGCATCGGACTTCACCTACGCAGCCGGACTGGAAGCGGCGCAGGTGCTCACGGCGCAGGCAACGCCGGACGCCATTCTCTGCGCCAATGACCTTCTCGCCGTTGCCGTCATGAAGGTGATCACTTCCAAAGGGCTGCGTGTGCCGGAGGACGTGGCCATTGTCGGCATGGACAACACCGACCTCGCTGACCACGCCAATCCGTCCATTACGAGTGTGGACCTGGGGTCGGCCGAACGCGCCCGGGAAGCCGCACGGCTGCTACTGGCGCGCATCGAGGATCCATCCCGTCCCTCCGAAACCACCGTGGTGTCCCCGTGGCTCGCGGAGAGGGAGTCAACCGCTGATCCGGCACCGCGCGGACACAATCCCAAGGCCAGGAAGCCGGAGCTTGAGGAAGGTGTGTCATGAGCACAAACATGGCATCGGTTTCAGCCCCACCGGAACGCCCCATCAAGCGCCGCATGACCCGCAAATCGGGTGGCCGCGACGCTTGGATCCTGGTCCTGCCGACCCTCCTGCCCGTGGTGCTGTTCAGCATCTACCCGCTCGCGCAAGGCGTTCTGCTGGGTTTTACCGATGCGCGTGCGGGGCTGAACGTCGAACCGACCTTCAACGGACTTGAGAACTATCAGGAGCTATTCGGATACGACCTCTTCTGGGAATCCTTCCAAATCGGGTTGATCTGGGCGTTTTCCGTCACCATCCTCCAGTTCTTCGCCTCACTTGGCCTGGCGCTGCTACTGAACATGGATCTGCGACTGCGTTGGCTCGCCCGCACTCTTGTCCTCATTCCCTGGGCCATCCCGCCGGTAATCGTTGCCATCATGTGGCGCCTCATGCTGGACCCTTCCTTCGGCCCTGTAAATCAGGCTCTCGGTGCGGTGGGACTCCCGGATAACATCAACTGGCTTGGTGACTTCTCAACGGCACTACCCGCCGTCATCGTGGTGGGCGTATGGTCCGGAATGCCGCAAACCACCATTACCCTTCTGGCCGGGATCCAATCGGTCCAGGCGGAGCTTCATGAGGCCGCAGCGATAGATGGCGCCGGCTCATGGGGCCGTTTCATCCACGTGACCCTGCCAGCCCTGAAACCCATCATCATCGCGATAACCACCCTGGACCTGATCTGGAATTTCAATTCCTTTGCCCTGGTATTCGTGCTGACAGCCGGCGGCCCGGGCGGCCAGACCATGCTTCCCATGCTCTTCGCCTATAACGAGGCGTTCCGCTACGGCGAGTTCGGGCTGGCCTCTGCAATGGGCAACGTCATGGTGGTGGTCATCGCCATCTTCCTGGTGGTCTATTTGCGGGCGCAGACACGGGAACGGAAGTGAAATCATGACCACACAGACTGCCCCCCGAAACGGCCTGAGCCAGAAGCAGCGTCGGATGATCTCGCGTCCCCTGCAATACCTGGTCCTCGCGGGTTACCTGGTGTTCCTCGCCTTCCCGTTGCTATTCCTGCTCAGCACCTCGTTCAAGACCTCGCGTGAGTTGAATTCCCCGGTGCCGCAACTGCTACCAGAGTCACTGGAGTTCACCAACTACGTTTCGGCGATCCAGACGGCCGACCTGCTCACCGCTGGCCGCAACAGCCTGATCGTGGCACTCGCTACGACGGTCATCGTCACGCTGCTTTCTCTTCCTGCGGCCTACGCGCTGGCCCGCTTCAAGACGAAGCTCCGCGGACTTGCGACGGGCTGGATTCTATTGAGCCAGGTCTTCCCCTTCATCCTGATCATCATTCCGCTGTACATCATCCTGCAGCAGATCGGCCTGATCGATTCGCTGGTCGGACTCGTGGTGGTCTACGCGGTATGGTCCCTCCCATTTGCGCTGTGGATGCTCCGTGGGTATGTCGCCGGCATCCCGGTGGATCTTGAGGAGGCAGGCGCTGTTGACGGCGCCTCCCGCCCGCGCATTCTTCGAACCATCGTGCTTCCCCTCCTGGCGCCGGGCCTGGTGGCCACCAGCCTCTTCACGTTCATCTCGTCCTGGAACGAGTTCTTCTTCGCCCTGGTACTCATCCAGGATCCAGACCTCCAAACCCTCCCATTGACACTCGCGCGTTTCATCGGCGCGGAAGGGCAGGTCCAGCTTGGCCAGCTCGCGGCGGCGTCCCTTTTGGCCACGATTCCGAGCCTGGTTTTCTTCGCAATCATCCAGCGGAGGCTGACCTCCGGCCTGCTGAGCGGCGCAGTCAAGGGCTAAGCGCCACCAAAGAACCAACACCACCACAGAAACACCGAATAGGAGAACATCATGAGAAAGACAGTTCCATCCACCCTCGGCGCCGTAGCCGTGGTGGGCCTGCTGTCCGGCTGTGCCTTCGGGGGCGGCTCCACAGAGGGCGGCGGCGATGCACCGGCGGACGGGCCCGTCGCCCTCACCTTCCAAAGCCTGGCATTTCAGGGTCCAACCGTTGAAGCGACGGAGGAAATCGTCGCCTCCTGGAACGAGGCGAACCCCGACATCCAGGTCGAACTCCGACAGGGCAGTTGGGATAACGTCCAGGCGCAGCTTGTCACACAGTTCGAAGGCGGCACCGCTCCGGACATCATCCACTTCGAATCCGCCGGCATGGCCGGCTTCGCCGAGCAGGGTTACCTGGCCGACCTTGAGCCCTACATCGGCGAGGACCTCAGGAGCAGTGTCTCCGAGGACCTGTGGTCCACTGTGACGTCGGAGGAAGCCGGCACTTATGCCGTCCCAACCCTCCTGCAGTCCTACGTGGTCTTCGCGAACAACGACGCCTTCGAGGCCGCGGGTGTTCCCCTTCCCGACGGTGAGACACTGCCGTGGGACGACTTCCAGCAGGTTGCGTCCGACCTCACAGGAGACGGCACGTTCGGCGTTGGGTGGGGACTTCGGCAGCCGACGGCCACCATCATGAACATGGCTCCGATGTTCGGCGGCGAATTCTTCCAGGTCGACGGCGAGAACGTCACCATCGAGGTCGGCGAGGAGGAACTCGCTGCTCCCCAACGTATCCATCAGATGGCCTTCGAGGATGGGTCGATTGACCCGGTGTCCCTGACCCAGAGCGGTTCCGATGTACTTCCCGGCTTTTATGGCGGAACGTACGCCATGTATGTGGGCGGCAACTTCATAGCCCAACAGCTCATCGAATCCGCGCCCGAAGGCTTCAACTGGTCGATTCTTCCCCCACTTGAGGGAACGGTTTCAGCAGAGCAGGTTGCGAACCCCCAGACCATGTCGGTTGCTGCGGAAAGCGAGAGTCCAGAGGCGGCTGCCCAGTTCATCGAGTACTTCGTGGCACAGGAGAACCTCGCCCAACTGGCACAGGGTGACTGGCTGATCCCCGCAACCAGTACCGCACGCGAGCTGGTTGCGGAGCAGACCGACGGCGAGAACGGATGGGCGGCAACCCTTGCCACCGGCGAGCTTCTCACCTCCGCGCCATTCCAGCAGGTGACGAGCTATAACCAGTGGAAGGACCAGTACGCAACACCGATCTTCCAGCAATACTTCGCCGATTCGATCAGTTACGAGGAGTTGCAGACGCAGCTGTCGGAGGGATGGGAATCTGCCGGCGGATGAGGTGACAACTCCACACTTAAACGAATCATCGAATCACTACACGCAGGAGATGGGCATGGATCTGCTGGAAAGCAAGGCTGTGGGAGCGCTGGCTGGTGCCGCCGTGGGCGACGCCCTAGGCGGTGCCGCGGAAGGAAACACTCCGGAGGCCATCCAGGAGCGCTACGGCGGCTACATCACGGGGATTGTTCCGCCGTTCCTCGCCGACTGGCGCAATGCTCGGCCAATCGCGCCCTATCACAAGGGTGACGGCCACATCACCGATGACACCCTGATGACAACGGCACTGGTCGACGTATACGCCACTGTTCGAGATCATCTGGACGCCCACGCCATAGCTGAGCACCTGGTTCCTCTGCTCATCGGGGAGAAGCGGTGGATTCCTGAACTGGAATCCGAGGCGCTGCTTCTCCACCGGGTCTTCCTCGCGGAGAAATGGCTCGTGGCCCGCTTGCATTATGGCCACATCGATCCCCGAGAGGCGGGGGTTGGCAACATCGTCAACTGTGGGGCCACGATGTACGCGGCACCCATTGGGATAGCAAATGCCGGGTCTCCTGAGGCTGCCTATGCTGAGGCGATTGACGCCGCAGGCGCTCACCAATCCAGCTATGGAAGGGAAGCCGCGGGCGTGTTCGCGGCTACTGTGGCGGAGGCAATGCGCCCAGGTTCCACCGCAGACTCGGTGATTGATGTCGCCCTGCAGGTTGCTAAAGATGGGACGCGGGAGGCGATTGCCGCCGTCGTCGACCGTGCCCGCACTGTCGACGGCTGGGAGGACGCGATCCACGCACTCCGCGACGCTGTCCGGCCGTTCGACACGGTCGGTGAGAACTATCGTTCGCCGGCACGGGACGCGAGGATTCCCAGCCGAACCAAGTCGATCGAGGAGTTGCCGGTGGCGCTGGGCATGCTGATCGCCGCGGACGGCGGGTACCGCGAAGCTGTGCTCGGTGCCGTCAACTACGGGAGGGACTCCGATTCGATCGCGGTCATGGCCGGCTCGCTTGCTGGTGCGCTTACCGGACGGGACGGTGTGCCCGCGGAGTGGCGTGAGGCCGTTGCGACGGCGAGCAGGTTCGACATCGAAGCCAGCGGCTTTACGATGGCGGCAGTCGCCAGGGAGATCTGGGGCAAGGACGAGGCTCGGCAGGCAGCGCGCCGGGCTGCGCTCACCGATCTCGGTGTGCAGCAGGAACCGGCTGGAGTGATGCGGTGACCTTCCGCTTGACCTGGACACAGCCAGAGGATCTCGTTCCGCACGGGCTACGGGCGGCTGAAGACGAAGGACGGCACACTTCCCGAATCCGCGAACGCTGGCTGGCTGCGGGTGGCTCCGTGGAGCCGCCAGTATCGGGCGCCTCCGATGCCCCCGCATCCGCCAACCTGCGATCGCTGGCCCGGGATTTGCTTGACGAGTTGGACACCCTGCCCGTGTCTGGGCACCTTTCCGACACGGAGCCGGAGATTCCGGTCCTCGCCAGCCCGGCCGCAGCCGTGAGCACGACGGCGGTGCGCGACCGGGTGCGCGGAGCCTGGCTTGGCCGGGCGGTCGGGTGTCTGCTCGGCAAACCTGTGGAGAAGATTCCCCGCGAGGGCATCCGACGTATTGCGCAGTCCACCGGAAACTGGCCGATCAGCTCCTACTTCACCGCTTGCGGACTGGATCCCGCGGTTGGCGAGCAGTATCCGTGGAACCGGCGGAGCCGGGGCACCAGCCTGCTGGAAAACATTGGCGGAATGCCCGAGGACGATGACCTCAACTTCCCCCTCATCGCCCTCACCATTCTTGAACAACACGGGACCGGTTTCACCACCGACCACGTCGCGAAGGCGTGGCTGGACAACCTTCCAGGCGGCAGGGTCTTCACCGCTGAGCGGATCGCCTACCGGAACCTCCTGGACGGCTACGCTCCGCTGGACGCAGGAGGGCACCGGAACCCGTTCCGGGAATGGATCGGTGCGCAGATCCGCGCGGACGTATACGGCTGGGTTCTGCCCGGACGACCCGAAGAAGCAGCAGAATTGGCGCGGCAGGATGCAATGCTCAGCCATCGCCGTAGCGGAGTCTATGGGGCCATGTTCGTGGCGGCTGCGGCATCAGCCTCGCTCACCGCAGACGGCGTCGACGACGTCCTGGTCGCCGGGCTCTCCGTAGTGCCCCCGCAAAGCCGGTACCGTCACGCCATCGAGGTGGGAGCTGAGCTCGGCAGGAGCGGTCAGGACACCGAAACAGCCCTCGACGCGCTACACAGCGAGTTTGGCCACTTCCACTGGGTCCACTCCCTGAACAATTCGGCACTGCTCGCGTTCGCTCTTACCCGGAGCTCACGCTCCCACACGGAAGGAGACTTCGCCCAGGCAATCACGACCGCTGTCACCGGCGGTTGGGACACGGACTCAACAGCTGCCACTGTTGGGTCGCTCTGTGGAGGCCTGCTCGGCGCGGAGGCGCTGCCCTCCAGCTGGACTAATCCCCTACAGGACAGGCTTGCATCCAGTGTCCCGGGCTTCGATGGAATTTCGTTCGATGAGCTAACTGACAGGACCGTGCGCCTGCAAGAGGAATTCGGCATGAAAAGTGAGGACGGAGCGGAGTGAGCGTCGTCGTCGTAGGAAGCGCCAACCTGGATTTCGTGTACCACGTTGACCGCATTCCCGCACCAGGGGAAACCTTATTGGCAGCGCGTTCAGCGCAGTACCCGGGCGGGAAGGGCAATAACCAGGCGATCGCGGCAGCCAGGGCGGGCGCCCAAACATCCTTCATCGGTTCCCTCGGCAATGACGCCAGCGCGGCAATTCTGAGGCGTGAGCTGAAACTTGCGACCGTCAAGGCTCATCTTCGGACGCAGGACGGCCCTACCGGCACCGCCCTCATCACGCTGGATGGCGCCGGTACCAACACCATCATCGTGAATGCGGGGGCTAACGGTGATTTCGCCGACCTGACGTCGGCTGAACTGGATGCCATTCGGATTGCTGACGTGTTGCTGATGCAACTGGAAATCCCGATGGAGACCGTACTGGACGCTGCACGGGCGGGTCATGAGGCCGGCTGTACCGTGATCCTCAATGCCGCCCCGGTCCGGGAGCTTCCGGCGCAGCTATTGCCGGAACTGGATGTGCTGATCGTCAACGAACATGAGGCACTGATCCTGGCCGGCCTCGCCGACACAACCGGCAGATCCGCCCCAAACCACGCTGCGCTTGAACTCCTGCGGAGTGTGCCGGCCGTCGTTGTAACTCTTGGTGAAAGTGGGCTTTTGGTTGCACGCCGGGGCGCCGAAACCGTGCACTTACCAGCGTTTGCCGCACGCGCCATCGACACCACTGGAGCTGGTGACACCTTCTGCGGTGCTTTTGCGGCAGCTCTTTCCGAGGGAACCGACGTCCTACACGCAGCGCGATTCGCTGCCTGCGCAGCTGCCTTATCCGTGCAAAGGGAAGGCGCCGTGCCTTCCATACCTGACCGAGCAGAGATTGAGAGCCATCTTCATCGCCATGAATCAACTGACTGATCCTGACGAAGCCGCCACCAATTCCTTCGATCCGTTGGTGGCGCGGCCGATTGACCTGCCCACTCAGCTTCCCCTGGGCGGACCAATCGATCCGGCGATCGGCGACATCGCCAAGATCTTCGCGGCTCCGGATGACCCGGCAGAGTGGCCACAGTGGCGGGCCGCGCTGATGCAGTGGCGAGTTGAAGCCCGTGAGCGGCTGCACTATCAGGGAGGTCGTTACGACGACGACCGGTTGCGCTGGGCTGCCCACTGCTACAACGTGGCGTTGGCGTGGTTGTGGGATGAACGGCTCTTCGATCACAGCACTCAGCGGTTCACTGTGCAGTCTTACCTGGAAGGGTGTTCTACATACGGTCGAGTCAACGGCGTTGTGCTCTGGCACGCCTACCCGGTAATCGGGATCGACGACCGAAACCAGTTCGACTTCTACCGCCTTGTTCCCGGCGTGCAGGAAGTCGTCTCCGAGTTCCAAGCTGCAGGTGTGCGGGTATTCATAAACTACAACCCGTGGGACACCGGCACCCGCCGTGCGGACGGCGATGACCCTGCGGAACTGGCTGCGCTCGTTGAGGAGTTGTGGGTCGACGGTGTCTTCCTCGACACCATGAAGGAAGGCGGCACCGAGCTGATCGCCGCACTTGCCGAGAAGGGGCAGGTACTTGAGGGAGAATCGCGGATTCAATTAAGCCGGGTCGAGGACCACCAGCTGAGCTGGGCGCAGTGGTTCGCCGATTCGGCTGCCCCTGGAGTGCTGCGCGCCCACTGGTACGAACAGCGCCACATGATGCACTCGACCCGCCGGTGGAACCGGGACCACAGTGCCGAGCTGCAGACCAGTTTCATGAACGGCACAGGCATGCTGATCTGGGATACCGTCTTTGGCGTCTGGGTTGGATGGAACCAGCGCGATCGGGCCACCTTGCGGGCAATGTCGCGGATTCAGAAGGTTCTTGGCCCGGTGTTTTCGGAGGGCGAGTGGACGCCGCTGATCGATGCAGTTCCGGAAGCCATTGCCGCTGGCGTGTATGTTTCGCGGTTCAAACGCGGGCGGGAGGTGCTCTGGACAGTCATCAACCGGGCGCAGGCGCCTTACTCCGGCCAGGTACTCACCGCGGATGCCTTGGAGGACCGGAGGGTGGTTGATCTGCTCGGCCGGGGTTCCACGGAGACCGGGATCGTGACCATCCCTGCCCGCGGCATCGCGGCACTTTACGCGCACGACGGCGCCGCTCCTGACTGGCTCGACTCCTTTCTCTCGTATGCGGAGACCAACGCAGGCGACCTCACCGCTGACGACGCATTCGAGCAATTACCCCAGCGCCGGGTTGATCCTCCAGCCTCCGGCAACCCGCCGTCGTCGGACGCTGTGGCCCTGTCTGAGGGCATCCACAAGCTCACGGTCGAGTACCGACGGCGCGAGACCGGCCTGTACTTCGACGCACCATATGTGGAGGAATGGAAGCCTCTGCCTCCCCGGCTGCACGACGACCGGCAGGAAACCTTCAGCGTCACCATCGGCCGTGTGGCGGTTGCCGCCACTGAGGTAACGCGTGCGGAATTCGCCCGGTTCGTAGCCGAGACCGGGTATCAGCCCTTACATCAAAACCGCTTCATGGATTGGGATGACCAGCACGACGACGCTCCCGCGACCTATGTTGGGCTCACCGACGCCCGCGCGTACGCACGGTGGGCCGGCGCACGGCTCCCAACCGAGCACGAGTGGCAACTGGCATCCACGGAAAGCAGTTTCGCCCGGCTGAAGCCGTGGGTCTGGAACTGGACCGAAAGCGAGCATACGGACACTGTGACGAGGTTCGTCATCCTCAAGGGCGGCAGCGACTACGCGCCGGAGGGTTCGGACTGGTATTTCGACGGCGGCCGACGGTCGGGGGCATTCTCGGCGAAGTTACTGCTTGCCGGTGCAGGGATGGAACGCAGCCCGTTCATCGGCTTCCGACTTGCCTGGGATGGTCCGCGATGAGCCGTTCCGCTGCCGGACCGCTGACGGACATCCGGGTGCTGGATGTCTCCACTCTGTTCGCCGGTCCGCTGGCGGCAACGTTCCTGGGGGACTTCGGAGCCGACGTCATCAAGGTGGAACATCCCACCAAGCCGGACGCGGCCCGAGGACACGGTCCCGCCAGGGAGGGTGTGAACCTCTGGTGGAAAACGCTGGGACGGAACAAGCGTGCGGTGACGCTGAACCTCGGGACGGACCAGGGTGCTGAGCTACTGCTGAGGCTCGTAGCCGAAGCGGACGTTCTGATCGAGAACTTTCGGCCAGGGACGCTGGAACGGTGGAATCTGGCTCCCGAGCGGCTGCATGAAGTAAATCCTCGTCTGGTCATCGCCCGTGTGACCGCGTTCGGCCAGTTCGGACCGTATGCTGCCCGGCCGGGGTTCGGCTCACTTGCCGAGGCAATGAGCGGTTTCGCGGCCCTGACCGGGGAATCGGACGGACCGCCGACGCTGCCTCCATTCGGACTGGCCGACGGAATCGCCGCCCTTGCCACGAGCTACGCGGTGATGGTGGGGCTTCACAATGCGTCCCGGTCCGGTGAGGGCCAGGTGGTCGATATGGCGATCATCGAGCCGATCCTCATGCTGCTGGGCGGGCAGATCACAGCCTATGACCAATTAGGGCACATCCAACCGCGGGTGGGTAACCGTTCGGTCAACAATGCGCCGCGGAACGTGTACCGCACCGGGGACGGCGAATGGGTTGCCGTTTCCACCAGTTCGCAGTCCATCGCCGAGCGGGTGTTACATCTGGTGGGCCGAAGCGACCTCACCGAACAATCCTGGTTCGGATCAGGCCACACCCGTGCCCAGCATGCGGATGAGCTCGACGACGCCGTCGCCTCCTGGATCGGCCAGCGTCCCACCGCGGTGGTATTGGCCGAGTTTGAACGCGCGCATGCGGCCGTTGCGCCCGTGTATGACGTCCAAGGGGTAATGACCGACCCACAGTATGCCGCGCTCGGGACCGTTCAGCGTGTTGAGGATGATCAGTTGGGTGAGATCAAGATGCAGAACGTTCTCTTCCGGATGAGCGGGACGCCAGGCAGCATCCGGTGGCCTGGCCGCTCTCACGGTCAGGACACCGACGCCGTACTCAAGGAAATCGGCGTTACCGCGGAACAGCTGGCGGCACTGCGGGAACGAGGTGTTGTGTGACTTTGTTGACCGCGCTTTATGTTCCGGGAAACCGTCCCGATCGGTTCGGTAAAGCGGTGGGCGCCGGCGCGGACATGGTCATCCTTGATCTGGAGGACTCTGTGCCTCGGGCAGACAAGACTTCGGCGAGGGCCGCCGTCGTGCGGTGGCTCGAAAGCCGCCATCCAACGGACCGCGACCCTGTGTTCCAGATTCGGATCAATCCTGGTGACGCCGCTGATCTTGAGGCTGTTGCGGACTTGCCTCCAACCGTGGAACTGCGCCTACCCAAGGCCATTCAGCCCGATGACATGGACGCTATTGGTGGGCGAGCAGTCACCGCGTTACTGGAGAATGCGCTCGGCGTGGAGAATGCGTTCGCGATTGCAAGGCACCCGGCGGTGACGCGGGTGGCGCTGGGAGAATCCGATCTCGCGAGCGAGCTGGGAAGCGACAGCGACGCGGTGCTCGATTACGCCCGCCTTCGGTTGGTTTTCGCTGCTAGGGCGGCCGGGATTGAAGCGCCGATGATGTCGGTGTATCCGCGGATACAGGATGCGGAAGGGCTGCTGCGGGACACCGTTCACGGGCTCACGCTCGGATTGGTGGGGCGAGCGGCCGTGCATCCAACGCAGTTGGCTATCATTCGTGAGGCCCACCGTCCTTCCACAGACGAGCTGAGCTGGGCTGAGTCGGTCCAGGTTGCGATGGCGACCGACGGGGTGAGAACCCTGCCGGACGGTTCGATGGTCGATCCGGCGATGATCGGCCGTGCCGAGCAGATCCTAGTACGGCATCGGGCAATCCCGCCGGAGGACTCCTAGCACAATGCCTGCGGGGCTCGAAACCTAAGTCAGCGACTGCAGCTTCTGCTTCAATCCGTTGAGCGCAGGATCCCGCAGGGAGTTGAACGCCGGTTTCAGGAACGGCTGCAAAATCTTTGCCGGTCCCTTCACAGCGAACTCCGCCGTGTACGTCACTTCGCAGCCCGTCCCGTCGGGCTTGACATCGATCGAGTCGAACGCCGTGACGCTCTTGTTCTCGCCACGGAGCTTGATGTGGTTGCCCTCGAGTTCGATAACTTCGTACTCGATCGGGTTCCGCTTGCCCCTGAACTCGGCCTCAGCGTGGTACCGGTGCCCCACTGCGACCGGGCCCTGGGAACGTTTCTCCACCACGGGCGTACCCGGATCCCACTCGCTCGTGTGCTCGAATTGCGAGAGGTAGGCGAAAGCGCGCTCGGGTGACAGATCGGACTTCACTGAACCACTTACGGTAATCATTTAGTCAGCCTACTGATCATCACGCGCGAGCGCACCCATCGACTCTTCAATAGGTGACCGTTTGAGCGCTCAAACGGTCACCTATTGGAGAGTCGATGCGTGCGGTCAGGAAGTCGGGGCTGTTCCCGTGGATCCGCGCACAATGAACTCCGGGCGGAACATGGTGGACGCAGGGCCGTCGTCGTCGGCCACTCCCTGAATCGCAGCGGCGACGATCGCCCGCTCATCCCACCCGAAGGTGCTCAACTGCGGGCTCACGAGCGGCGCAAGTTCGCTGTCGTCGAATCCCAGGATCGACACGTCACCCGGAATGGAAATGCCGAGCGACTGCGCAGCGCTGTAGGCGCCGAACGCAAGGGAATCGCCCAGGCAGAGCAGCGCCGTCGGACGCTGCGGGCGGGTCAGGAGGACCGATGCCGCCTCCGATGCGCCAGCCACCGAAGACCTCGAGGATTCCACCGCCACGCTGAGCCCCATCTCCGCACCGAGCTTCTCAACCAGCAGCTGCGCGGGCCTGCCCGGCGTGGAAGGCAACGACGGCGCCAACAGCCCAATGGAGTGATGCCCGGCCTCCGCGAGATGCCCAAGCGCGGTTCCGATTCCGTACTCGTTGTCGAAGAGCACGCACCTGGCATCCGGCCGCAGTGTGAGCGCGTCACCGATGGAGACCAGGCGGATGCGCTCGGGAACCTCCACCCAGTATTCGGCTGACGGGTCCACCGGAAGCACGATCGCGGCATCCAGCCGCTGTGCAGCCAGCGAGGCGAGGACTTCGCGTTCGCGCGCGGGCGAGGTGTCGACGTCGACAATCGCCGAGAACATGCCGCGCTCGTGCAGCGCCTGGGACAGCATCACCGCGAGTCCCTGCCGCCACAGGTCGCCCAGCGAACCGAGGATCGCAACATTCCCGGTGCGGCCGCCCGCAAGTGCGCGTGCAACCGGGTCAGCTGACCAGCCCAGCTCATCGGCGATGGCGCG
Organism: Arthrobacter tecti; assembly: GCF_054511355.1. Lineage (NCBI taxonomy): Bacteria > Bacillati > Actinomycetota > Actinomycetes > Micrococcales > Micrococcaceae > Arthrobacter > Arthrobacter tecti. Next base: position 179,260 of record NZ_JBTNCT010000002.1, read on the forward strand.
AACGCGCGCAACTGTCTTCTCGGAGCCGCGCAGACCGCGCAGGGCGTAGGACGTAGCCGCCTTCGACAGGCCTGCAGCCTGGGCGACGTCGCGGAGGGTGGGCCGCTTGGGCTCCGTCACGGGGAAATCACGAGCCGCACCTAGCGGAGGCCGGTCTTGCGCTCAAGGGCGAGGGCAATCAGCTCATCGATAAGCTCCGTGTAGGTCAGCCCTGACTTCGCCCACATTTGCGGGTACATACTGATCGGGGTGAAGCCGGGCATGGTGTTGATCTCGTTGATGATCAGCTCGCCGGCCGGTGTGTAGAAGAAGTCCACGCGCGAGAGGCCCTCCGTGCCGAGGGCATCGAACGCCCGGGCAGCGAGTTCACGAACCCGCTCGGTCACATCCGGAGGCAGGTCCGCCGGGCAGCTCAGCTCGGCAGCGGACCCGTCCACATACTTGGCCTCGAAGTCATACCACTCATGCTCCCCCGGCTGCACGGCAATCTCGCCCGGGAGGCTGGTACGCGGGTCATTGGTGCCGCGGCCCTGCAGGACTGCCACCTCAATCTCCCGGCCAACAATCCCGGCCTCGACAATGACCTTGGGATCGAACTCGCGCGCAGCCTCCACGGCGGTCTCCAGCTCCGCCGGGGAGGTTGCGCGCGATATACCCATCGAGGAGCCGGCACGCGCAGGCTTCACGAACACCGGGAAGCCGAGCCGCGAGGCCCGCTCCAGGCTTACCGACCGGTCACGAGACCACTCGCGGTCGGTAATCACCTCGTAGGGACCAACACTCAGCCCCGCCGAGGCAAACACCACCTTCATGTAGTGCTTGTCCATGCCGACGGCGGACGCCAGCACACCGGCGCCAACGTACCGCACATCGGCCATCTCCAGCATGCCCTGCAACGTGCCGTCCTCACCGAACGGGCCGTGCAGCAACGGCAAAACCACGTCGACCTCACCCAGGCTCCGCGGCATCCGGTCGGACGAGGTGGCCACGAGTTCCTGGGCCTGGCCCTCGCCTTTAGCGGTTGCCAGCACCACCGACTCGGGTGAGGCGGGCACCTCCGGAAGCACCGAGGAGCGCAGCGACCACTGCGCCGGATCCGAGGAAACCAGCGACCACTGGCCGTTCTTCGCAATACCGACAGGGACGACGTCGTACTTGTTCCTGTCGATCGCGTCCAGGACGCCCGCGGCCGTCACACAGCTGACCGAATGCTCGCTCGAGCGCCCGCCGAACAGCACGAGGACACGGGGCTTGCCAGAAAAAGTCACAGTTCGCCTTCGGATTTCAGTTCGCGGGCCAGCAGGCGCGGGCCGAGGTCGTGTACCGACAGGTTGCCCTGCAGCACGGCAACAACACTAGCGGTGATCGGCATATCGACGCGCAGTTGACGCGCGAGGTCCAACACGGCCTGCGCGGACTTGATGCCCTCGGCGGTCTGGTTCATATGCGCGGTAACTTCATCGAGCGTGAGGCCCTGGCCGAGCAGGCGGCCCGCCGTATGGTTCCGTGACAGCGAGGACGAGCAGGTGGCGATCAGGTCCCCCATACCGGCGAGCCCCGCCATCGTCTCCGCCTCCGCGCCGAGGGCCACGGCGAGGCGGGTGGTCTCGGCGAGCCCGCGCGTGATGACCGAGGCCTTGGTATTGTCACCCATCTGTTTGCCCTCGCAGATGCCCACAGCCAACGCGATCACGTTCTTCACGATCCCACCGATTTCCACGCCAACCACGTCCGTGTTGGTGTAGGGCCGGAAGTACGACGCCGTGCAGGCAGCCGCAATCCATGTAGCCACCTCGGGGTCCGGGCAGGCCACAACGGACGCCGTGGGCTCCTGCCGCGCGATCTCCATGGCGAGGTTCGGACCGGAAACCACGGCGATGCGCTCCGCAGGCAGGCCCAACTCACCGGCGATCACCTGGCTCATGCGGTCATCCGTGCCCACCTCGAGGCCCTTCATGAGGGAAACGACGACGGCGTCAGGCGACATCAGCGGCTTCCACCCACCCAGCTGGGACCGCAGCGACTGGGCGGGAACTGCGATCACCACAAGCTCGACATCCGCCAGCACGGCCGCGACATCCGCAGAGCACGTGATGTTCCCGGGCAAAACCGTATCGGCCAGATACTGGCTGTTGGTGTGCCGGGTGTTGACTTCCTCAGCGATGTCCTCGCGGCGCGCCCACAGCCGTACCTGCGTGCCGTGCCGCTTCCCGGCGTCGGCAAGCACCTTGGCGAACGTGGTCCCCCAACTGCCGGCACCCAGGACGGCGACGACGGCGGGAGGACGACGCGTCACTGAGCCTCACCCTGAGGGGTCTCGAAGTTTCGCCCGGTCCGCTTCTGCTTCTTTGCGGCCGGGTCCCAGCGCTCGGTGGGCGGGGTCTTCCCACGCAGCTCGGCAACCAGCGCCGTCAAATCCTCCATGATGCGTTCCGTTGCCGCATCCAACGTGCTCCGGGTAATCGGGCCACCCTGGAACTCCGAGAGATCCACGGGCTTGCCCACCAGCACGCGGGAGGTCTTGCGCGGGAACAGATAGAGCCGCTTGGCGTAGCGCGGGAAAACCTCGTGCGCTCCCCAGTGGGCGATCGGGACCACAGGCGCGCCGGTCTGGAGGGCCAGGCGGGCGGCGCCGGTCCGGCCCTTCATCGGCCACATGTCCGGGTCCCGCGTCAGCGTCCCTTCCGGGTAGATGATGATCCCGCCGCCCGCCTCGATTACCTCTTTGGCGATATCGAGGGAGCGGTTGGCTCCCGCCGTCGTCCGCTCGACCGGCACCTGCAGGGTGGCACGCAGTGCGGCCCCGACCACGGGAACCTTGAACAGCGACGCCTTGGCGAGGAAGTGCGGGAGTACCTTGTTGTTGTAGAGGAAATGGCCGACCACCACGGGATCGATCTCGGTGACGTGATTTGGGCACACGATGAACCCGGTGCTGCGCGGCAGGTTCTCGGCGCCCTTCCATTCCTTGGACATCATGGCGTTCATGAGCGGCCGAAGAATGGTGGCGAGCACCGCGAACGTCGCACGCGAGGAGAAAGGTTCCTTCATACTGGTTGGCCCACCGCCGCGGCTAGCGGCCGGTCCCGGAGGTGGCGTTCTGTGCGGCGTCGTCAATCTGCGCTACGTCGAAATCCGCGCCAAGGCCCTCGAGCTTGTCCTGGAAGCGCTCGTACCCGCGGTTGATCAGCTCGATGCCGGTCACCCGCGAGGTTCCGTTGGCTGCCAGCGCCGCGATGAGGTGGCTGAAGCCGCCGCGGAGGTCCGGCACATCGATGTCGGTTCCGCGCAGCTGCACCGGGCCGGAAATGACGGCCGAGTGCAGGAAGTTACGCTGCCCGAACCGGCACGGCACGCTGCCGAGGCATTCGCGGTGCACCTGGATGTTGGCGCCCATGCGGACCAGGGCATCGGTGAAGCCGAACCGGTTCTCATACACGGTCTCGTGGACAATCGAAACGCCCTCGGCCTGCGTCAGCGCGACCACGAGCGGCTGCTGCCAGTCAGTCATGAAGCCGGGGTGAACGTCCGTCTCGAGGACGAGCGGCGAGAGCTTGCCGCCCGGGTGGTAGAAGCGGATGCCGTCGTCGTTCACGTCAAACGCGCCGCCGATCTTGCGGTACGTATTCAGAAACGCGGTGAGGTCCAGCTGGCGGGCCCCCTCAACGTAGATGTCCCCCCGTGTGACCAGTGCGGCCGAGGCCCAGGAGGCTGTCTCATTGCGGTCCGAAATGGCCTTGTGGTTGAAGCCGGCAAGTTCCTTGACGCCCTCGATCCGGATGGTGCGGTCAGTCTGGACGGCGATGATGGCGCCCATCTTCTGCAGCACGGCAATGAGGTCCATGATCTCCGGCTCGACGGCGGCGCCCCTCAGCTCGGTGATGCCCTCGGCGCGCGTTGCGGTCAGCAGGACCTGCTCCGTGGCACCCACGCTGGGGTACGGCAGCTCGAGCTTGGCGCCGTGCAGTCCCTTCGGGGCGGAGATGGAGATGCCACCGGGCCGCTTGTCGACGACGGCACCGAAGTTCCGCAACACCTGCAGGTGGTAGTCGATGGGGCGATCGCCGATCTTGCAGCCGCCGAGGTCCGGGATGAACGCTTCGCCGATGCTGTGCATCAAAGGACCGCAGAAAAGGATGGGAATGCGCGAATCCCCTGCGTGCGCGTCGATGTCCTTCGACGCGGCCATCTTGGCGTTCGCGGGGTCCATGGTGAGATCCCCGGTCACCTCATCCTTGGTCACCTCAACGCCGTGCAGCTTCAGCAAGCTGGTGACGACGTCTACGTCCTTGATCTCCGGTACGTTCCGAAGCACCGACGGCGCGTTGCCCAGCAGGGCCGCGACCATTGCTTTCGGCACCAGGTTCTTGGCGCCGCGGACGGTCACCTTGCCTGCGAGAGGGACACCACCACGGATTGTCAGAACGCTACCCATGAACACCTAATTTCCTTCAACGTGTAAGCCCCAACAGCAGATAAGACTCCTGCTAAGCATAGGAGCTACTGTTACCAGACTGAAATACCGGCGGGTCCCAGGATGGGATCGTGTTGCACCATGTTGTGCCCGCCTGGGAGTTCAAACGGCCCGGCTACGCAGAGAATTCCGGATACGTGGGTGATCTTCCTTGCACCCGGAAATTCGGCTAGGTGCGGGCGGGCAGGGTGGTCGGCTTGAAACTCGGCCGCTCCGCTTCAAACGCCGTGATGGATTCCTCGTGGCGCAGGGTCAGCCCGATGTCATCAAGGCCCTCTAAAAGGCGCCAGCGCGTGTAGTCATCGATCTGGAACGGGGCGACGATGGAGCCGCACGTCACCAGGCGGGCTTCAAGGTCCACGGTGATCTCGGTTCCCGGATGGTTCTCGAGTTCCTTCCAGATCAGCTCGATGTCGTCCTGCGCGAGCTGGGCCGCAACCAGGCCCTGCTTACCGGAGTTGCCGCGGAAGATGTCAGCGAACCTGGAGGACAGGACAGCCCGGAAGCCGAAGTCCTTCAAAGCCCAGACTGCGTGCTCGCGGGAAGAGCCGGTGCCGAAGTCCGGTCCGGCAACGAGTACCGATCCACGGTTGAACGGTTCGGTGTTCAGGATGAAGTTCTCATCCTTGCGCCAGGCCGCGAAAAGTGCGTCCTCGAAACCGGTGCGGGTGATCCGCTTCAGGTAGACGGCGGGGATGATTTGGTCAGTATCCACGTTGCTTTGCCGCAGTGGAACGCCGATCCCGGTATGCGTGGTGATCTTTTCCATTTTTGCTCCTCGTTTAGCGATCGAGTCAGCAGAAATGACTAGGTTTGGGCCGACTTCCTAGTCATTTCTGCTGAGTCGATGGGAATTAGGCGGCGTGGCTGGCTGAATCATCGGCGCGCAGTGCAGCGCCGGGTGGTACGGGCTCGAGGTCACTGGGCGAACTCAGGGTGCCGCGCACCGCCGTCGCGGCCGCAACAACGGGCGAGACGAGGTGCGTGCGCCCGCCCTTGCCCTGCCTGCCCTCGAAGTTGCGGTTCGACGTCGATGCACACCGCTCCCCCGGCGCCAGCTGGTCCGGGTTCATGCCCAGGCACATCGAGCAGCCGGCAAAACGCCATTCGGCGCCGAAGTCCTTGAACACCTTGTCAAGCCCCTCGGCCTCGGCTTCGAGCCGGACGCGTGCGGATCCCGGGACCACCATCATGCGGATATTCGGGTCCTTCTGGCGGCCCCGGATGATGTCCGCGGCCAGTCGCAGGTCTTCCACCCGGCTGTTGGTGCAGGAACCGAGGAATACGGTGTCCACCCGGATGTCCTTCATAGGCGTGCCGGCTTCGAGGGCCATGTAGTCGAGGGCACGCTTGCACGCGGCCTTCTCATTCTCGTCCGCGAAATCCTCGGGCGAGGGCACGGACTGGCTGAGCGAGACGCCCTGGCCCGGGTTGGTGCCCCACGTGACAAAGGGCTCGAGTTCACTGGCGTCGAGGAACACCTCCGCGTCGAACACGGCGTCGTCGTCGGTCCGCAGGGTGCGCCAGTTCTCAACGGCGGCATCCCAGTCAGCCCCCTCCGGAGCGTGTGCGCGGCCTTTGAGGTATTCGAACGTGATGTCATCCGGGGCCACCATTCCGGCGCGTGCCCCGGCCTCGATCGACATGTTGCAGATGGTCATGCGTGCATCCATGGACAGGGCGCGGATCGCTGAGCCGCGGTACTCCAGGACGTAGCCCTGGCCGCCGCCGGTGCCGATCTTCGCGATCACGGCGAGGATGATGTCCTTCGACGTCACACCGGGCTTCAACGTGCCCTCGACGTTGATGGCCATGGTCTTGAACGGGTTGAGCGAGAGCGTCTGGGTAGCCATGACGTGCTCAACCTCGGAGGTTCCGATACCCATTGCCAGGGCACCGAACGCGCCGTGGGTGGAGGTGTGGGAGTCACCGCAGACAACCGTGAGGCCGGGCTGGGTGAGGCCGAGCTGCGGACCGATGATGTGCACAATGCCCTGCTGCGCGTCGCCCAGCGAATGCAGCCGGATACCGAATTCCTTGCAGTTCGAACGCAGCGTCTCGATCTGCGTGCGGCTGGTCAGGTCCGCGATCGGCTTGTCAATGTCGATGGTGGGGGTGTTGTGGTCCTCGGTGGCGATTGTCAGGTCAGGACGGCGCACCGGCCGTCCTGCCAGCCGCAGGCCCTCGAAGGCCTGGGGGGACGTGACCTCGTGGACGAGGTGAAGGTCGATGTAGAGCAGGTCCGGCTGCGCCTGGCCACCCACAACCTCACCCTTGCGCACAATATGCGATTCCCAGACTTTTTCTGCGAGCGTCTTGCCCATGGCCGGTTCCTCCGCGTGCCTTTGATCAGATCTTCCATTAACTGAAGCAGCCGCACGGCTTCGTGCGCTACCCGGACTACTTGCGTCTCAGATAATGAGACGGCAATATCAAGTTATGGACAATTCTAGTGGCGTTGGCGTGATTGATAAAGCGGCTCTTGTGCTCGATGCGCTCGAGGCGGGGCCAACAACCCTCGCACAGCTGGTGGTTTCCACCGGCCTCGCCCGCCCAACGGTTCACCGGCTCGCGCTTGCCCTGGTGCACCACCGCCTGGTCAGCCGTGACATCCAGGGACGGTTTGTGCTCGGCAGCCGCCTCGTTGAGCTTGCCTCGGCGGCCGGTGAGGACCGCCTGATCGCCTCCGCCGGGCCCATCCTCCTCCAGCTGCGCGACGCCACCGGCGAAAGCGCCCAGCTCTACCGCCGCCAGGGCGATGCCCGCGTCTGCGTCGCTTCCGCTGAACGCCCCATCGGGTTGCGGGACACCATCCCCGTTGGCACCCAGCTGTCCATGAAGGCCGGTTCCGCTGCCCAGTGCCTGCTGGCCTGGGAAGACCATGACCGGCTGCTCAAGGGTCTGCAGAGTGCCCGATATACGCCCACCGTCCTTGCTGGAGTACGACGGCGGGGCTGGGCTCAGAGCCTCGGCGAACGCGAGGCGGGGGTTGCCTCGGTCTCGGCGCCGGTACGCGGCCCGTCCGGCCGGGTGATCGCCGCCGTCTCAATATCCGGACCGATCGAACGCCTCACCCGCCAACCCGGGCGGATCCACGCCGAAGTGGTGGTGAACGCCGCACTGCAGCTGACCAACGCCGTCGGGAAATCAGCGGAGTAGCCGGGGGAACTTTCGTGCAGCTGTGGCGACATTCCAGCGCCTGAAGTCACCAGAGCTGCACGAAAGTTCCGGGTTTAGAGTGGGCTTCATGAGCGATTACGCGGTGTTCCTCCGGGGCGTGAACGTTGGCGGTGTCACCATCAAGTCGGCGGATCTCAAGCAGACAATGGCTGCGCTGCCCGTCACGAATGTCAAGACCCTCCTGGCCTCCGGCAACGTGGTCTGCAGCAGCGATCTGGCTCCCACCGAGCTGAAATCCGCCGCCGAGCAGGCCCTACGGACGCGCTTCGGCTACGAAGCGTGGGTGGTGGTGCTCGATGCCGATGCGGTATCCCGGATAGTCTCCGAATGCCCCTTCCCGGCTGACGACCCGACCACCCACACCTACCTCACACTCTTCTCGGACCCCGCTGTCCTCGCAGAGCTCGTCAAGTTCGCGGGCACCATCAACGAACCGGTGCACCCCCTGGGGACCGTCGCCGCCGCATGGCAGTCTCCCAAGGGCCAGACCCTCGAAAGTCCCCTGAACGCCTTCACTAACAAGGCCCGCTTCAAAAGCGCAACCACCACGCGCAACATCCGGACCATGCAGAAAGTGCTCGCGGCGCTCGTACGCTGATCAGCGCTTCGCTGCTTCTTCCACGGCACGGGTGAATGCGTTGTAGCGTTCAACTTCGGCCGCCACAGGCGCCACCGCCCCTGCGTCGGAGGCCCCGCTGATCGAGGCGACCAGCCGCCGTCGTACGCGTCTACCCCGCCGCTGCGCGCCGATTCGGGCCAGTGCCGCGCACAGAATGCCCAGGGCGATTCCCGCCGCCACTCCCCCGAGCGCCAGCAGCGTGGGCACCGGGATTCCCTCGACCCGGGGTGAGGGTGGAACCGGGAGCTGCAGGAATCCCAGGCCCGCCAGGACGCCCAGCCAGCCGATTCCGACCACCATCGCGGCCAGGAACAGCCACTGAACCACCCCGGCTACCGGCCACCACCACGCGCGGGATCCGGAGGTGAAGTCGGTCTTCGCTACGGCGTCATCGAGGCTATCGAGGAGTTCCGGCTCGGAGCTCCTCGCGGCATCCCGGATCGCCGTCCGCCAGGGTTCCACCGCACCGTTGGAGCTTTCCTCGCCGAAGTTCCGCAGCGCACGGTCGACCGCTGCGCGCTGTGCAGGGCCGGGTTCCGGCAGCGAGGTCCTGCCGATGAATTGCTGCACATCGCTGCGGCGGAGGTTCAGCTGCCGCAGCGGATCCGCGCGAAGCCGCCCCAGCCACCGGGTGACCGGCCAGCCGGTCTCTGCGTGGGCATCCCGGCGATAGGAGCGCACGACGGCGTCAATCACCGCGTCGGCGCCGGCAGCACCCGCGAGCCGGTCGGCGAGGGCAGTCCGCACCATCTTGGAAGGGGCCTGCAGCTCGGCGCCGGTAAATTCCTGAAGCGAGGCAACGGCTACGTCGGCGTCCGCAGAGAGCCGCCCGGTCGCAGCCTCCTTCTTCCGCACGATCGCGCGGACATCCTCAGCAATTGATTGCAGTCCCTGGCCGGTGACAGCCGACACCGGGTGCACTGTCACGGAGCCCAGCCCCTCAGCGGCGAGGATCTGCCTCAGTGAACCGGTCACCTCATCAAGCTCATCCTCCGCCAGCCGGTCCGCCTGGTTAAGAGCAACGAGCGTCACCGCCCCATGGGTAGCCAGCGGATCCAGAAAGTCGTGATGGAGTGCGGCGTCGGCGTACTTCTGCGGATCGGCGATCCAGAGCAGCACGTCCACCTGGCCTGCCAACCGCTCGACGATCACCCGGTGACCGCGTTCCGTTGAGTCGAAGTCCGGGAGGTCCAGGAGGATGAGCCCGCCGTCGGCATCCGCGCGACTGCCGTTCACGCCGGGAAGGAGGGCTGCGCCGTCGGGCATGACATGACGGTTCTGCACTTCGAGCCAGTCCAGCAGGTCCGAGCTGCCGTCCTCGCCCCAGATCACGGCGAGCGGTTCGGCGGTGGTGGGGCGGCGCGCAGCCACCCGCGCCAGGTCAGTTCCGGTGAGCGCGTTGAGCAGCGACGATTTCCCGCTTCCAGTGGGCCCGAACAGCCCGACGACGGTGTGCCCCGAGGAAAGGGACCGCCGCGTGCTCGCCCTGTCGAGCACCCCGTACAGTTGCTGCAGCTCGTGTGCATCGATGCGTCCAACAGCGAGTTCACGCGCAGTATTCAGCGATTCCAGGCGAGTTGCCAGGCGTGCCTGCCGCTGCGATTCCGACCTCTCCCCCCGATGCCGGCTCACCGCTCACCCTCCCGATTGCAGCCGTCCTCAAGGTTTTGCCCCTGAGGTGGCTCAGAGGCCAGATCTTCGGCCACGGTGCGCCGCTCGGACAGAGTCGCCGCGAGCGCGCGGAGGTCGGCAGGCAGTGGTTCGCCGGAGGCAATTCCGAGGAGGTCGATGAAACGCTCACGCTCCGCCGTCAACAGCTTCTCGCAGCGCTTGTGCAGTTGGTCCCGAGCAGTCCTGGTCAGGCGCCGCACGGCATCCTCACCGAAGATGGCTTCGAGCAGTTTCTGCCCGACGACGGCGGAACCGCCGGCAATCAGCACCTCGCCTCCCGTGAGGCCCGCCGTGGAGGCAAACACCACAATCATGAGCGCAACCGCCACGCCGTTGACCCCGAAAGACAGCATCCGTGCGGCGAACCGCTTGTTTGCTCCCTCGGATCGGACAAGTTCCAACAGGTCCTTCTGCCAGGCCCGGATCTCGCGTGCAACCTTGTCGGTGAAATCCGGTGACATCGGCTCCGCGTCTCCTGCCAGCAGCGCCCGGCCGGCAGCTTCGGCCCGCCAGAGACGGCGGGTCTGATCCGCGGCCTTCGCTGCTTCCTCGACAATGACGGTCTGCAGTCCGCTCTCGATGGCCGTCTCTACGGTGACCGCCCTCGGCGGCTTGCCGCTGAGGTAGCCGCCGATCCGGTCCCGGATCCGTCCCACGCGCGATTCCAGACCGCGCATGAATTCGCCTGTACCCACGAAGTCCTGCCAGCGGGCCAGCACCTCACCGCGTAACAGTGTGCCGTCCTTGGTCGATTCGAGCACTGCCGCGAGGGCGCCGTCGTACGCTTTCCTGGCGGTTTCCCGCAACCGTAACGCGGCCTCTTCCTGATCATCGAGTGCGCCCGCGAGGCCGTCCACCCTGCGCCCGAGTGCCCGCACAGCACCTTCGACCGTCCGACGTGCGATTTCCCTGCGCCCCTCGGCATCAGCGGCAATCGCCTGCAGCCACCGCCGCAGCGGGTCGATCGATTCACCAGGAAGCATTCCGAGCGGGTCCAGCCGCTCCTCCGGGATCACGAAGATCGGCGCGTGGCCGAGTTGCTCGGCCGCCAGCAGCGTATGGAGATCCTCGCGCACCTCCTCCTCGACGCCGTGCGGCACCCGGTCCAGCACGACCGCGAGCAGGATGTCCCGCTGCGCCGCCTCCCGCAGCAACTCCCAGGGAACGGCGTCAGCATAGCGGTTGGCCGTGGTCACGAACAGCCACAGATCCGCAGCGGCGAGCAACTGGGATGCGAGGCGCCGGTTCTCGTCCGCGATCGAGTCAATGTCCGGCGCATCGAGCAGGGCAAGGCCCAGCGGGATCATCGCGTCCGGCTGAAGCCGCAGTTGGGCCGCGCTTCCGGCGTCGTGATACGTGCCCACGCGGGAGGCCGGAACCGGGTCCGCCTCAGGATGAACGACGACGACGCGCTGCCGGGACAGCGTCGGCAGCACGCGGTCGTCAGCGAACCAGTGTCCTTCGGCCGGATGGTGAAGAAGGATGGGCTGTCGCGTGGTGGGCCGGATCGCCCCGGAGCGGGTGAGCGGGTGGCCCACGAGGGCGTTCACCAGTGTTGACTTGCCGGCACCCGTTGAGCCGCCGACCACCGCAAGCAGCGGCGCATCAAGGCTCTGCACGCGGGGCAAGATGTAGTCATCCAACTGCGCCACGGCGGCGGCCGTTTCCCGCCGGGCACCAGCGGAGCCGGGAAATTCAAGTGGAAAAGTGACGCTGTCCAGGATTTCCCGGAGGCGACCGAGCAGGACGGGAAGCCCCGCGGCATCGGATTCCGGCGGCGAGACAGTCATGATCCCATCATGCCAGCTCCCGCCCGGAGTCTGTGGGCCCGCATCGACTCTCCTCAAATGGTGCTTCCAAACCGATTCAACCCGCTGAGAACAACCGTTTGAGGAGAGTCGATGCAACGGGAGAGGTGGGGCGTTAAAAACGTTCCGCCCCAACCGCAATGGTTGAGGCGGAACCGTTGTGACCCCAGCGGGATTCGAACCCGCGTTACCGCCGTGAGAGGGCAGCGTACTAGGCCGCTATACGATGGGGCCAGACTTTGTGTTTGCCGGTTTCCCGCCAAACGAGCTAGATGATTCTTTCACATCCGACGCTGTGCGCCAAACTGAAACCGACCAAATTTATCCGAACCATCTACCTAAACGGTCCGCACAAATTGTGCTGATTTACAGCGCTGGGGTACCAGGACTCGAACCTAGAATGTTGGTACCAGAAACCAGTGTGTTGCCAATTACACCATACCCCAATGGCACTTTTCGGAGGTTTTCCTGTGCTTTGCAGCAGGCCAATCCCGTCCGCGCCGAGATAAAACTTTACCGGATTTCCTGCACGAACTGCAAAACGTGCGCAAGCGAGGTGATGCGCCGCCCCTTGAACCCTTCAACACCGGTGTGTAGCCCACGGTCCAGCCAAATCCCCACGAGCCCGGCCGCATCCGCCCCCTCCGCATCGATGGCGGGATTGTCCCCGACATAGAGCGTTGCGGACGGACTTGTGCCGAGCCTGCGGGCGCCTTCAAGGTAGATCGCCGGATCCGGCTTCGCGACGCCAACCGCGTCAATTCCAACCAGCGCCGCCACACACTCCAGCCCGGCCTTGTCCAGCTTCGCGCGCTGATAGTCATGCACGTTGTTACTGACGGCGCCGTAGGGGATGCCGACCTCGTCCAGCGCGTCCAGGAGGGGGACGACGTCGTCGTACGGTTTGAAATGCAGCGGCAGGATCGCCTCATAGGCGCTGTTCCACCGGTGCGCTGACTCACCCTCCAACGGTTCGGTGACGAAGGACGCCTGGGCATGCCGGGCCCGCCTGACGCGCTGCTCGGTGAACGTGAGTTCTCCAGCGAGGTACTGGTTGTAATAACCATGCGGATCACGGGTGTAGAGCCGCTTGTACTCTGCCCACTCGGCTTCGCTTAGATGCGCGAGGGTTTCCGCACCGACGTGGTGCAGGGTGCGGCCCATCGCGGTTTCGAGGTCCACGAGGGTGTCATCGATATCAAACAGGACGCCCTCGACGGCGTGCATCTCATTCACTGCGAAGCGCCCGGACCCGTGCCAGCGACGAGTCCTTGCCGAGGATCACCATGGATTCAAACAGTGGCGGTGAGATCTTCCGGCCCGAGACAGCGGTCCGGACGGGACCGAAGGCCACGCGGGGCTTCATCCCAAGCTCTTCAACGAGTGCATGACGCAGCGCCGCCTGGATGTTCTCTGCCGTCCACTCCTCCACAGGTTCGAGGGCCTTGAGTGCAGCTTCCAGCACCTCCGCATAGTTTGCGGGCAGGCCCTTTCGGGCGTCCTCGGCAACCGTGATCTCGGCGTCGGACCTGAACAGGAAACCGAGCATCTCCGGCGCCTCGCCAAGCAGCGTGATGCGTTCCTGGATAAGCGGCGCAGCGTCGGTGAGGATCTGCAGTTCGCTGGTGCCGAGCGTCTGCCCAAGCAATCCCGCCGACTGGAGGTACGGAACCAACCGCATCCTGAAATCTTCCGGATCCAGCAGACGCACGTGGGAACCGTTGATCGCCTCAGCCTTCTTCACGTCGAAGCGCGCGGGATTGGCCAGCACATCATGGATGTCGAACTTCTCGACTAGTTCATCGACAGTGAAAATGTCTTCATCCGCACTCAGTGACCAGCCCAGGAGCGAGAGGTAGTTCAGCAGCCCCTCACGGATGAATCCGCGTTCCCGGTGCAGGAAAAGGTTTGACTCGGGATCACGTTTGGACAGCTTCTTGTTGCCCTGTCCCATCACGTACGGTAGGTGCCCGAACAAGGGCATGTATCGGGCCACCCCAATGTCAATCAGCGCGCGGTACAGGGCCACCTGTCTGGGGGTCGAGGAGAGCAGATCCTCGCCGCGCAGCACGTGCGTAATACCCATGAGGGCGTCGTCCACCGGATTCACCAGCGTGTACAGCGGTGCACCGTTTGCCCGCACGACGGCGAAATCCGGAACACTGCCGGCGGCGAAGGTGATCTCCCCGCGGACGAGGTCATTGAAGGTGATGTCCTCATCCGGCATGCGGAGGCGGAGCACGGGCTGACGTCCCTCGGTTGTGTAGGACGCCTTCTGCTCATCGGTGAGGTTGCGATCGAAGTTGTCGTAGCCAAGCTTTACGTCACGGCCTGAGGCACGATGCCGCTCCTCCACCTCATCCGGTGTGGAGTAGGACTCATACAGGTGACCTGCCGCCATCAGCTTGGCGATGAGGTCCTGATAGATCTCGCTGCGCTGGGACTGCCGGTAAGGACCGTGCGGTCCGCCTACCTCGACGCCTTCGTCCCAGTCGATGCCAAGCCATTTCAGCCCATCGAGCAACTGCTGGTAGCTCTCTTCACTGTCCCGGGCGGCGTCAGTGTCCTCGATCCGGAAAACCATGGTTCCGCCGGTGTGCCGGGCATAGGCCCAGTTGAAGAGCGCAGTGCGGATGAGACCAACGTGCGGCACGCCGGTCGGCGACGGGCAGAAGCGCACCCGAACCGGGGTTTCGGCAGTGACGGTGGGGAGATCGGCAAGAGGGAGATCAGCAGTAGTCATGATGGATCCCAGTCTACTGTCCAGCCGTCAGCGCCCATCCGCCGAACGCAACCGCCGCCACGGCCGCGCCCACCACCGTCGTCGTTCGAAGTGAGGTGTGTGGGCGGAAATAACGCAGTCCGAAGGCCGCTATAGCCCCGAACCCCGCAGCCGCCAGCGCGGACACGAGGACCTGCGGTCCATCGAGGATGCGCACGGAACGGGCTGCGACAAACAGTCCCCCACATACCGCTACGGCGACAAGCCAATCACGACGACGACGCCAGCCACGGCGCGATGACAGTAGCCCTGAGCGCATCATCGGGACGAGTCAGCGCCGCGCGGGGTTGGACAGACGCCCGATGCCTTCGATCTCAACCTCGTACCGCTGGCCGTCGCTGATCAGCCCCACGCCGGCCGGCGTACCGGTCAGGATGAGGTCCCCTGGCAAGAGAGTGAAGGCCTGTGAGACGTAAGCTACGAGCTCACGGACGCCCCAGATCATTTGGTCCGTGGAGCCGTCCTGGCGGAGTTCGCCGTCGAGCCAGCCGCGCACCGCGAGATTCTCCGTGTCGAGTTCCGTCTCGATCCATGGGCCGATTGGGCAGGAAGTGTCAAAGCCCTTGGCACGCGCCCATTGGTTGTCCGTCTTCTGAATGTCGCGGGCGGTGAGGTCATTGGCGCAGGTGTAACCGAACACGACGTCATCAACCCGCTCCAGCGGGACGTCCTTGCAGATTCGGCCGATGACCACAGCCAGTTCCGACTCGTAGGAAATCTCCTCAGAGAACGATGGGAGAACAATCGGATCCCCGGGCCCGATCACCGACGTATTCGGTTTGAGGAACATCAACGGTGCCGGCGGGACCTCATTACCCAGTTCCCGTGCGTGCTCTGCGTAATTCCGTCCGATGCCGATGACCTTGCTGCGGGGAATAACGGGGGCAAGCAACCGGACATCCTCCAGCTTGTGCCGTGCGCCCGTGGCCTGGATGCCGCCGTAGAAAGGATCGCCGCTGATGACAGCGAGTTCCTCTTCCCCCTCGGGTCCCTCCACAACACCGAACGTAGGGTCATCATTGAAAACAAACCGGGCTATACGCATTTCCCTAGGCTAATACACGGCCGGCAACCGCAAGCGGAAAACACGAAGGGCCGTCCGGGAAGCGCACCTGCGTTTCCCGGACGGCCCTGATAGTGATGGAGGACTGGCTAGTGTGGCCAGTTATCGATCATGATGCTGTAGGTGGTTCCGCCGCCCTTCGGGGCATACGTGGCCGGAGCCTTGCCGTCCTTCGCGACGGCGGCCGAGCCGCCTCCGACGACGAGCGCAGCGGTGACGAGCAGTACTGCCGACAGTTTCCTCATTACGTGTTCCCCATTTCTCTAGGAGTGCGCAGAGTCACATCGCTGCGGTTGACTCAGTATACGATTCAATACGAAAAAGCAACACCCCTTAGTATCTCTGCTTTTCGCACTGTTTAGCGGGTCGTTTTCCGCATAAACTCGGGGCAGTCGCGCACGCTGCGTGATCATCGCCGGTCGAAGGCGTATCTAGAACGATGGAGGGACCACAGTGGCAGCAGCACGGCGGTCGGGCGATCTGGTGATGCATGAGCTGCGCGCCCGCGAAGCTTGGAGCCAGCGGGATTACAGCGTGGCAAGGAACATCGCAGCAACCGCCGTCGAACTCGCTATTGAGGCCGAGGATCATCATGCCTGGTGGAACATGACCTTCCTGCAGGCCGAATGTTTCCGGGAAGAAGGTCTGCTCGAAGAAGCGCTCGAGATTGGCCGGACCCTCGGGAGTAACAGCCTCACCCTGGGATCAGATGCCCTCCTGGCACGCATCCACACGCTCATCGCGGTTTGCTTGCAGGGGCTCGGACACCTAGACCAGGCCGTCACGGACGCACAAATCGCAGTGGATAGTTCTGCCCGTGTGGATGGGGCGCCGGAACTTCAGATCGATGCCCACCACGCGCTGATTGCGGCGCTGGCGGAAAGCGACCGGCTTGACGACGCCTGGACCACCTGTCTTGGCCTCTCCACCCTCATTACCCCTGGAGTCCACGCCCAGACGGCGGGCAAGGCGTATTGGGCGGTTGGAAACGTCGCATTCATGCGGCACCAGGTCGACGACGGCACCCGCTTCCACCGCCTGGCTGCTGAACAACTCTCACCCAACAACGATCTCGAGCTGTGGGCCCACTTCAACCGAGCTTCGGCCGCCCTGCGCCTCACCGCCGGAGTGGTGGATGCAGAAACACTCGAATGCATCGAGCGTGCGGAGGTCGCAAGCAGCATTGTTGGCGGCACAGAACGCGATCAGCTGCAGCTATCCCTTACGCGGTCACATTGGCTTTTGCTGACGGGTCAGCTGAACGCAGCCATCGAGCGGCTCCGACCGATCTGTGCGGAAGGCTCAGTCCTCTCCAAACAGACCGAGGGAGAAGCGAACCTCCTGCTGGGCCAGGCGCTGGTCGCGCGGGACGAGGAACTGGAAGCCCTTGCACACTTCGAAACCAGTGAACAGTGCTTCGAGCACGCCGGCGCCCACGACCGAGCGGCACATGTGCGCGAAATCGTCGCAGGCATGCGGGTCTGACCTGCGCGGGAAACGCCGTTAAAAGAGCTGACCGTGGAGAACAGGATTTCTGTTCTCCGCGGTCGGCTGATGGTTTACGAAGCCGTACTGGTTAGTCTGGCCAGTCGCCTACACGGGTAGTGGTGTACGTGCGGTCAGGCCAGTCGCCAACTTTGGTTGTAGTGGTGCGGTCCGGCCAGTCGCCAACCTTCGCGGCCTGAGCAGCCGTGCCGCCCCCAACCAGAAGCAGCGCAGTCAGCAACAGTGTTGCGGAGACTCTCTTCATGCTTGTTCCCTTAGTCATCTCGATGGACGCGGAAGGCCGATTGCCTTCAACGTTGCACAGCCCCTTCAGTATATGGAGCGCTCTCAAGTAACCCGGTACGCAAAGTCTCATCTTTTCCGCAGTTTTTACGGCCGTTATGGAATCAGAGCGTCTTTAACCTCATTCTTGTGTTTAACCTCATTCTTGTGTCTTAGGGTGCCCGAAGCTGACAGAATAAGGTCGGGGGCAACCACAAGAGCACCATTGAAGTGAGGGCCATGAGTCAAGTCCAGGAACCCGGCGAGCACGTTTTCCTCGAGCTTCGCGCCCGCGACGCCTGGTCCCAGCGCGACTACCAGTCGGCTCGCCGGATCGCGCGGGAAGCACAGGACGCCGCCGAGGCAGATGGCGATGACAATGCGCGATGGAACATGGCGTTTCTGCAGGCGGAATGCATAAAGAAGGACGGCGCCTTTCAAGAGGCACAGTCTGTGGCAGTGTCTTTACGCGAGGATCCACTCACTCTGCGTTACCCCGACCTCGCCGCTCGAGTTTCCGTATTCTTGGCGGGCACAATGCAGGGGCAGGGCAGCCTGGCCGAGGCAGCTCAGGAAGCCCGGTACGCAGTTACGATGGCGAGCAGGGCCGCCGATTCACCTGAGCTTCGCATTGGAGCCCAGCACGCCCTCATCGCTGCCCTCGCTGAAAGCGACCGGGTTGAGGAGGCCTGGCAGGAATGCCTTCACCTCGCAGACCTCATTACACCCGAGGTCAATTCTCAAACGGCAGGCAAGGCGTACTGGGTAATCGGGAATGTGGCATATCTGCGCCGGGACTCCGCCACCGGCACTGATTACCATCGCCGCGCTGCGGACAACCTGTCGCCGTCGAACGATCTTGATCTCTGGGCACGTTTTAATCGCGCTTCAGCGGCGAAGCGTCTCGCCGGCGGCGTCGTCGAGCCCGAGACGCTCGAATGCATCGAGCGGGCCGAGATGGCGGCGTCGATTGTCGGTGGAAGTGAACGCGACAAGCTTGAACTCTCCCTGACCCGCGCCCATTGGCTGTTCCTTACGGGCCAGTACGATGCCGCCGTCGAACGCCTTCGCCCTATCTGCCAGGCGTCGGAACTGCTCGCCAGCCAGACGGCAGCCGAGGCGTACATGCTGCTGGGGCAGGCTCTGGCCCGCTCAGGCGATTCCCTCGAAGGGTTGTTCCAGCTCGAGAAGAGCCAGGAACTGTTCCGCCAGTCAGGATCGCCGGACCGCGAGGCACACGTAGGGAATCTGATCGAGGATCTTCACCGCTCCGCCAACCTCTAACCGGACCAAACTCACTGAAGTTCTTCGAGCAGGTCCTTCACTTCTTCGCTGGAGAACTTCCGCCACGGCGAGGAGTCCGAAGCCTGCAATGCGGCCTCCGGGCTGTCGCTGCGGTTCCACCACTTCGCCTCGAAGACATGGCCGTCGAACAGTATCCGGTCGCCCTTCTCGTAGACCTTCTCGGCATCCCAACCCGGGTAGGTCTCAGGCGGGGCCGTCACCACGGGAAGGGGCTTCTCCCCCGGCAGCACCGGGCCGATCAGCGTCCAGGGAGTCTCCGCGGCCTGCAAAACCGGGTTGTCCGGAACGTCGCCGGTGGTCCAGTATTTCGCCGCGTACACCTTCCCACGCCACACCACGCGATCCTCGGCAACGTAGGTGGCTTCCTCCGACCAGATGGGATACGGGCTGGTCTCCGGGTCATCAGCGATCGGCTCAGGCGTCGCTTCAGGGGTTGTGGGCACCGAGTTCAGCGTTGCGGCGCGCCCCTCGAACCCCGCACCCAGCAGTTCGGCGAACAGCATGCCGTCCTGCTCAATTCCGCTGCAGCTGTCTGAGACCACTGAGACATCACCGTAGTTGTCGCTGCACGTCGCATCGCGGTTCAGGGACCACATGGACATGCGGCCAACTCCCGTATCCACGGCGAAAGTGTTGAAGGCGGCCGCGGCCTCCAGGTCGAAGACCTCCGCCGGAACGTCGTTCTGTCCGATCATCGGTGTCAGGCCGATCTTCTTCCAGAGGGTCTGCGGACCAAGGCTGGTGCCTGCGCGGTCATAGAGCACGCCAAGCTGGGAGTGGGTGGCACGGGCCGCAGCGATGGACGCATCGAGCTGGGACACGCCGGCTTCCCTGCTTCCGCCATAGTCCATGGTCATGATGTTCACGCCCGCAAGATCCACGCCGCCGTCGAGCATCGCGGTCACTGCATCGGTGCCCCCAACAGTCAGGCCCGACGGCGCAACCGGGAGCGTCAACCACACGTTCAGTGGTTCGCCGTCGGAACGTCGCTCCTCCTGGAGCAGCGCCACGGCCTCAGCCCGGCGCGTGGCGGCTTCGGCGTCGGCCAGGTCCTCGCCCTCGATGTCCAGGTCGATCGTGGTCAGGTCATAACGCTCAACGACGGTCCGGTAGGCAGCGGCCAGCTGCCGGACGTCGGTGCAGGTCCGGGCGAGCTCGTCATTGAGCAGTCCTCCAAATGACACCGCAACCTCACCTCCATCCTGGGTGAGGCGCGCAATCCGGCGATCGAGGTCCAGTTCAGTCTGTGCTTCGTCGAGAGAATAGGCTGCACCCCAGGACGGCGTGCAGCCGTCCTCGGGATCCGCCACGATGAAGGACAGCACAACGCTTCTGCCCTGCTCAGAGGCGGGCTGTTCGAACGGGTAAAGCGGCGTGGCGGTCGCATCGACGTAACCGGCGAACCAGGACCCACCGCCGGCGGCAGCACGGACATCCTCGAAACGGTTCCACCCCACGACGGTGGACACAACCAATGCACCGGTGATGGCAGCGACTATGGAAAGCCGGACCGGCGAAAGCCGGCGGCCGGGAAAACGTTTGGACATGGGTCCCCCAGGTACGAGACCGTTCGAACGGGAACGGTGTGCCGTATCGTAACGCCCCTGATGACCCGGAACAAAATGGTGGTACTATTTCGTCCGTCACACGCTGCAGCGCCGGGCCGTCACCTTGGCGCATTCACGTGCGGCGCGCCGTTCGAGCAGGACCGTCACCTGCCCTGATGCGGCAATCACACACATCAGGGCCATCCGATGGGGAGGTCCTTCGAGCAGGTGGGGGGCGGATGCAACAGAATGTTTCCGTAACTGCTTCCGTGGATACCGTTTCGGCGGAGTCCACCGGAGGAACGCGGCGTCGTCAGTGGGGATCGGAGAAGCGCTCGGAGCCGCTCTCCATAGTGCATCCCCAACCATCGCGCCGAAAGATCGCGCTCGGCCGGTTGGGCATCGCCGTCACCGTGCTCGGGTGGACCGCCTACGTCATTTCCACCGTCCTGCGGGAGCTTTCCGAGAACCCTTCGGGTGACTTCAGGTTCCAGCTTGAAGCGGTGTTCTACCTGGTGGTCGTCACCTTCCTGACCTTCTCCGCCCTCATGTACCTCCTCGCACGGCAGGGCGCGCTCTACCGCTTCCGTGACCACCGCCGGGTGCCGCGCGGCGAACTTGACCGCCACTTCGCGGATTACACCCACGGCATCACCGTGCTGGTGCCCTCCTACGCGGAAGAGCCTGCTGTTGTCCGGGCGACGCTGTGGTCTGCGGCGCTTCAGGAATTCCCCGACCTGCGGGTGACCCTCCTGCTTGACGATCCCCCTCACCCCACGGATCCGCTGATCCGGGCCCGACTGGAGGCCACCCGCGCGCTGGCCGGTGATATCGAGCGTCAGCTGCTGCAACCCGCCATGCGGTTCGAAGCCGCGCTGGCCGGCTTCCGTGAACGCCTCCAGGCAGAGTCAACGCACGACGACGAACTCCCTCGCCTGATCGCGGAGTACGAGGCAGCAGCGGCCTGGCTGGAAACCATGGCCGAGAACGAGGCCGTGGCTGACCACGTCGATGAATTCTTCGTTGACCTGGTGCTGATGGGCCTCGCCCGCGAACTGCGCCTGAGCATTCTTGCCCTCAAAGCTGCGCTTGCGCAGGGATCATCACCGGATCCTGACCGGATGATCGAGCTCTACGTGAGGCTTCAGCGGATCTTCGCGGTGCGGGTGGATACCTTCGAGCGCAAGCTGTACGCGTCACTCTCGCACGAAGCCAACAAGGCGATGAACCTGAATGCGTACATCTCCCTCATGGGAGGCCGGTGGCGCAAGGAAAAGGCAGCCAACGGCGTCGTACTCCGGCCCGCAACCGAGCCGCACGTCGACGACCTCGACATCCCGGACTCAACCTACCTGTTGACGCTCGACGCCGACTCCCTGCTCCTGCGCGATTACTGTCTCCGTCTCGTCCACCTTCTCGAGACACCCGGCAACGAGCGCGTCGCGGTTACCCAGACCCCGTACTCGTCCTTCCGCGGCGCGCCAACGCGGATCGAGCGGGTGGCGGGGGCAACAACCGACATTCAGCACATCCTGCACCAGGGAATGAGCTACTACGGCGCAACCTTCTGGGTGGGCGCCAACGCCGTCATCCGGAAGCGTGCGATCGAGGACATCGTGGAGGTGGAAAACGTCGGCGGCTTCGACATCAAGACCTATATCCAGGACCGGACCGTCATCGAGGACACCGAGTCGAGCGTGGACCTGGGCGCGCACGGCTGGACGCTCGTCAACTACCCCGAGCGGCTCAGCTACAGCGCCACTCCGCCTGACTTCGGCTCGCTCGTGGTCCAACGGCGACGGTGGGCCAACGGTGGGCTGCTGATCGTGCCGAAACTGTGGAACCAGTTACGTGAACGAAGGCACCGGCGCGAACGGATCCTCTTCCGCGAAGTACTGCTGCGCGTCAACTACATGGCCTCCATCGCATGGGCGAGCTTCGGTCTGCTTTTCCTGCTCGCCTACCCCTACGACAGCCGCCTGCTCAGCCCACTGGTGTTTGTCGCCGCACTCCCCTACTTCCTCGCCATGGGCAGCGACCTGCGAGACTGCGGTCACCGCTTCAGCGACATCTTCCGCATCTACGGCTTCAACATCGTGCTCCTGCCCGTGAACCTTGCCGGAGTTCTCAAATCCATCCAGCAGGCGTTCACCGGGGAGAAGATCCCGTTCGTGCGCACGCCGAAGGTGAAGGACCGCACGGCTGCTCCCGCGCTCTACGTGGTGGTTCCATTCCTCATCGTCGCCTTCTCGCTGTTCACTGTCTGGCGCGATGTAGTGAGCGAAAACTGGGTCAACGCCGGTTTTGCGGCCCTGAACGCACTGCTCGCTTTCTACGCCATCCGCGCGTACATCGGCCTGAAGAACTCGCTTGTTGACACGGTGCTGGGCGTCCTGAACTGGCTGTACGTGGAGCCCAGGAAGCCCCGCCAGGAGGAATCACCGGTGGTCCAGAAGGCCCCGGAGGAAGCTGATTGGGAAGCCATTCTCTACCACGGTGACCGGAGACTGAACCGCGACATGCGTGGAAGCAACGACCGCCGTCGTCGTATTTCTGTACGTTAGTTCCGTAGGACCAAACCCCGCGTCATACCCCGGCGCATCAGGAAGGAAGGCGGACGGCCACCATGAATGCAGTCTCGCTGGAACACATTGAAAGTCCGGAAACGCCCCAGGAGCCTGCCGGTAGCGCCACGGCTCCCATCACCCGGCTGATCCTGCCGGAGGGCCAGCATATTTCGGGGGAGCTGGCGGAGGAATTCGCCCAACGTGCGCGCGATGAAGCGGGCACTGGGCTCCGGCCCGTTCTCCTGGTGATCAGCGGCGTCCTCAATTTCAGCAGGGAGGCCAGGGCGGTGTTCAGCAGTTCGAGATCCTCCTCCGCAATCGCCGTCCTGGGAGCCACATCGGTGGATCGTGTCCTGGCCAACTTCCTCCTCGGCGGGGAGCCGCCTCCCTGCCCCACCCGATACTTTTCCGACGAGGAAGCGGCCGTCGCATGGTTACTGGAGCACACGGATGACTCCTGAGGACGGCGACCCGCGGCTGGCGATGCTGGTAGACGGTATCGTCCGACTCTCACGCGGGGATCTCAGCAGCCGGATGGAAACCTCACCCGCGCGGGACGACGTCGACGCCGTCATCACCGGTGTGAACCTGCTCGCCGAAGAACTCGAGCTGGTGTACCGCCAGTTCGAGAAGCGTGTAGAGAACCGTACAGCCATGCTGCACCAGGCGCACCTGGACATGAAGCGGATGGCAATGACGGATTCGCTGACCGGGCTCTCCAACCGGGTGGACCTGGTGGAGAAAATTGACCTCGCTCTCAGCGAGCATAAGCAGGGCGCTGCTCCCCCGGCTTTGCTCCTGCTGGACCTTGACTCGTTCAAGAACGTCAATGACCGCTTCGGACACGACGCCGGCGACGACGTGCTGTGTGAAGTCGCCGAACGGCTGCGGGGCGTGGTGCGGGCCACGGACACAGTTGCGCGACTGGGCGGCGACGAGTTCGCCATCCTGGTCTCCGAAGCCACCATGGAGATTGCGCTGGGAGTCGCCAACCGTACCCTCGACGTCCTCGCCAAGAGCATCGACGTCGAAGAATTCAGCGTGTACTCCCGCGCCAGCATCGGGCTGCGCCTTGCCACCGCGGACCATACCGCCGAATCACTGCTGCACGAGGCCGATACAGCGATGTACGCGGCGAAGAACGAGGGCCGCAGCACAATCAGGACCTTCGAGCCGGTGATGCTCTACGACCGGCAGTTGCGTACCCTGATGGCGGCCGAACTGCGCGACGCAATCGGCTCCGACCAGTTGTGCGTCCATTACCAGCCTGTGGTGAACCTGCAGGACGGCGCCATCAACGGCGTCGAGGTGCTGGTGCGCTGGGAGCATCCCACCAGGGGAATGATCGCACCGGACTCGTTCATACCCCTCGCCGAGGAGATTGGGGCAATTTCCGATCTTGACCGATGGGTCATGGCCACGGCACTGCAGCAGTATGCCATCTGGCGGGCGGCCCTCGCCCTGCCGGAAAACTTCCAGATGCGGGTGAACATCTCGGCCATCGAACTGCGCCAGCTGGACATGGTGGATTTCGTGCGCGGCCTGCTGAAACGGATGGGAGTTCCGCCGGAATCCCTGGTCATCGAGATTACCGAGTCGGCACTGGTCAGCGGAGGCGAAGTTGAGACGTACTCACTCCTCAGCCTCAAACAACTGGGCGTGTGCATCGAGATCGACGACTTCGGCACGGGCTACTCCTCCATCAGTTACCTTCGCCGCCTGCCGGTGGACATGGTGAAGGTGGACCGCTCCATCCTCCGCGAACCGACAACGGGATCCTGGCAACCGGACTTCGTGGCGGCTGTCTTCCAGTTGATCCGCGCAGCCGGGCTGAACGCGGTGTTCGAAGGCATCGAGACCCGCGACCAGGCGGAATTCCTGCGAACGCTGGGCGACGTCAGCGGGCAGGGCTACTTCTTCAGCAAGCCGCTCCCCGAACCTGACATCACCGAACTGCTGCGCGCCGGGGGCTACCTCAGCACCAACCTGTCCTAGCCCCGCACGCAAAAGCCCGGCCTTCCGTTGCGGGAGCGGCCGGGCTTGTGCGTATCCGTTGTGCTAGACCAGACGTGTCAGCCAGCCATGCGGGTCTTCCACCGCACCGGTCTGGATTCCCAGGAGCTGCTCGCGGATGGACATCGTGACCTCACCCGCGGAGGGATCCGGGGCGCTGATGACGTCGTCGCCGTCCTTCAGCTCACCGATGGGGGTGATGACCGCTGCGGTGCCGCAGGCGAAAACCTCGGTGATCTCGCCGCTGCCCACGCCGTCCCGCCACTCATCGAGGGTGATGGTGCGTTCCTGGACGTTCAGCCCGCGGTCCTGTGCCAGCTGGATGATCGAGGAACGGGTGATGCCCTCGAGGATGGTTCCGCTGAGTGAGGGAGTAACCAGCGACCCATCCTTGAACACGAAGAAGACATTCATGCCGCCGAGTTCCTCGACGGCATTGTTGTTGAACTGGTCCAGGAAGAGGACCTGCTTGCAGCCGTGCGCTTCTGCCTCGAGCTGGGCAGCGAGCGACGCCGCGTAGTTGCCGCCGCATTTCGCTGCTCCCGTTCCGCCCCGCCCGGCCCGCGCATAGTTCCGTGAGACCCAGATGGAGACCGGAGCCAGTTCCCCGCCGAAGTAGTTTCCGGCCGGCGAGGCGATGACGCGGTAGGAAACCTCGCGGGCGGGCCGAACGCCGAGGAAGGCTTCCGTGGCGATCATGAAGGGCCGCAGGTAGAGGCTCTCGCCGTCCCGGGTGGGAACCCAACCCTTGTCTGCGGCGACCAGCTGGCGGAGTGACTCAAGGAAGATTTCCTCCGGCAGCTGCGGCAGTGCAAGCCGCGCGGCAGAGCGGTTCAGACGCGCTGCGTTGGCCTCCGGCCGGAAGGTCCAGATCGAATCATCCGCATGACGGTAGGCCTTCATACCCTCGAAGATTTCCTGGCCATAGTGCAGCACTGCAGCTGCCGGATCCATGGCGATGGGGCCGTACGCCTCGAGCCGCGCGTTACCCCAGCCACCCTCACCCGAACCATCAACCGTGAAGTCCACCACTGCGGTGTGGTCCGTGAAGTGGTTACCGAACCCCGGGTTTGCGAGAATCGCTTCGCGCTCCGCCTCCGTTCGAGGGCTGGCGGACGGGTGCTGGGCGAATTCCAGCTGGGTAGCTGTCATGGTTCCTCCACGCTGTCGGACAAAAAGATGTCGCTAGTCAGTTAATGCTTCCTAACCAGCTTAGGACACCGCGGCGGCAATAGCATCGCCAATCTCCGCGGTGGTTCGTGGCGCCGCTGACCGGGCGGCGACGTCGTTCTCTACCGCCTGCTCAATCTTCGCCGCCTGCTCAGCGAAGCCCAGGTGATGCAGGAGGAGCGCCGCGGAGAGGATGGCGGCGGTCGGGTCAGCCTTCTGCTGCCCTGCGATGTCCGGTGCGGAGCCGTGGACCGGCTCGAACATCGACGGCGCCGTACGGTCCATGTTGATGTTGCCCGATGCCGCTAGCCCAATCCCGCCCGTGACAGCCGCCGCGAGGTCCGTGATGATGTCCCCGAACAGATTGTCGGTGACGATCACGTCGAAGCGGGCAGGATCGGTGGCGAGGAAGATCATTGCGGCGTCCACGTGCAGGTAGTCATGGGTCACCTCCGGGAACTCGGCTGCGACGGCCTCGACGGTGCGCTTCCAGAGGTGGCCGGCGTAGACGAGGACGTTGTGCTTGTGCACGAGCGTGAGCTTCTTGCGCGGACGCTCACTGGCGCGCCGGAAGGCATCGCGGACCACCCTTTCCACGCCGTGGGCGGTGTTGATGGAGACCTCGGTCGCGATCTCGTGCGGCGTACCTGTGCGTAGCGACCCTCCGGTGCCGACATACGGCCCTTCGGTTCCCTCACGGACAACGATGAAGTCGATCTCACCGGGATTGCCCAGCGGACTGGCCACCCCCTGGTAGAGCCGGGATGGGCGGAGATTCACATAATGGTCCAGGCTGAAGCGCAACTTGAGCAGCATTTCGCGCTCGATCAGTCCCGAGGGAATCCGGGTGTCCCCGGGAGCCGCTCCGACCGCCCCGAAAAGAATGGCGTCATGGGCGCGCAGGTTCTCCAGCGTTTGGGCGGTAAGGGTCTCCCCTGTTGCCAGCCAGTGCTCCGCGCCCAGCTTGTACTCGGTCAGCTTCAGCTCAGCGTCCGTCGAAGCGGTGGCACTCCGCAACACCTTCACTGCTTCGGTGATCACCTCCGGACCAATGCCGTCGCCGGGAATAACTGCCACGTTGATGCTGGATGAAGTCATATGGATAGGGTAGGCAATCTTTCCGCATGATGGACAACTCCGTCCCACGTGTTGAGACGAGGTGTGGGAACGCGCAACTCCACCCACGGACCGATGTTGAAGCCACGGGTGCGCCCTACAGTTGGAAGCCATGGACACGCATCACCGGATAGCCTCCTGGCTGCGGGAAAGACAGGGCACCGTCGATCTTTCGCTCGCCGTTATCGCTTTTGTGGTGCTCGCGTTGCCCTACGTTCTGCTGTTCAGCCCGGTGGAGTTTGCGATCTCCACGGCCCTGGTGATCCCGCTTGCCTGGAGGCGGAGCAGGACGGTGGCCGCGGCGTCGGTGGTTGCCGCCGTTTCGCTGGGCCAGCTGGCCATCAACCACCCTCCCGTTCCGGCGCAGCTCAGCGTCCTCATCATGGTGTACGCCCTGGCTGCATACGCGCCTCGCTGGGCCGGCCTCGGTGGATTGGGGCTGGCAGCCTTCGGCATGGTTGTTGGCATCACGCAGTTCGGTTTCAACCAGACCCTCACCGGTTTCGCAGACCTGCCGCTGTATGCGCTCTACATGTTCTTTGCCCTTGCGGTGGTGCTGCTGTGCTGGACCTTCGGCGACCTGGCACGGAACCGCCGGCTCACCATCCAGGCGCTCCAGGACCGCGCACGGCGCCTGGAGGTCGAGCGGCAGCAGGAACGGGACCTCGCCGCGGCAGATGAACGCAACCACATCGCACGTGAGATGCACGACATCGTTGCGCACTCCCTGTCCGTCATGATCGCCCAGGCCGACGGCGCACGCTACGCCGGAGCCGCGGATCCCGCCGTCGCGACCTCAACCCTCGGCACCATCGCGGAGACCGGGCGGGCATCGCTGCGTGAGATGCGCCGGCTGCTGGGCGTCCTACGGAACGACGACGACGCCCCCGTCCGTCCCCTGCCCACCCTCGCGGACGTTCCTGAACTGGTCGCAACCGTTCGCCGGGCCGGACTGGACATCTCGGTCGCTTCCGAAGGAACACCGCGCAGGCCGCTTCCCGCCGGCGCCGAACTCACCGCGTACCGGGTGGTGCAGGAATCGCTCACCAACGTGCTCAAACATGCCGGACCGAAGGCCTCCGCATCGGCCCAGCTCGCCTGGACCGCGAGGGGCCTGGAAATCACCGTCGACGACGACGGCCGCGGCGCCGCCTCGGACAGCACCACCGCGGGGGCCGGGCAAGGCATAAAGGGCATGGCCGAGCGCCTGAAACTCTACGATGGAAGCCTGGTGGCCGCGCCCTTGAGCGGCGGCGGTTTCCGGGTCCACGCTGTTATTCCCTATACGGAGGCCTGAATGAGCAGCCCGAACACCCCCGCGCCTATCCGGGTAGGCCTCGTTGACGACCAGCAACTGGTCCGCAGCGGTTTTTCGATGCTCATCAACTCCCAGCCGGATCTGGAAGTCCGGTGCCAGGCCGGAACCGGGTCCGAAGCGGTGGCCATGCTCGCTGCGGCGCCCGCCGACGTCGTACTCATGGATGTCCGGATGCCCGGAATGGACGGGATCGAGGCGACCCGGCGCATTCTTGAACAGGCGCAGGGTGCCGGTCCGCGCATCATCGTGCTCACCACGTTCGACCTCGACGAGTACGCCCTCGCCGCCATCCAGGCCGGTGCCAGCGGTTTCCTGCTTAAGGATGCTCCGCCCGAAGAACTGCTGGAGGCAATCCGGACCGTGCACCGGGGAGACGCCGTCATTGCGCCCTCGACCACCCGCAGGCTGTTGGACCATGTGGCTCCGCTGCTGCGCCAGCCGTCCGCCACCAATGAGGCGGCGACCACCGCAGTCGGAACCTTGACGGCACGCGAGCGCGAGGTGTTCACGCTGATTGCGCAGGGTCGCTCGAACACCGAGATCGCCGGCGACCTGTTTCTCTCGGAGGCGACCGTGAAGACCCATGTGGGGCACATCCTCGCCAAACTCGCGGCGAGGGACCGGGTGCAGGCGGTGGTGATGGCCTACGAGGCCGGCGTCGTTCGCCCCTGACCCGGCCGGACCGCATCGACTCTCCAATAGATGACGCTTGAATCGTTT
Organism: Arthrobacter tecti; assembly: GCF_054511355.1. Lineage (NCBI taxonomy): Bacteria > Bacillati > Actinomycetota > Actinomycetes > Micrococcales > Micrococcaceae > Arthrobacter > Arthrobacter tecti. The sequence goes on from NZ_JBTNCT010000002.1 coordinate 208,380, forward strand.
CTAAAGGTCATCTATTGAAGAGTGGATGAGATTGCAGGCGTCGGATCTCATCCCGCGGTAGGAGAACCGGGCCTTCAAGAACCTCCCGCCGGTCGATCCGCTGGCCAAGGCACTTGCGTAGCGTTGAAGCCATGACATCGCATTCTTCAACGGCCGCAGCGCCATCGGGTCCCACACCAGTTTCTTCAGCGGCGGTCGCTGCCGTCTCCCTGAACAAGTCTTACGGCCGCGGCAACACCACCGTCCAGGCCCTCAGCGACGTCACGGTCAGCTTCCCGGCCGGACGTTTCACCGCCATCATGGGTCCCTCCGGCTCGGGAAAGTCCACGCTCATGCACTGCCTCGCCGGACTGGACACCGCCGACTCCGGAAGCATCTCGATCGGCGGCACCGATATCACGGGACTGCCCGACGCTGATCTGACAAGGCTCCGGCGCGACCGCGTGGGCTTCGTTTTCCAGTCCTTCAATCTCATCCCCACCCTCACGGCGGAGCAGAACATCACGCTGCCCGTTGCGTTGGCCGGCGGATCGGTCGACCGGGAATGGCTGACCCAGATCTGCACCATCCTCGGGCTCACGGACCGCCTCACCCACCGCCCGCACGAACTCTCCGGCGGCCAGCAGCAGCGCGTCGCAGTTGCCCGTGCCCTGCTCACCCGCCCGGATGTCATCTTCGGCGACGAGCCCACCGGCAACCTTGATTCACGCTCCGGCGCCGAGGTGCTGTCCTTGCTGCGCCGCAGCAGCTCCGAGATGGGACAGAGCATCATCATGGTCACCCATGACCCGGTGGCGGCCTCCTACGCAGACGGCGTGATCCTCATGCAGGACGGCCGGCTGGTCGGCGAACTCGACCGCAGCACCCCCGAAGCCATCCTCGCCGCCCTCTCGCAGCTGGGAGCCTGACCGTGTTGACTGTTGCGCTCTCCCAGGTCGCGAGGCACGCCCGCCGGTATATCGCCGTCGGGCTTGCCGTGATGCTCGGCGTCGGTTTCCTCGCCGCCACCCTGATGGTCGGCGGGACGACGACGGCCACCCTCCAGAACAGCATCGGCACCGAATACGCCAACGCAGACCTGGTGGTCTCCTCCGAGAACGGGGGTCCGCTCCCGGCAGACGCTGCCGAACGCGTTGCCTCCATTTCCGGCGTCGACACCGTCCACGCTGATACGCAAGGCGCCGTTGTGCTTGCGGTGTCCGATACAACGAACATCGCCACCCTCGCCACACTCGCACCGGAGGCGCTGGAAACCGTCGTGCTGACGGAGGGGGTGCTGCCGGAGGCTGACGGTGAGATCCTCATCGACTCGGACGCGGCCGGGCAGCTTGGCCTGTCCGCCGGTGACACCGCCACGGCAGCTGCGCTTGGCGCCGGATCGCCCGAGGAGAGCATCGCAGCGGGCGGAACGGAACTCACGGTCGTCGGCATCACCGAACCTTCCGACCACCCGTTTGCCTCCGGAATGATCCAGCTGCACGCAACCGATTCCCAGGTGGCCGCCCTTGCCCCGGACGCCTCCGCCGCGCGGCTGCAGCTCCTCCTCACGGACTCGGCGGACACCGCCGGGGTGGGCGCGGCGATCGTACAAACCCTGAACGACGACGGCGTCCCCGCCACTGCGCTGACCGCTGCCGACCAGACAACCCAGGATGTTGCCGCACTGTCCGGCGGGCAGGACCAGCTGACCATCGTGCTGCTGGCCTTCGCCGTGGTCGCGGTGATCGTGACTGCGCTGGTCATCTCCAACACCTTCTCGGTGCTGGTCGCCCAGCGGACGCGCGAACTGGCGCTGCTGCGCTGCATCGGTGCCGGCCGCGGCCAGATCCGACGTTCAGTACTCCTTGAGGCCGCGATCGTCGGACTCGTTTCCTCGGCCCTGGGAGTGCTGCTCGCCACGGGCGTCATGTGGACGCTCGTCCAGCTTGCCCGCACCGTGCCGGGCAGTGAGTTCGCAACGCTGGCGGTGCCGCCGTCGGCCGTTATCGCGGGAATGGTCGTGGGTGTCCTGATGACTGTCGCCGCAGCTCTGGTGCCCGCGCGGGCGGCAACCGCCGTCGCACCGCTCGCGGCGCTTCGCCCCGTTGACTACGCCGGGATCGGTACCCGTCGCGGGCGGGTCCGGCTGGGGATCGGGGTTGCGCTGGTGGTTGGCGGCGGTCTCCTCCTTGCCGTCGGCGCTATTCAGGCGAACCTGTTGATCGCATTACCGGGCGGCGCGCTGTCCTTCCTCGGGCTGCTCCTGTGCGCCGGATTATTTGTCCCGGCACTCGTCACCTGGGTAGGGCGGCTGGCGAAACCGCTCGGCGTGCCGGGGACCCTGGCCGCCGTCAACGCGGTGCGCAACCCCGCCCGGACCACGGCGACCGCCACCGCGCTCATCGTAGGGGTCACCCTGGTCAGCATGATGATGGCGGGCGCGCAAACCTCCCGCACCGCCTTCGACGATGCTCTGGCCCAGAACTACCCGGTTGACCTGGCCGTCCAGCTCGAAGGTGCAAACCCTGCTGAAGCCGTGTCTTCGCTGCTGGCTATCGACGGGGTCGAGGCGGTAGCTCAACCCACTCCCGTCGCAGTCACGGGCGAAGAAGCGGGATCGCAGACGGTCTACACCCTCTCGGACGAGGACGCGGCTGCAGTACTGCGCTCCGAAACCGCCTACCCACGCGAGGACGCCGTTGTCATGCCCGATGGAACGGACCTGACGCAACTCACGGTCCAGGGTTCCTTCACCGAGCAGACGCTGCCCGTTGCAGTGGCCGAGAGCCGGACGATCGTGCCGCTGATCAGCGAAGCCACGGCGGAGAGCCTGGGAGTCATGGACAATGCCGAGACCCCCGGCAGTATCCTCTGGCTCAAGGTTGACAACTCGCTTGGATCCGGTGAAATCACCTCATTGCGCACCGAGATCGTGGACAGCCTCGGCCTGCCCGAGTACCTCGTTTCCGGAGCAGCGCTGGAGCGGGCGACATTCAACCAGATCATCGATGTGTTGCTCCTCGTCGTCACCGCACTGCTGGCCGTTGCCGTATTGATCGCGCTAATCGGCGTGGCCAATACGCTCTCGCTGTCGGTGCTGGAACGCACCAGGGAATCGGCACTGCTGCGTGCGCTCGGCCTCACCAGGGGCCAGTTGCGGGGGATGCTCGCCGTCGAGGCGGTCCTCATCGCGGGGGTGGCCGCGCTGCTGGGCGTCGCACTCGGAATGCTGTACGGATGGTTGGGCGCGCAGTCGGCACTTGGATTGGTAGCCGCCGTCACGCCGTCGTTCCCCTGGCTGCAATTGCTCGGGGTGCTGGCAGTCGCCGTCGTCGCCGGGCTCGTTGCCTCCGTGATGCCTGCACGGCGGGCCGCACGGCTCTCCCCCGTGCAGGGATTGGCGACGGACGGCTGACCTGCAAGGATAGCAACACGCCCCATCTTAGGTCGTGTTGCTATCAGGAGGATCATTGGCCGGATCGGATCGCGCGGAGAAGCAGCAGTTGCTCAGCTATTTGGAAGATCACCTCCTCGGTGCAACCGGCGGAGTTCGCCTCTTCGAAGCAGCCAGCAAGACGTGGCAGGGCACCGCGCACGGACGCACCCTCGCCCGGTTACGCGACGAGATCGACGGCGAGCGGACCAAGCTGCTGCGTTCCCTGCGAGCGCAGGGCCACCGCCTGAACCCGGCGAAAATGGCGTTCGCCTACCTCAGTGCAGCGGCTGCCCGCCTCAACCCGCTCAACGTTCGCAGGACGGGTGACGGACCGGGCGCGCAGCTTGAGCTGGAAGCCCTGCAGAGTCTGGTGCGCGGCAAGGAAGCTCTCTGGGAAACACTCCTGGTGCTGCTCGACGCCGGCTGGTCCTTCCCCGGCTATGACCGTGAGAGCCTCGGCCACATGGCCCGGCGCGCACGCGAGCAGCAGCAGGAGGTGGCCGCGATCATGACGGCGACGGCGGCCGAACGCTTCCGCCGCTAGCCTCCATCGACTTGGCAGGACACGCCGCCTTAGCCCTGGCTTCAGCGGCGTGTCCTGACAGGTCGATTCAGCTCTGCCCGGGTTCCTCGTACTTCGGGAACACCGGTGACGGTGCCGGGAGGGCGACACCCGGCACAATCGGGGTGCCGAGCGCGCTGAAGCTGCGGGCGCCGTCGTCGTCCGTGGTTCCCTGGCCGAGCGCCGTCAGGAGCTTCGCCGCGCCGTCGGGCATCACCGGCTGGACGAGGATGGAGACGATCCGCAGGATCTCAAGCGTCACGTAGAGCACCGTGTTCATGCGGTCCAGGTCCGTCTTGCGCAACACCCACGGCTGCTGTTCGGCGAAGTAGGCGTTGGTGTCACCCAGCACCGTCCAGATCGCTTCGAGCGCACGCGACAGCTCCTGCTTCTCATACGCCGCCCGGCAGGCAGGCAGGAGCTGGTTCGCGGCGTCAAGGATGCGCTGGTCGGCCTCGGACAACGACGACGGCGCCGGCACCAGCCCGTCGCAATTCTTCGCCACCATGGACAGCGAGCGCTGCGCGAGGTTCCCCAGATTGTTGGCGAGGTCCGAGTTCATCCGCGTGACAATGGCCTCGTGGCTGTAGGAGCCGTCTGCCCCGAAGGGGACTTCGCGCAGCAGGAAGAAGCGGATCTGGTCCCGCCCGTACTGCTCCATCCAGTCCTTGGGTGCGATCACGTTGCCCAGCGACTTGGACATCTTCACGCCCTTGTTGTGCAGGAAGCCGTGGATCATGATGCGCTTGGGCAGCTCGATACCGGCGGACATCAGGAACGCGGGCCAGTAGATGGCGTGGAACCGGGAGATGTCCTTGCCGATTACGTGGACATCCGCCGGCCAGTACTTCCTGAACTGCTCCGACTCCGTATCCGGGTAGCCGACGCCGGTGAGGTAGTTGGTCAGCGCGTCCACCCACACGTACATCACGTGTTTCGGGTTACCGGGGACGGGAACGCCCCAATCGAAGGTGGTGCGGCTGATCGAGAGGTCATCCAGGCCACGCTTGACGAAGCTGATCACCTCGTTGAAGCGGGACTGCGGCGCGCCGAATTCCGGCTGGTCTGCGTAGAGCGCGAGCAACCGGTCCTGGTAGTTGGAGAGGCGGAAGAAGTAGCTTTCCTCTTCGGTCCATGTGACCTCGGTGTCCGTCTCCTTCGAGTAGCGGATGCCGTCCTCGCGGACTTCCGTTTCACCGTCCGTGTAGTACGCCTCATCCCGGACCGAGTACCAGCCGGCGTACTTGTCGAGATAGATATCGCCGTTGGCCTCCATCCGCTTCCAGATGTCCTGCGACGCAGCGTAGTGGTCCTCATCAGTTGTGCGGATGAAGCGGTCGTAAGTGATGGCGAGGTCCTCATGCGCAGCCTTGTAGGCCGCGGCGTTCCGGTCCACCAGCTCCTTCGGAGTTATGCCTTCCTTCTCCGCCGTCTGGGCGATCTTCATCCCGTGTTCGTCCGTTCCGGTAAGGAACATGACGTCATAACCATCGAGCCGCTTGAAGCGTGCGATCGCGTCCGTAGCCACATACTCGTAGGCGTGGCCGATGTGCGGCACTCCGTTGGGGTATGTGATGGCGGTGGTGATGTAGAACGGGGTTTTCTGCGCAGAACTCACCCTAGAAAGTTACCCTGCCGGTGAGGCAAAGTCGCATCATTGCGCTGCGCAGGCGCTATACGGCCACGGGACGGCCACGGGACGGCCGTCAGCCCCGGCATCCAGGGGCTCGGATCCATGGTTTTTCCATGGTCCGAGGCGGATACTTGGTCCCGGTGCTTGAGTGCCCACTCAAGTAGTGAGCGCGACTACTCGCGACCCGGTTCAGTACTACTCGATGTCCTCCTGAGTAGTACTGGCATCGATTCCGGGATGTGGCCGAAATTTTCGAGTAGTGCCTACTCGTGTTTCGTGACGCCCAGCTTCCTATGTTGGAGATTGTCATCCGCACTTGAAGACAGGGTCTCAATCATGTTGCAGCCAGACGTATTTTTCCCCGCCCATTCCGGATTACAAACAGTCCAGACGCCCACTACGGACCGCCTCACTGTGAACATGATCGGAGAACTAAGCGTTCGGCGGGGTGACACAGTGCTCGACGGACACGCCCTTGGCGGACCTAAGCCGCGACAGATCGCGGAGATTCTGCTCCTGAACCTGGGTAACCCGGTATCGAAAGACAAGCTGATTGAACTGCTTTGGGCTGGACACCCGCCGGCAGCCGCACTGCCGACCCTCGTGAGCTATGTGAGCGTTCTGCGCAGCAAGCTCCAGCCAGGAAGTGGTAAAGCCGGGCCGTTGCGCACAACCACCGGCGGCTACTTCATGGATCGAAACGTGATCGATGTAGACCTGTTCCGCTTCAATGAGTTGGTGAGTCTGGCGAGGCAATCATCTGGACAGGATGCGCTCGACATGCTGCACGACGCGTTGTCCATTGCTACAGCACCGCTTCTGGGCGACGAACTCCTTCCGGCATGGGTCGAGGCGGAGCGCGAATTACACGCGGCCCGAGTACTCAAGGCCACGATCTTCGCAGCGGAAACCGCAGCTGCGCTGGGCAACACGGACGAGTCCGTCGAGTTGGCACAGAGGGTACTGAAGTCTGATCCTTTGAACGAAGGCGCCTGGCTATGCCTCATCCTCGGTCTGGAACAGGCGGGTCGCCACGCGGAGGGCCTTCACAGTTACGAGCGTTGCCGCCAGGCGTTGGACCGTGAACTGGGATGTACACCCGGTCCGCGGTTGAAGGCAGCGTATACACGGCTGCTGCAGACCACGGCAGACGGTGAGGGAGAACTTGCCGACGTCCTCGCCGCCCTGTTGACCCTGCATAATCAGCTCAGCCGAACACCCTCAGCTGCAAAAAACGTGCTCGCTGGCACCCCATACGTCAGGCAAGCCCTTCGCGACGCTGGAAACGTGATTCACAAGTTCGTCGCCCGCGCTATGACGGCTGCCTGACGCACTCCCTAATCCTGCAGGTCAACCTCACGTGCAACCGTTGCCCCGATGGCGTCCTTGAGGTTCTCCAGCACGTCCTGCGGCACCGAACTGTCCACGGCGAGCAGCGAAAGGGCCTGGCCACCCTCCTTGTTCCGGGCCACCTGCATCCCTGCGATGTTGATGCCACGCTCCCCCAGCACCTGGCCGAGCATTCCGATTACGCCCGGACGGTCCTGGTAAAGGATGACGAGCAGGTGCTCGCTGATGGGAATCTCGAGATCGTAGCCATTGACGCCCACCAGCTTCTGGATCTGCTTGGGACCGGTCAGTGTTCCGGCAACGGAGATCTGCGAGCCGTCCGAGAGCGCGCCGCGGATGGTCAGCACGTTGCGGTACTCCTCCGACTGCTCAGTGGTCACCAACCGGGTGTTGATGCCGCGCTGTTCCGCGAGCACCGGAGCGTTCACGTAGGAAACCTGCTCGCTGACGACGTCGGTGAAAACGCCCTTCAGTGCGGCCAGCTCCAGCGCCTTCACGTCCAGCGACGCAATTTCGCCGGCTACCTCGACCTCGATCTGGGTGAGGGAATCGTGCGTGAGGGCGGTGAAGATCCGGCCCAGCTTTTCGATCAGCGGGATGCCGGGGCGAACCTCGGGTGCGATGACGCCACCGGCTACGTTCACGGCGTCCGGCACCAGCTCGCCGGCGAGGGCCAGGCGCACCGACTTGGCGACCGAGATGCCAGCCTTCTCCTGTGCTTCGTCGGTGGATGCGCCGAGGTGGGGAGTGACCACCACGTTGTCCAGCTCGAAGAAGGGCAGGTCTGTGCTCGGCTCGGTCACGAACACATCCACGCCGGCTCCGCCAATCTGGCCTTCCTTCAACGCCGTGTACAGCGCATCCTCATCCACCAGCCCGCCGCGGGCGACGTTGACCACGTAGGCGCTGGTCTTCATCTTCTGGAAGGCTGCGGCGCCCAGCATGCCCAGGGTTTCCGGTGTCTTGGGCATGTGGATGGTGATGAAGTCAGCCTCCGCCAGCAGATCATCGAGGGAGACCAGTTGGACGCCCAACTGGGCAGCCCGAGCGGAGGTGACGTAGGGATCATAGGCGAGGATCTCCGTGCCGAATCCCTGCAGGCGTTCTGCGACCAGAGCGCCGATGCGGCCGAGGCCGATGATGCCGATCTTCTTTTCATACAGCTCAATGCCGGAGTACTTGGAGCGCTTCCACTCCCCGCCCTTCAGCGCACCGCTTGCCTGCGGAATGTGCCGGGCCAGGCTGAGGATGTGCCCGACTGTGAGTTCAGCGGCCGAGATGATGTTCGACGTCGGCGCGTTGACCACCATGACCCCTGCGCGGGTTGCCGCCTTGATGTCCACGTTGTCCAGGCCAACCCCGGCCCGTGCGATGACCTTCAGCTTCTTCGCGGCCGCGATGGCTTCAGCGTCCACCTGGGTTGCCGACCGCACGAGGATGGCATCGACGTCGGCAATCGCGTCCAGCAGCTTGGAGCGGTCAGCGCCGTCGGTCTGGCGGATCTCGAAATCGGGACCGAGTGCGTCAACTGTTGCGGGCGAGAGTTCTTCGGCAAGGAGAACTACTGGTTTTTCCACGGGTGATCCTTCTCGGTGCTGTGGCAGGGGCAGGAGATAAGGGCGTTGGGCTTGCATCAAGTCTAATTTGGGGGCAGGAAACACTCACTTTGTTACCCGCCTATTGGCACCAGTGAGACCGATGACACAACAAGAAAGCCGGGTGGACAAACTTCCATCCACCCGGCCGACTCGATCAATGACTAGCGGGCTACTGAGCCCTCGGTGTAGTCATCATTGGTCTTGATCCACGAGAAGAGCTTGCGCAGTTCGCGCCCCGTCGCCTCGATCGGGTGGTCTTCGCCCTGCTTGCGCAGCTTGGCGAACTCCGGACCACCGGCGTCCTGGTCGTCGATGAACCGCTTGGCGAATGCACCGCTCTGGATGTCCGCGAGGACCTCCTTCATGTTCTCCTTGACGCTCGGATCGATGACCCGGGGACCGGAGACGTAGTCGCCGTACTCTGCGGTGTCCGAGACGCTCCAACGCTGCTTGGCGATGCCGCCCTCCACCATGAGGTCCACGATGAGCTTGAGCTCGTGCAGTACCTCGAAGTAAGCAACTTCAGGCTTGTAGCCGGCCTCGGTGAGGGTTTCGAAACCGTACTGGATGAGCTGCGAAGCGCCGCCGCACAGCACAGCCTGCTCGCCGAAGAGGTCAGTCTCGGTTTCCTCGGTGAAGGTGGTCTCGATAACGCCGGCGCGGGTGCCGCCGATAGCCTTCGCATAGGACAGTGCGAGTTCCCGGGCCTTGCCGGATGGGTTCTGCTCAACCGCGATAAGGTCCGGAACGCCGCGACCGGCCTCGAACTCGCGGCGCACAATGTGGCCCGGGCCCTTCGGCGCAACCAGTGCAACGTCTACGTCGGCAGGCGGCTGGATGTAGCCGTAGCGGATGTTGAAGCCGTGGCCGAAAAACAGGGCGTCGCCGCCCTGCAGGTTCGGCGCGATGTCCTCGGCGTACACGTGGCGCTGCACCTGGTCGGGGGTCAGGACCATGATCAGGTCCGCTTCGGCAACGGCCTCGGCAACGCCGAGAACCCGCAGGCCCTCAGCCTCTGCCTTGGCGCGGGACTTGGAGCCTTCCTTGAGGCCAACGCGCACGTCGACGCCGGAATCGCGAAGGCTCAATGCGTGGGCGTGGCCCTGGCTGCCGTACCCGATAACAGCCACGGTGCGGCCCTGGATGATCGAAAGGTCTGCATCGTCGTCGTAAAACAATTCGGTCACTTGTATCTCTCCTGTGATGTGATTTTTGCTTCGCACAAACCCAGCGAAGCGTTCGGGTACTGTTTCGAAATGTACGGGCGCTACTGGCTATGCGCTACCGGTTAGGCACTGCTGGTTATGCGCTTCTAAGCGCCCTGTCGCTCATGGACTTGGCGCCGCGGCTGATCGCCAGCGTTCCGGACTGGACTATCTCGCGGATGCCGAACGGCTCCAGCACTGACAGGAGCGCGGAGAGCTTTTCGGCGGTGCCGGTGGCTTCGATGATGAGTGAGTCGGTGGACACGTCCACTACTGTTGCCCGGAACAAATCTGCTGCCTGGGTTACCTGCAGCCGTGTTGCGGCATCCGCGCGCACCTTGACCAGGATGTGGTCGCGCTGCACGGAAGATTCGGGAACCAGCTCAACAATCTTAATGACGTTGATGAGCTTGTTCAGTTGCTTGGTGACCTGCTCCAGCAGGTCACCCTCGGCTTCGACCACCACGGTGATCCGGGACATGCCGGGGACTTCGGTGGGGCCGACTGCCAGCGAGTTGATGTTGAAGGCGCGCCGTGCAAAGAGGCTGGCAACGCGGGTCAGGACGCCCGGAACGTCCTCGACGAGTACGGAAAGGGTATGACGGGCCATGGTTAGTCCTCCTGCTCCCATTCCGGGGTCATGTTTCGGGCGATCTGGATGAGGTCGTTGCTGACTCCCGAGGGCACCATCGGCCACACCATCGAGTCGCGGCTCACCACGAAGTCGACAACCACGGGGCGGTCATTGATCTCGAGGGCCTGCTGGATGGTGGAATCAATGTCCTCGTCCCGCTCACAGCGCAGGCCGGCGCAGCCGTAGGCGTCAGCGAGCTTGACGAAGTCCGGAACCCGGACCGTGTTGTGTCCGGTGTTCAGGTCCGTGTTCGAGTACCGGCCCTCGTAGAAGAGGGTCTGCCACTGGCGCACCATGCCGAGCGAGGAGTTGTTGATGACGGCGACCTTGATGGGAATGTTGTTGATGACGCAGGTGGCAAGTTCCTGGTTGGTCATCTGGAAGCAGCCGTCGCCGTCGATCGCCCAGACCACGCGGTCCGGGTTTCCGACCTTTGCGCCCATCGCGGCTGGTACCGCGTAGCCCATGGTGCCGAGTCCGCCGGAGTTCAGCCATGCGTGCGGGCGCTCGTACTTGATGAACTGTGCCGCCCACATCTGGTGCTGGCCAACACCTGCCGCGTAGACCGCTTCAGGACCAGTCAGCTCGCCGATGCGCTGGATGACGTTCTGTGGTGCCGAGAGGCCGTCGTCAGGCTGGGTGAAGCCGATCGGGTAGTTCTCGCGCAAGCGGTTCAGCACGGCCCACCAGGCGCTGTAGTCCGGCGCGCCGGCGCTGCCGAACTGCTCGCGCAGCGCTGCGGTGAACTCTGGAATGATCTCCTTCACCGAGCCGACGATAGGTACGTCGGCGGTGCGGTTCTTCGATATTTCGGCTGGGTCGATATCCGCGTGGATGACCTTGGCCCTCGGGGCGAAGCTTGAGAGCACCCCGGTCACGCGATCATCGAAGCGGGCACCGAGCGTGATCAGGAGGTCGGACTGCTGAAGCGCCGTCACGGCAGAGACGCTCCCGTGCATGCCGGGCATGCCGACGTGTTGAGGGTGCGAGTCCGGGAAAACACCCCGGGCCATCAGGGTGGTCACGACCGGCGCCCCCACCAGTTCCGCCAGTTCCAGCAGTTCCGCCGAAGCGTGTGCCTTGACGACACCGCCGCCCACATAGAAGACCGGCCGCTCGGCTGCCAGGATCAGGCGTGCGGCTTCACGCACCTGCTTGGAGTGGCCGCGGACCACTGTCCGGTAACCCGGGAGATCGATTTTCGGTGGCCACGAGAAGGTCATGGCCCCTTGCTGGGCATCCTTGGCGATGTCAACCAGAACCGGCCCGGGCCGTCCGGTGGAAGCGATGTGGAACGCTTCGGCGAGCACCCGCGGAATGTCAGCGGCCTTGGTGACGAGGTAGGAATGCTTGGTGATGGGCATTGTGATGCCCACAATGTCCGCCTCCTGAAAAGCGTCCGAACCGATCACGGCGCTCGAGACCTGTCCGGTGATGGCGACCATCGGCACGGAATCCATGTGCGCGTCCGCAATGGCGGTCACGAGGTTGGTGGCGCCCGGTCCGGAGGTCGCGATGCAGACGCCCGGCCGGCCGGTCACCATGGCGTAGCCCTGTGCCGCGTGCCCGGCGCCCTGCTCGTGGCGCACCAGGATGTGGCGGAGGGTGGTGGAGGCCATCAGCGGATCGTAAGTGGGGAGGATCGCGCCTCCAGGGAGTCCGAAGATGTCATCGACGCCTAGTTCCTCAAGGGAGCGGACAATCGCCTCAGAGCCGGTCATCTGTTGTGGCTGCACCACGCGGTTTGGCCCCAGGACAGGATTGGCCTGCGCTGCCGCAGTGCCTGTTTCCCTGCCCTGCTGCGGGGCCGGTGCCGCCGGAGCGGGCTGTTTGGCTGCCATCAGCGCTGGGCTGATGGGCGATCCCTTGGACATCGTTGAACTTCCTTTTGTATCCAGCGCGGCCATGAGGGCTGCGTTAATGTTCTGCGCTTTTCCGTTCGGTGGGAACAAAAAAACCCCTCAGCCTGGTGGGCTCTGCGAGGGGTTGCGCGTGACGTAGTGTAACCAGTCGGGGCTTTAGGCCACGCGCTTGGTAACTAGGACTACGGATACGAGCTGCATACCTGTAGTTTTCACTCCCCCGCGAAGGGTGTCAACCACGGCAGGTTCTGTCTCACTATATGGACAGCCCTTCCAGTTAGTGGACACTAACTGATATGGCTACGTCGGCGCTCCAACAAACCCGCGAGCACGACGACGACGACTGCTTCCCTACCTGGCCAGCCGCCGTCGTCGTGCGGTTGCTAACCGCAGTACGCGCCCTCGGAAGCCGAATGAACCAGCTTCGCGTACTTCGCCAGAACACCCTTGGTGTAGGTGGCCGGCAGCGGCTGCCAGCCAACCTTGCGGCGCTCCAGCTCCTCGGGATCCACCAGCAGGTCGAAAGACTTGTTCCCAATATCGGCGCGGATGCGGTCGCCGTCCTGCACGAAGGCGATCGGCCCGCCGTCCACGGCTTCGGGGGCGACGTGACCGATACACAGGCCGGTTGTGCCGCCCGAGAACCGTCCGTCGGTGAGCAGCAACACATCCTTGCCCAGCCCGGCACCCTTGATAGCGCCGGTGATGGCGAGCATCTCCCGCATTCCGGGACCGCCCTTGGGTCCCTCATACCGGATAACGACGACGTCGCCCGCCTTCACAACGCCATCGGCAAGCGCCTTCAGCGCTCCCTGCTCGCGCTCAAAGACGCGGGCGGCACCCTCGAAGACGTCGGCATCGAAGCCAGCGCTCTTCACCACGGCACCCTCGGGGGCCAGGGTGCCGTGCAGGATGGTGATACCGCCGGTCTTGTGGATGGGGTTGTCCAGTGCGCGCAGGATCTTGCCGTCCAGGTCCGGCGGGTTGATCGAGGCAAGGTTCTCGGCGAGCGTCTTGCCGGTAACCGTGAGGACGTCGCCGTGGAGGAGTCCGGCGTCGAGGAGGGCACGCATGATGACTGGAACGCCGCCCACCTTGTCGACGTCGGTCATGACATAGCGTCCAAATGGTTTGAGGTCACCCAGGTGCGGAATGCGGTCGCCGATGCGGTTGAAGTCATCGAGGGTGAGGTCCACCTCCGCCTCCCGCGCGATTGCCAGCAGGTGAAGTACCGCGTTGGTTGATCCTCCGAAGGCCATGGTCACAGCGATGGCGTTCTCGAAGGCTTTCTTGGTCATGATGTCGCGGGCGGTGATCCCGAGGCGCAGCAGGTTGACCACTGCTTCGCCGGATTTGCGTGCGAATTCATCCCGGCGACGGTCAGCCGACGGCGGAGCCGCTGATCCGGGAAGCGACATGCCAAGCGCTTCACCGATGCACGCCATGGTGTTGGCGGTGTACATACCGCCGCAGGCACCCTCGCCGGGGCAGATCGCCTTCTCGATGCGTGTGAGGTCCTCTTCGGACATCTTCCCGGCGGCGCACGCACCGACTGCCTCGAAGGCGTCGATCAGCGTCACCTCTTTCTCGGTGCCGTCTTCCAGCTTCACCCAGCCCGGCATGATCGAGCCTGCGTACAGGAAGACACTGGAGAGGTTCAGCCGCGCCGCGGCCATGAGCATGCCCGGGAGGGACTTGTCGCAGCCCGCCAACAGAACTGAGCCGTCAATGCGTTCAGCCTCCATGACGGTCTCCACCGAGTCCGCGATGACCTCGCGTGACACCAGGGAGAAGTGCATGCCCTCATGCCCCATTGAAATGCCGTCGGAAACCGAGATGGTGCCGAACTGCATTGGGAAACCGCCGCCGGCGTGTACACCTTCCTTGGCGCCCTGCGCGAGTCGGTTCAGGGAGAGGTTGCAGGGAGTGATTTCATTCCAGGAACTGGCAACGCCGATTTGCGGTTTGACGAAATCGTCATCACCCATGCCGATTGCGCGAAGCATGCCCCGGGCAGGAGCGCGCTCAATTCCGTCCGTGACCGCACGGCTTCTCGGTTTGATATCGGGTGTGACTTTGGCTTCGCTTTCCACGCTCATGATTCAAAGTCTAGGCCCAGCCCCTACGGCACCCGCCCGTATGACCAGCCTGTTACAACTTGGGAAGCGTGTTCGATAACTCACATCGGTACTGATTCCGTGACACCTGCCGCCTTCCGCCGAAACCCCGTTCCCACTTTCCGGTAGGGTGGTCGGCGCGGACCCCGCTGCGGTCTCCAGTTTCTTGCCGCAGCCCGACCCGCCCTCTTCCGCGGGCAACTTTCCTACCCAGGCAAAAACATGACCCCCCAACTGCCGGACGCGACCGCCCACGAGTCAGGAAGCGATGAGCTCAAGCATGCCCTGCGGGGAATCTTCGATTCACAAATCCTGAACTACGGCGACTACAACCTGATCTTCGCCGTCAATGACCGCCACGAAGGCAGGGACGCCAGCGGCGCCCGGGTTGCGAAGCCGAAGTACTTCGTCATCGGATACCGGTGGCAACCGGCAGAGATCATGGTGGCCCCCGTCAATGGCCACACGTTGACCTCAGGCGGCGTGCCCGTGGAACTGAACATGACCAACCTCTCGCACGCGGTTCAGCTGACCGGCGGTGATTACGAGGTGGGGACGAATACCGGCAGGACGTTCCGATTCGGCGTACGGCCGGAAACGCGGTTCTCGCCCACACCGGAACGGGACTTCCTGCTCGACCAAGCGGATGACCACATCGACTTCGACCTGTTCATGCAGTCCTTCATCGCTATGGCCTGAGCCCTCCTCAACTGACCGGTTCCCCATCCCAGGCACCCCGGACCACGAGGTTGGCCGGTTCATCGCCCGCCGCAAGCGCCTCAAGTTGCCTGCGCAGCAGCCGGACAACCCGGGGCCAGAAAGCTCCCGTGTTTCCACCGTTATGCGGGGTGATGATGGCGTTTCCGGCACCCCACAGCGGATGCCCCTCGGGAATCGGTTCCGGATCGAAGACGTCGAGGGCCGCGTACAGCCGTCCACTGACCACCTCGGCAGTCAAGGCGTCGGAGTCGACCACCGCGCCCCGTGCAACGTTGATCACAAGCGCCCCATCCGGAAGCGCCGCAAGGAGCTCCCTGCCGACGAGGCCGCGTGTTGAATCGCTGAGCGGTGTGATGACGATGAGGACATCGTGGCTTGCCGCGAGATCAATCAGTTCGTCGCTGCCGTGGACGTGACCGCGACCGTCGGTGCGGGCGGTACTTCCGACACGGGTCAGCTCCACTTCAAAGGCGTCCAGTCGTTTGGCAATTTCCTCACCGATGCCTCCGACTCCGAGCAGCAGCACCTTGCGGTCCGCTAAGCCGGGGAAGCGTCCGGGCTTCCACGTCCCAGCAAGCTGGTTCTTCACCGCAACGTCGATGCCCCGAAGCGAGGCGATCGCCAACCCCACGGCCATCTCCGCGGTCGCGGCGGCGTGGACGCCTGCAGCACTTGCGACGGCGACGCCCTCCCCCGCCATCTCCGGCACGCCTTCGTAACCGGTGGTCTGGGTCTGGACGAGCGCCAGGTTTGGCACTGTGCGCAACTGCTCGCTGAGGTCTTCCTTCGACATGTACGGCAACACCACGGCGTCAATCTCGGCCAGTTCGGCGCCCGCGGGCGGACTCCTGAAGTCCCAGCGCACCAACCTGATGCCGTCCGGCGCCGGCTGCAGCGTCTCAAGTAGCTCATCATCGGGCACTGTCACGGTACGAATGGAGGGTGTGGCCATGCATTCAGCCTATCTCCCGATACGCATCGGTCTGACGTTCGTTTCACCGTTCCAGGCGAGCGTTACGCGCGTGCGAGGCTCTGGACAGCCCCGAAAGGAGGTCGTAACGTCGAGAGCAGGAATGCACGTCTCGCACCGGCGAAAACCGCGCGGCGCGGTACGAAGAAAGCGGTAGAGCCGCGGTGCTGATGAGGGGCTGGAATGGACTCGCTGATCTGGGGCCTCGTGATCGCCGGAGCTGCTGTCGCAGTGCTCTGGTACCGCGGCAAAAAGGCCGGATCAACGGAGGCATCTCGATCAGAGAATGCCGCGCAGCGCAGCGATATCGCACAACCCGGCGACAGCGTGCAGACCAACGAAACCAACCGGCCTCCGGAAGCCGTGCCTCCTGCAGCAACGGCGCATGAGGCGGAAACCGACACGCAGGATCACGCGCCACTCGGTCAACCCGCTTCTCTATCAGAACAGCGCTTCATGGCCTGGGAGCTCAGCGATGGGGAACGGGTTGTTCAACCGTCGTCCCGCCGGGAAACAACGGCGACCGAGTCTGTCCGCCCGCCAGCGAACCCGGACCGGAGGAGCTGAGCCGTGCGGCGCCGTCGTCGTTCTCCGTTCCGAAGCGGACGCCGTGCCACGGGCCTGGCAGCAGCGGCGCTGGCATTTGCGATTTCCGGCTGTGATGCGGGCGCTGAACCCGCTCCGGAGTTCAGGGGCTCTGCGCCTGCGTCGCAAAGCACCGCCCCGGCCTCCACACCGTCAACTGCGTCCAGCGAACCGGCAACACCCTCGGCCAGTCCGACGATTCCGAACCTCTCGGTGGTGGGCGAGGTTGTAACGGGGCTCGGGGTGCCCTGGTCCATGGCGGTTTTACCCGACGATTCCGTGATCGTCACCGAACGGGAGACCGCGGAGGTCAAACGGATAGCGGATGGGCAGGTCACAGTACTCGGCGTCATTGGGGATGCGATCGAGGCAGGCGGAGAGGGCGGGCTGCTGGGGGTGGCGATCGGCCCGGACTTCGAAACGGATCCGCGGTTGTACCTGTATTACACGAGCCCGTCCGACAACCGGATTATCAGCGTTCCGTACACCAGTGACCGGCTGGGTGAACCGGAAATCATCCTGACAGGGATTCCAAAAGCCAATGTCCACAACGGCGGCAGGATCAAGTTCGGGCCCGACGGATTCCTGTACGCAGGGACGGGAGACGCTACCGATGCCGCGAGTGCGCAGGATCCCGCAAGTCTTGGCGGCAAGATCCTGCGCATCACCGCCGACGGGGAACCAGCGCCGGACAACCCCTTCGGCAACGCCGTCTACACGCTGGGACACCGCAATGTACAGGGGCTCGCCTGGGATTCCGAGGAAAGACTGTGGGCGAGTGAGTTCGGCCCCGACCAAGACGACGAACTGAACCTCATTACCAGCGGAAGCAACTACGGCTGGCCCGAGGTGACCGGCGCACCCGGGCGTGAGGAATATGTCGATGCGCAGGTGGTGTGGCCATCGCCTGCCACGTCCTCTCCGAGCGGCATCGCGATTGTTGACGACGTCGCCTACATCGGCGGACTTCGGGGCGAGCGGCTGTGGCAGGTACCACTCTTCTCCGGGGTCGCCGGTGAGCCGGTCAGTCACTTCGAGGACCAGTTCGGGAGGTTGAGGGACACAACTATCGGGCCGGACGGAGAGCTGCTGATTGCCACCAATGAGGGCGGCGGTTCGCGTATTGTGCGGGTGGAAATGCAGTAGCTCACATGCCTGCTGCGGATTTCGAGTTTCCCGCGGAGTGCTGGTAGAGTTTAGTGCTGTTGCGGAACGCCGGTAAGGCCGGATTTCGCAGGCACCTCTAGCTCAACTGGCAGAGCAATTGACTCTTAATCAATGGGTTCCGGGTTCGAGTCCCGGGGGGTGCACAGAAGAACAAGAACGCCTGATCCGGCGCCAACACCGGATCAGGCGTTCTTTGTTTAAAGTCCCGAAGATCCTCCTGCCCGCCCTCGGGTCAAGTTACGGGAGGGTGCCCTCTTCGACAAGGGACGACGTCGGCAGACCAGCTTGCGGGGCAGTGGTTCCCGGCACCTCGGCGGTCCAGTTCCACCGCGGCGCGCCGAGATCCCGAATGACCGCCTGCAGGTGGCTCCGCAATTCATCCGAGACGAGTCCGCCACCGGTTATGAGCGTCCGCTCAACGTCTTGGGCCTCGCCCAGGACGCGGCTGCCTTCGGCGGTGATGGACACCAGGTGGCTGCGGCGGTCCAGGTCATTGCGCGTCCTCGATACGTGGCCGCGCGTCTCAAGCCGGGAGAGCGTTTTACCCATGGTCTGGGCCTGCACCCGCACAATCTGCGCGAGGTTCGCCTGGGTCATCCCGCCCTGGCTCTCAAGGACACCGAGCGCAATCACCCCAGCATGGGTGATGCCGATGTTCACCAGGCGTTCGTTCCATGCGTGCTCCACCAACCGAGCGGCCGTCGTCAGCAGTCGGCCTGTAGGCCATTGCTCGAGATCCGGCATAAGCTAACAACTTCCTTCCGCCCCCTGCCACCTCGTGCAGCATCGCGTAGGGCACTTGAACCCATCCCCATATGATAGCTACGGCTTGCAGCTGTTGCTCCTGACAGTTGCGCTGTCGATGCACAAATGAGACCCATAGGAAGGCTCACATGTCAGAACGACTCAAAATCGGGGATCGTGCCCCCGACTTTACGCTTAACTCGGACGAAGGCACCAACGTATCGCTCGGCGATTTCGCGGGAGAGAACGTCGTCGTCTATTTCTACCCCGCTGCAGCGACGCCGGGCTGCACCACGCAAGCCTGCGATTTCCGCGACAGCCTCGCCTCGCTCACCTCAGCCGGCTACAAGGTAGTCGGCATCTCCCCCGACTCCGAGAACAAGCTCCGTTCATTCACCGAGAAGGAATCTCTGACCTTCCCGCTGCTCTCCGATCCGGACCATGCAGTTGCTGAGGCGTGGGGCGCATGGGGCGAGAAAAAGAACTACGGCAAAACCTACGAGGGGCTCATCCGCTCCACAGTCGTAGTGGATGCAAGTGGCAAGGTTGCACTGGCCCAGTACAACGTCAAGGCGACAGGGCACGTCGCGAAGCTTCGCCGGGACCTCGCTCTGGACTAACGGACCGTACGGCGTTCGCCTGAAGAAGCTGGACCGAAGGCGGGCCGAAGCTGCGTACAATGGATGGTGCGTCGCGCCCATTTCCGGCACTGACGCACCACCCGCGCGAGTGGCGAAATTGGTAGACGCGCTGGATTTAGGTTCCAGTGTCTTCGGACGTGGGGGTTCGAGTCCCCCCTTGCGCACATACAGAGGCCCGTAATCATGCGGGCCTCTCTTGCGTTATCAGGCACCCAAACACTGACGTGATTCAGATCACGGGGCACACGAGGACTTTTCTCAGGACAGTACCCATCCACTTTCCGAACACACGCGAATTACCCCTGAGACATCGACACGATGTTCAACCAAAGCAACTGACCATCGCGTTTGCGTGGGGGTCCTAGCAAAAGGAGAAATGGAAATGGAACTGTTCAAGCGCAGGAACCTATCCGTACTCGGTGTCGCAGCTGTAGCCATGTTTGGGCTGGCAGCATGTGGCGGCGGCGATGAGGCAGCAACAGATACCGAGACCACTGAGTCAACCACCACGGAAACCACCGAGGCGATGACTGACGAGCCTACCGAGGAAATGACTGACGAGGGCATGGACCCCGCAGCTTTGGTCGGCCCCGGCTGCGCTGACTACGCAGAAATGGTGCCGGACGGCGCCGGCTCCGTTGACGGCATGGCCCAGGATCCCGTAGCTACGGCGGCGTCGAACAACCCGCTGCTGACTCAGCTCACCGCGGCTGTATCGGCCGAGTTGAACCCTGAGGTCGACCTCGTTGACACCCTGAACACGGCAGAAGCGCTGACCGTTTTCGCTCCGGTTGACGAGGCGTTCGAGGCCCTCGACGAAGCAACTGTCGAAAGCCTGAGCACCGACGCCGACCTTCTCTCGGGCATCCTGACCTACCACGTCGTTGAGGGCCAGCTGGCTCCTGACGAGGTTGCAGGCACCCACACGACCCTCAACGGTGCTGAACTGACCGTCGAGGGCGAAGGTGACTCCATCACCGTCGGCGCTGACAGCGCAGCCGTGATCTGCGGTGGCGTCCAGACCGCCAACGCAACGGTTTACCTGATCGATTCAATCCTGATGCCTCCGAGCGAGTAATCAGCAACGGGTAATCAGTAACAAAGCTCCTGATTCGACTCCTCTAATCTGAATCAGGGAAAACGGCGGGTACCTGTACGAAAGTGCAGGTGCCCGCCTTTCCCATGTCCGCGACGACTTCGCACGGCGCGCCAGAGGGCGAAACATAACCAGCCTGCGTCCAGCCTTCTGTCCTACACTGAATACTCCGTCAAAATCCTGCCCAACTCACGCGCGCCCGAGGAGACCATGCCAACGAGCCCACCCCCCCGCCGTCGTGCGTTCCGGGCGTCTTTTGTGCGCCTGATCGCGGCAGCAGGAGTACTTGGGTTGACGGCCTGCACCTCCGCCACGCCGGTGCCAACACCAACGACGGCGACGGCGCCCGCCTCCAGTGAGGCGCCCGAGGTTGACGGGGATCCCACGCAGGCAACGTTCACGTTCGGCACCGCCGCGAATCCCACCGGCCTCGATCCGGCGCTTGTTGCGGACACGGAGTCGTACCGCATCACCCGCCAGATCCTTGAGGGCCTGGTCGGCATCGATCCGCTGACGTCCGAACCCGCCCCCCTGCTTGCGACATCCTGGGAAGAACGCGATGACGGTCGCGCCTACGCTTTCGAGCTCCGCAACGACGTCGTCTTCCATGACGGCGAACCCTTCAACGCTGAAGCCGTGTGCGCCAACTTCGAACGCTGGCACACCATGCCGGCCGGGACGCGGGAGCTCGACGCCACCATCTCCTTCCAGTCGGTGTTCAAGGCGTTCTCGGACGAGCCCGAAGATTCGGTCTACCAATCCTGCCAGCCGCTTGGTGAGTATGAAGTCCTGATCAGCCTCACTGGCCGGCACACCACCTTCATCCCGGCCCTGGCGCTCCCGGCGTTCGGCATGGCCTCACCGAAGGCGCTGGAGGAGATGGGCGCCAACGAACTCACAGTCGAACGGGACGGCAGGCGGCTCTCCGAGTTTGCCCTCAGCCCGGTGGGGACCGGTCCCTTCCGGTTTGAGAGCTGGTCGGGAGACGAGGTAACGCTCAGTGCGTTCGGGGATTATTGGGGCAATCCAGGGGAGATCCAGACCGTTACGTTCCGTACCATCCCGCACACCGACGCCCGGCTGCGCGCGCTGATCAGCGGCGAGATTGACGGCTATGACCTCGTCACCGTGGACAATGCGGCGGAACTTGCCCGTGAGGGGCAGCAGATCCTGCAACGGGATCCCTACTCGGTGCTGTATCTCGGCATGAACCAGGACTTCCCTGGAGTGGACGACATTCTTTTCCGCCAGGCGGTGGCGCACGCAGTGGACAAGAACGCGTTGATCGAGAGCCTCTTCCTCGAGGGAACGAGCCCGGCGAACCAGTTCATCCCGCCCAAGCTCGGCCTTCCCGTCGAGGACGTTGCCAACTACGAATATGACCCGGAACTTGCCCGGGAACTGCTCGGGGAATCCGGGTACACCGGTGAACCATTGCCGTTCCACTATCCGCGGAATGTCTCCAGGCCGTACCTCTCCTCGCCCGAGAAGGTTTATGCGGAGCTCAGCCGCCAACTCACCGAGGCCGGTTTCAACCTCCAGCCGGTACCCACCGAATGGTCTGAAGGGTACGTGGAGACCGTCCAGAATACGGATGACCGCGCGTTCCATCTGCTCGGCTGGAGCGGCAGTTACCAGGATCCGGACAATTTCGTCGGAGCGCTCTTTGGAAGTTACAGCGAAGAGTTCGCTTACCGCGACAACCAGCTCTTCAGTAAGGTTGCCCGTGCAGTCACGCTGCCTGACGGCGAGGAACGCACTGCGGCCTACCAGGACATCAGCCAGAGCATCGCCGATGATATACCGGCCCTCCCGCTTGCCTTCCCTGTTTCGGCCGCCGTTGTTTCGCCACGGGTCCTGAGCTACCCGGTGAGCCCCGTGATGCACGAAGTGTTCAACAACATCGACCTCGCCGATGTCGAACTGCCAACACCGGACGACGACGTCTGAGTGGGACCAGAATCACGCTCCAGCAGCAGCTCCCCAATTTAGGGAACGCCTCCGGCAGAGGCTACGCTTCTAGGGCTAGCGCCCTTGCTATTGGAGACTCATCTTGACTGCTGACAGCCAGGCGGGTAAGCCCGCGAACCACACTGACGTCGTTCTTATTGGCGGCGGTATCATGAGCGCCACACTGGGCTCATTCCTCAAACAATTACAGCCGGACTGGGGCATCACGCTCTTCGAACGGCTTGACCGCGCAGGGCTGGAAAGTTCCGACCCCTGGAACAACGCCGGTACCGGGCACGCCGCACTGTGCGAGCTCAACTACTCCCCTGCCGGCAGAGACGGCTCAGTTGATCCGGCGAAGGCCGTCTCTATCAACGAACAGTTCCAGATTTCCCGCCAGTTCTGGTCTCACATGGTCTCGAACGGCCATCTGGCCGATCCCGGCAGCTTCATCAACGCGGTTCCGCACATGAGTTTCGTGTGGGGCGAGTCCAACGTGGAGTACCTACGCCGCCGGTATGAAGCCCTCCGCTCACAGCCCCTTTTCAAGACGATCGAGTTCGCCACGGATCACGGCAGCATTGCCGAGTGGACTCCCCTGATCATGAAGGACCGCGAGCCGTCCCAGCCGGTCGCGGCCTCGCGCGTTGCAGGCGGAACCGATGTGGACTTCGGTTCCCTCACCCGCGGGTTGACCAGCTACCTGGGAGAGAACGACGTCGACCTCCGGTACGGCCACGACGTCACCGACCTTTCAAAGACCTCGCAGAACCGCTGGGATGTCACGGTCCGCAACCGCGCAACCGGGCAGCAGCACACCGTCAATACGCGCTTCGTCTTCATCGGCGCGGGTGGAGGCGCCCTGCACCTCCTACAGAAGAGCGGCATTCCGCAAGGACGCGGTTTTGCCGGTTTCCCTGTGTCCGGTCAGTTCCTACGGTGCACCAACCCGGTCACGGTGAACCAGCACAATGCCAAGGTTTACGGACAGGCTTCTGTCGGTGCTCCTCCCATGTCCGTCCCGCATCTCGATACCCGTTACGTCAACGGCGAGCGGTCCCTGTTGTTCGGACCCTATGCCGGCTTCTCCACCAAGTTCCTCAAGCGTGGCTCCCTGCTCGATCTCCCCACGTCCATCCGGCCTTCGAACCTGCTGCCTATGCTGGCGGTCGGCAAGGACAACATTCCGCTCACCAAGTACCTCATCTCAGAGGTCCTGAAGAAGCGTGAGGCAAAGAATGAGTACCTCAATGAGTTCGTCCCCTCGGCCGACGGAAACCGCTGGGAACTGATCACTGCGGGCCAGCGTGTACAGGTCATCAAGAAAGCACCCGGCAAGGGCGGCGTCCTGCAGTTCGGAACAGAGGTCATCACCTCCGCAGACGGCACCGTGGGCGCCCTGCTCGGTGCCTCTCCTGGAGCTTCGACGGCGGCCCCGATCATGATCGAGCTGATTCGTCGCTGTTTCCCCGGACAGCTTGCCGCCTGGGAACCGAGACTGAAGGAAATGATCCCCGGTTACGGTGCAAAGCTTAACGAGAATGAGTCGCTCGCCGAGGACATCCTGTCGATGACGGACGGGGTGCTCGGCCTCAAATAACCGCGGAGCCAACGGTAGTGAATGGCACGTTGCCCGCAGAAGGCAGAACCGATGTTCCGTTTGGCGCAGCTCTCGCTCGGCAACCGCGCCCTGATCGCCCTGATCACCGTCTTTGCTGCGGTGTTCGGGGTGATCACCATGGGATCGCTGAAGCAGGAACTGATTCCTTCGCTGGAGTTTCCGCAGATTACCGTGGTGTCCTCGCTCCCGGGCGCCGGCCCGGAATACCTCGACAAGCAGGTCAGCGAACCGCTTGAGAGCGCGCTGAGCGGCGTCGAAGGACTTGAATCCTCTTCGGCAACCTCACGGAACGGCGTTTCAACGGTCAGCCTGATGTTCGCCTACGGCACGGACCTCGACCGTGCCCGCGGTCAGGTGGACCGCGCAATCTCAACTGTCCGCCCGGTCCTGCCCGAGGACGTGGAACCACAATCATTGGCGGGAAGCGTCAACGATCTCCCGATCGTGTTCATGGCGGTGTCCTCCGATCAGCCGTTGAGCGAACTCGGCGAAGAACTGGCACGGCTCACTGTCCCACGTCTGCAGAAAGTGGAGGGTGTCCGCAGCGCCGAGATCACCGGCAGCGCCGAACAGAACATTTCAGTCCTCCCCCGCGAGGAGGAACTTGCCGCCCAGGGGCTGGTGATCGGCGACATCGTCGACGCACTGGAAAACAACGGCGAACTCTTTCCCGTCGGCAGTCTCGAGGAAGGGGAGCGGTCGCTCACCATCCAGGCCGGCAGCCCCGTTGAGTCCCTCGATGACATTCGCAGCCTCCCGATCCTTGGGGCTGTTGGGTCCCCCGCCGCCGGCGCACCGGATCCGGTAACTATCGGCGAGGTGGCGGAGGTGTCCATCGACGACGACGCCGCCACCTCCGTCACCCGGACCAACGGAGTTGAGACCCTTGCCCTGACGGTGACCAAAGTCCCCTCCGCCGACACCGTGGCCCTTTCCAACACCGTAACGGCGTTGATTCCTGAACTGGAGGCCGAGTTGGGCGACGCCGCCAACATCACCGTCATCTTCGACCAGGCGCCGTTCATTGAACGCTCCATTGCGGACCTCACCACTGAGGGTCTGCTGGGACTGGGATTCGCCGTCGTCGTTATTCTGGTCTTCCTGCTCTCAGCGCGCTCGACGCTGGTCACCGCGCTGTCCATTCCCCTGTCACTGCTGGTGACCTTTATAGGGTTGGCGGCAACCGGGTATTCCCTGAACATCCTGACCCTCGGTGCGCTCACTATCGCGATCGGGCGGGTGGTGGACGATTCGATCGTGGTGATCGAGAACATCAAGCGGCACCTGAGTTACGGCGAGGAGAAGCGTACGGCGATCCTCACCGCCATTCGTGAGGTTGCCGGTGCGATCACTGCATCGACGCTCACCACTGTTGCGGTGTTCGCGCCCATCGCGTTTGTCGGTGACCTTGCCGGCGAGCTGTTCCGGCCGTTCGCGCTGACCGTCACTATCGCGCTTCTGGCTTCGCTGGCAGTGTCACTGACCATTGTTCCGGTACTGGCGTACTGGTTCCTTCCGCGTGCCGTGGGCACTGTGGACGCGTTGGAGCAGCGGCAGCTCGCGGAAGGGAAGGAACAGCGGTCCTGGCTGCAGCGCGGCTACCTGCCCGTGCTCCGGGCAACTCAGCGCCATCCGGTGTGGACAGTTGTTGCGGGCGTGCTGGTCCTGGCCGGGACGGTGGCGCTGGTGCCGAACATGCAGACCAACCTGCTCGGCAACACCGGCCAGAACAGCTTCAGCATTACACAGCGGCAGGAGCCGGGCTCCAGCCTGGATAACACCATCACCGAAGCCGGACGCGTGGAGGAGGTCCTCGCCGACTTCGAGGAGATCCGCGATGTCCAGGTGACGGTGGGTAACGCGTCCGGTTCGCTTGGCGCACGCTTCTCTGCGGGAGCATCCACGGCGCAGTTCACCGTCACAACGGAGGAAGACGCGGACCAGACGCTCCTGCAGAATGAGGTCCGCACAGCACTTGCCGACCTCCACGATGCCGTTGATATCTCACTATCCAGCCAGCAAGGCGGCTTCGGCACCTCGAGCACGGTGGATATCAACATCACGGCTCCCGAACCGGACATCCTTGCGGAGGCCAGTGACGCCGTCGTCGCAGCCATGGAAAACGTTCCGGGCGCACGCGATGTGACAAGCAACCTGGCAGCCGCCCAGCCGCAGATCCAGATCAGCGTAGACCGGGCTGCAGCGGTACAGGCTGGCCTGAGCGAAGGGCAGATCGGCGCACTGCTTGGCGGCAGCATCAGCGCCATCCCGGGCGGAACCGTGCGCCTGGATGCCACGGACTATCCCATCCTGATCGGCGAAGGTACGGAAATCACGAGCCTCGATCAGTTGCGCAGCCTGTCGCTTCCGACCCCCGCCGGCCCCATCCCGCTTACCGAGGTGGCAACCGTCGAGGAGGTGCAGGTCCCGCTGACCATCACCAGTTCCAACGGTGAGCGGACGGCACGGATTTCGGTCACACCGTCCGGGGACAACCTCGGCGCATTGACCTCGGCCGTCACCGAACGGCTGGACGGCGTGGACCTTCCTGCCGGAGCAAACGCGACGCTGGGCGGAGCCGCCGAACAGCAGGCCGAATCATTCGGGCAACTGTTCCTGGCACTGTGGGCCGCCGTCGCGATTGTCTATGTGATCATGGTGGCAACGTTCAAGAGCCTGGTCCAGCCACTGATCCTGCTTGTCTCGGTTCCGTTCGCCGCCACCGGGGCCATAGCCCTGCTGGTGATCACGGGCATCCCCCTCGGATTGCCTTCGCTGATCGGCATGCTGATGCTGGTGGGAATTGTCGTGACCAATGCCATTGTGCTGATCGACCTGATCAACCAGTACCGGCGACCGCACAACGGTGCACCGGGCCTGAGCGTCAACGACGCGATCATCCGAGGCGCCCGGCAGCGCCTCCGTCCCATTTTGATGACGGCGCTCGCAACCGTCTTCGCGCTCACTCCGATGGCGCTGGGGTTGACCGGTGGGGGCGGTTTCATATCGCAGCCGCTCGCCGTCGTCGTCGTCGGTGGGCTGGTGTCCTCCACGCTGCTGACGCTGGTGCTGGTGCCGGTGCTCTACCGGCTGGTCGAAGGCCGGCGAGAAGCCCGAAATCCGATGTCCGATTCCCGCGAGCAGGAGCTGTCACTGCAGGGTTAGAGTCGGGGTATGACTCCCCCAACGAACGCCGGCCTCGTGCTGCGCTTCGTGTTTCTCGCCCTCGCCTGGGGTTGCAGCTTTCTGTTCATCAAGGTCGCGTTGGAGGGACTGTCGCCGGGCCAGGTGGTTCTCGGGCGGTTGCTCGTGGGCGCGCTCACGCTGGGCCTGGTGGTGTGCGTAGGCCGCATCGCCCTGCCACGGGGTTTGCGCGTCTGGGCCCACTTGCTCATCGTTGGACTGTTCCTCTGCGTCATCCCGTTTACGCTGTTCGCGGCGGCCGAGACCACCATTTCGTCGGGCTTGGCCAGCATCTATAACGCAACGACGCCGCTGCTGACCGCGCTGGTGGCCATCCTTGCACTGCCCGGTGAACGGCTGACGCCCAGGGCAGGTGCGGGGCTGGCGCTGGGTTTCCTCGGGGTGCTGGTGGTCGTCGGGCTACCGGGTTCAATGAACGACGACGGCGCCGGGCTCGCCGGGCAACTCATGTGCCTGGGCGCGACTGCCTGTTACGGAATCGGCTTCGTCTGGATCCGCCGGTTCATCAGTCCGCTCGGGCTCCCGGCCGCATCGGTGGCGTTCGGGCAGGTAGGTCTTGGCGCCGTCGTCGTGCTGGTCCTGACTCCCTTCACGGCGCTGCAGCCGGTGTCGCTGAGTGCGCCGGTGGTGCTGGCGGTCCTCGCGCTCGGGGCGCTGAGCACAGGGCTCGCGTACATCTGGAACACGCAGATCGTCGCGGGCTGGGGTGCAACGAGCGCCGCTTCGGTCACGTACCTCACCCCGTTGGTCGGGGTCCTTGCCGGCGTTCTTGTGCTGGGCGAGAGGTTCAACTGGAATCAACCCGTGGGCGGGGCCCTGGTGGTGCTGGGCGTGGTGCTGACAAAGGTATCTTTGCCCGCCTTGGGGCGGGCCCGTAGACGCAGGGAACAAATGCGGAAAGGCAGCGGTTACGGAGTACAGTAGATGCAAATGCATGTACTTCTATCAGGAGGAAATCCCATGCAGATCGGTATCTTCAGCGTCGGCGACGTGACTGCGGATCCCACCAACCGCACAACGCCCAGCGAACACGAGCGCATCAAGGCGATGATGACCATTGCCAAGCATGCCGAGGACGTGGGATTGGATGTCTTCGCGACCGGCGAGCATCACAACCGTCCGTTCGTGCCGAGTTCACCCACTACGATGCTGGGTTACATTGCCGCACAGACCTCCCGGATCATCCTTTCGACTTCAACCACGCTGATCACCACGAATGATCCAGTGAAGATCGCCGAGGACTACGCCATGCTGCAGCATCTTGCGGACGGGCGCGTAGACCTGATTCTTGGCCGCGGAAACACCGCGCCGGTTTATCCCTGGTTCGGCAAGAATTTCCAGGACAGCGTTGACCTTACGGTCGAGAACTACCACCTGCTGCGCAGGCTCTGGGACGAGGACGTGGTGACGTGGGAGGGCAAGCACCGCACTCCCCTGCACAACTTCACATCCACCCCGCGCCCTCTCGACGGCGTGGCACCGTTCGTGTGGCACGGGTCCATCCGGACACCGCAGGTTGCGGAGATTGCCGCCTACTACGGCGACGGCTTCTTCGCGAACA
Organism: Arthrobacter tecti; assembly: GCF_054511355.1. Classification (NCBI taxonomy): domain Bacteria; kingdom Bacillati; phylum Actinomycetota; class Actinomycetes; order Micrococcales; family Micrococcaceae; genus Arthrobacter; species Arthrobacter tecti. The sequence goes on from NZ_JBTNCT010000002.1 coordinate 237,015, forward strand.
ACATCTTCTGGCCGAAGGAGCACTACCAGCAGCTCATCTCGTTGTACCGTGAGCGTTATGCCCACTACGGCCATGGAACGCCCGAGCAGGCCATCGTTGGGCTCGGCGGCCAGTTCTTCATCCGACCGAACTCCCAGGACGCCGTGAACGATTTCCGGCCGTACTTCGACAATGCGCCCGTCTACGGTCACGGCCCATCCCTTGAGGATTTCACGTCGCAAACCCCGCTGACCGTAGGCAGCCCTCAGGAGCTAATCGACAAGACCCTTACGTTCCGGGAATTCTTCGGCGACTACCAGCGGCAGCTCTTCCTGGTGGATCATGCCGGACTTCCGCTGAAGACCGTACTGGAGCAGCTGGACCTGTTCGGCGCCGAGGTGCTGCCGACCCTGCGGAAGGAATTCGCCGAGCGGACGCCTGCCTCGATCCCCGCGGCGCCCACCTTCGAGAACCGTAAGGCCTCGGTGACCGCTGATGCCTGAACCCGGACTTGCGCCGCTGCGACTGACCGCCGACACCTGGGAATCGCTCTTCCGGGCCCAGGTGGCGGTGATGCGCAGGCTGCGGCGGGATCCGTCCTTCCAAAAACTCGCGCTCGGCGAGTACGACGTGCTGTTCAACCTGAGCCGCTGCCCCACCGGCTGGACCCGCCTGAATGAACTGAACAACCACCTCCTGATCAGCCAGCCGAGTCTCAGCCGCATGGTTGAGCGGCTCGAGGCCAAGGGATTGATCCAGCGCAAGCAGGCCCCGGAGGATCAACGGGGCGTGTTGTTGGCCCTGACGGAGACGGGTCGCGATCTGCAGCGGGACATCGGTGCTGCACACGTGCGCTGCATCCATGCGCTCCTGGGCCCGGTGCTCGACGAAGCTGAAATGCAGCAACTCCTCGCGCTGACCACGAAAATTCGACATTCGATGGAGTACAAGTGACATCTTCCAGTACCCCGCACCCGCAACGCCTCGACGGACGAACCGCCGTCGTCACCGGTGCGAACAGCGGGTTAGGACTGCGGACGGCGATCGAGCTGGCACGATGCGGAGCTTCTGTGGTCCTGGCGTGCCGCAGCGAGGAGCGCGGAACCGCGGCGCTGCGCCGGGCGGAGGCAGCCTCGGACGGCGGGAAGCTCGAGCTGAGGCTGCTCGACCTGGCGAGTCTCGAGTCCGTGCGTTCCTTCGCTGCGGACTGGTCCGGCCCGCTGGACCTGCTGGTCAACAATGCGGGCGTCATGGCGACTCCGCTCCGGCGCACCCCGGACGGCTTCGAACAGCAGTTCGGCATCAACCACCTCGGACACTTCGCTTTGACCGGCCTGCTGATGGATGCCCTCCGTCAGTCGCAGGCTCCCCGTGTAGTTACCGTTTCCTCCATTGCGCATAAGCGCGGGCGGATCGATTTCGACGATCTCAATGCGCACTCGCGATACCGCCCCTGGAAGGCTTACAACCAGAGCAAACTCGCCAATCTGCTGTTCACCATGGAACTGGACCGTCGGGTACGCGCAGCAGGCTGGCCGCTCCTGTCGGTTGCGGCTCATCCCGGGTTGTCGTCGACCAACCTCACCGCGGGAATGCGGGGCGCGGGTGTCCTGGACCTGCTGGGCGGCTTCTTTCGGGTTATGGGTCAGTCGGACGAGGCCGGCGCGCAACCCACCATCCTTGCCGCCACCGGGGATCAGGTACACGGAGGCGACTACTACGGCCCCGACGGTCCCGGGGAGACCCGTGGCGGGCCGGCGCTCGTTGCTCCCGCCCCGTCCGTTCTCGATGAGGTGACCGCGGCACGTCTTTGGAGCGTCAGCGAGGAGCTCACGGGCGTTGTGTATGCGGGGCTTCCAGCGGCGAGATAGGGCTACTTCGGCGGCTCACCGTCAGAGCCGGATGATGGACTGGCGTTATGAGTTCATCGGGAGGTTCGGCGCCGGGTTGGTGCTCCATCGTGTGCCCGGTAGAAATGTCACCGGCGGATGATGGACTGGGGTTATGAGTTCATCAGGAGGTTCCGCATCGGATTGGTGGTCGCTTGTGTGCCCGATGAGAATGTCACCGGCGGATGATGGACTGGGGTTATGAGTTCGTCGGGAGGTTCCGCGCCGGGTGCCGGATCAGCAGGCCCTGGGTTCGACGGCGCCGGGCCGGCAGGTGCCGCCTTCGACGGCGCCGGGTCGGCGGGGGTGGGTTGGGACGATTCAGGGACTGTCGGCCCCATCTGGGAGGGCACCGATGTGCCTGCTCCGGCAGGCCCTTGGGGGATGGTCGAACTCCCACCAGCCGGCGCTTTGGAGGAGCTTGGTGATGCGGTGACGACGCTGCAGTCTCTGAACGAGTTGCAGTGTTGGGCTGATGCGCAGAAGGCCCGGCTGGTGGATCGGATCCGGGAACTCTATACCCTCCAAGACCAAGACACCTCCACTTACCATCCATCACGGGCCGACGATGCGAAGGCCGATGAACTTGCCACGTCCCGTGCCGCCGCTGAAATCGGTGCTCTGCTACGGTTACCGGACCGGACAGCCACGGTTCTGGTCGAGCAGTCCCGGATGCTGATCCACCAGTACCAGCACACGCTCACCTCGCTGGAGGCCGGGAAGCTCTCCTGGCGGCACGCGATAACGGTCGCTGAGGAGTGCGGTGGCATCGCCGCTGAAGCAGCTTCGAAGTTCGAGAAGGACCTGGTCGAACGTGCTGAGCAGACCACGGTGGCGAAGGTCTCCCGGTTGGCGCGGGGCCTGCGGGAAGTTCTGCATCCCGAAGCCGCACCGGTCCGCAGGGCGCGGGCGATCACCGAGCGCAGGGTCGTCTTCGAACACGACCTTGACGGGATGGCCTGGCTCAGCGCCTACCTACCGGCAGAGCAGGCGTGCGGGATCTACCAGCGCCTCGACGCCGGAGCCCGCGCTTTACAGGCACCGGATGAGGAACGCACCCTCACCCAACTGCGGGCTGACGTGTTCGCCGATGTCCTCACCCACACCTGTGCCGGGGAACCAACTGCCGGTACCGGGTTCCGCGGCATCAACGCCACCGTGCACCTCACCGTCCCCGTCACCACCCTCCTGGACTACGGACGCACCAGGAATGCTCAAATACCGGGCGGTACCTTCGACGGCGAAGACACCAGCGCAGACACCGGGGACCAGAAAGACTCTGTTACTTTTCACCCCGGTTCACGCGACCCTGTTGGCGGTGACTCTGTTGCGGGTGGCTCCGTTGGCGGTGACTCTGTTGCGGGTGGCTCCGTTGGCGGTGACTCTGTTGCGGGTGGCTCCTTTGCCCGTGCTTCGATTGGGCGTACAGGCGGCTTCCCAGTGTTGGAAGGCTATGGCCCCATCGACGCTGACACCGCCGCGAGGCTGGCCGGGCACGCGCCGTCGTTCATGCGGATCCTGACCCACCCGGAAACGGGGGCAGCACTATCTATCGGGCGGGAAACGTACCGGCCGCCGAAACATTTACAGGACTGGGTGCGGATCCGGGATAAAACCTGCAGGCATCCGGGGTGTAACCGGGCCGCGTCGAGCTGCGAACTTGATCATACGATTCCCTGGCACCAGGGCGGAGGAACCTGCCACGGGAATCTTCAATGTCTATGCAGAAAGCATCACGCCCGGAAATCCGACGGCGGCTGGATGTACAGCCAACCCGCACCCGGCATTATTACCGCAACCTCACCAGCCGGGAAAATCTACACCAGCAAACCACCACCCTTCTGATTGGAGAAGGGGGATGCAGGAGTCGCCACCCCGCGAGTCCGCGCGGTGGGTTCCACGTGCGCACACACCAACCGTCTCCGCTGTGGCGTCAAGCGAATATGGCCGCGGCGCTTCATCAGCGCCTTAGGCCTCTTGAAGCCGACAGAATAGTAAGCATACTGTTGAACTTGTCATCGACAGCGCCCCTGGGGGCCAGAAAGGAAGATCATGGCAGATTCACCCAGCCCCATTGACATTCAGAAAGCCCTCGGCGGGGTTGACTACCCGGCAAGGAAGGACGATCTCATCAGCAACGCCGAACAGTCTGGCGCCGATGATTCAGTGGTGTCAGCGCTCAGGAACCTTCCAGACAAGGAGTACGATTCCCCAGCCGATATAAGCAAGGCCGTCTCCAGCTAGACACGCTTCAGCCAGACATGAGCAAGGCACCCCCAAGTTAGGCCGAGCCATCACGCGAGGTCAGGCGGGGCCATCACGCGAGGTCAGGCGGGGCCATCACGCGAGGTCAGGCGGGGCCATCACGCGAGGTCAGGCGGGGCCATCACGCGAGCGGCGAAGCGCATGCCCAGTCGGAGCCCGGCGAAATGAATCAGCTCGCAACCTGGAGCGAGGTAATCATCCGTCGGATCTGGTCGAAGTCTGTCTGGTCGAAGCGTTTCTGCGCATCCGCGATGGTGGGGAAGGACTCGGTTCCGGACCCCACCTGGGACGGGTCCAGCGCCGTCAGGGCAATGCGATCCCCGAACGAATACAGACCGATGTGTTCCGGACCCTGGACGGTGTTGAGGAGAACGCAGGCCGAATTTTCGGCACCGCCCACCACGTCAGTCACACCGTAGGAGCTGAAGAAGCGGAAGCCCTGGATGATCCGCAGGACGAAGCGTGGTTCAATCGATCCTTCAGCCTCGGCAGCCGAGGGGATGTCAACGGGCTCGCTGGCAAGGACTATGTAGGGGCTCGCGGCCTCCTGCTCACACTCGTCGCGGCGCGGGGTAATGCGCGTATGCAGCTCCGCCAAGGCGTCCCCATCCGCGTTCAGAACCTCGAAGTGCAGCCCCCCTTCTTCGAACCCGTCACCGGGATCCTCGATCGGTTCAACGGTCCAGTCCTCGGGTAGCTCGAAGCTCACCAGACGCTGCTCGTCCGTGAAGGCCACCCAGCCCTCCCCTGGAGCGGGACGTTCGGGCAGCATGGGAAGCGCCTCCGGCGTGGCACTCGTCGATACTGGAGCCGATGCACTCGCGGCGGGTTCCGAAGGCGCCGTGCTCGGCGGACGGTCACCGATAACGAAGTCATTGCAGCCGGACAACACGACCGCAGCCGCCACCATCATGCCCGCGCCCACAATCCGGATCTGCACTGGTTGTGCCATGATCAGCCCCTTTCGCTATGGCCCCGCCTCCAACTCTATGCAGGAATAGGCACCGCGGGGAGGCATCCGCCGCGGGCGCGGCGCAGAATCACCTATATGAAGCAAACCGTCTCCACGCGCCTCGGGCCCGTAGCCGTCCGGATCCGGAAAGGCACGACGCCGGCAGCACCTCCCTGGGTCTTCCTGCACGGAGCATCCGGCTCGTGGCGCACATTCAGCGCATTGCTCGACACCCGCGCGCCGGGCCGGGAGTCAGATATAGTCCTCATCGACCTGCCCGGATGGGGCGATTCTCCCGGCACATTCCCCTTCACGATCGAGGAGCAGGGTGCCGCGGTGAGGACGGTCCTGCGAGCGCTCGGTTACCGGTCATGGTCCATCTTCGGCCACTCGATGGGTGGGGTGCTCGCAATGGAAATCGCCGCGTCTGAGCCTGGCAAGACGCGCGCCGTCGTCGTACTCTCACCAACAGCGCTGACCGCTGCCGCCGCCCTCGGCAATCCCCTCAGGAACCCCACCATGGCGCCGCTGGTGGGCATGTATGCGTTGATGCGATTCCTTGGGGGAACGCGCAAAGCCGCACCGAAGCTACTCGGCTTCGCACGTCGCACCGGCCTACTCCGGCTCGCCCTGGCCCCGTTCTTCGCCCATCCGTCCGGCGTTCGGGCGCAGGTCTTCACCGACCTCGCGCGCGACGCCCGTCCGGCGTCCTTCATTGCCGCGGCCCGCGCGTTAAGACAGTACGACGTCGGCAGGTGGCGTGGGATCTCCTGTCCAACGGTTCTGGTACGCGGCGAGAAGGACATCTTCACCCCGGCAGCAGAACTGCGCGAATTGACGACGCTGATCCCGCACGCGCGGACGGTCGTGCTGGCGGGAGCCGGTCATTTCGCCCATGTCGAGGACCCGAACGCGATAGCGGCTCTTCTGGCAGGACAGGACGCTAGACCCGGTTCCCCAGCCCCTGCACAGTCCGAACCGAGGCAATGACAGCGCGGGCAGCCAGCGCGATCTCGGCGTCAGTAGTCGAAGAAGTCCACGAGAGGCGAAGGGCCGTCTGGGCAACCTCCGGCTCAATTCCAAGGGCGAGCATCACGGCCGATGGCTCGCTTGCGCCCGCCGCGCACGCCGAGCCGCTTGAGGAAACCACGCCCGAACGCTCCAGTTCCAGCAGAACTGCCTCGCCGCTGGTTCCCGGAAAGCAGAACGATGCGATGTTGGGCAACCGGTGCTCGCGGTGGCCGGTGAGGACTGCACCATCCAAGGCGCCCAGCACGGCATTGATCAGATGGTCGCGCCGGGTGGTTGCCGCAGCCGCAGCGGTTTCGCGCTCCTTCTGGGCCAACTGAAGAGCTGTGGCAACAGCCACGGCGCCCGCAACGTTCTCAGTGCCTGACCGCTTGCCCCGCTCCTGTCCCCCGCCGTGAACGAGCGGTTCCAGCGGCAGCCGTGACCGGACGTACAGCACTCCGTTGCCCTTGGGCGCACCGATCTTATGGCCGGAAATGCTCATCGCATCAACACCCAACTGCGCGGTGTCCAGCGGCAGCCAGCCGGCAGCCTGTACGGCATCGGTATGGAGCGGCACTCCGAACTCACGGCACACCGCTGCGAGCGCGGCAACAGGCTGCACCGTGCCCACCTCGTTGTTGGCGTACATGAGCGTGCACAGGGTGGTCTCGGGCGTCAGCGCGTTGCGCAGCACGGCCTCCTCGACCATCCCCTCGGCCGTCACCGGAAGCAAGTCGATGCTGAACCCGTGCAGGCGCGCAAGGTAGTCCAGGGATTCCAGGACCGCCGGATGCTCAATGGCCGAAGCGACAATGTGCCTGCCCCGTGGACGCCCCAACGCGATGCCCTTGATGGCAAGGTTGTCGGCTTCCGTGCCGCCGGAGGTGAAGACGACGTCGTTCGGCCGGCAGTTCAGCTCGTTCGCCACGAGGCGGCGGGAGTAATCGAGCGCCCGGGCAGCTGATTCCCCGACGCTGTGGTGGCTCGACGGATTCCCGTAGTCGCTGGTGAGCAGCGGCCACATCGCCTCGAGAACCTCCCGCCTTACGGGCGCCGTAGCAGCGGCGTCGAGGTAGATCACTGCATACCACCCACTGTGGAGTCGACGCTGATCCTGATGTCCAGTCCCAGATCGAGCGCCTGCACACTGTGGGTCAGCGCCCCGGAGGAGATGATGTCCACACCGGTGCGGGCAATTGCCCCGACGGTCTCAAGCCGGACGTTGCCGCTCGCTTCCACCAGCGCACGCCCCGCTACCTGCCGAACGCCGGTCTCAAGGTCGGGAAGGCTGAAGTTGTCGAGCATGATGGTGTCCACCCCTGCGGCGAGCACCGGTTCGATCTGGTCCAGCCTGTCCACTTCCACCTCAAAGTGGACGGTGTGGGGAAGCCGCGCCCTGGCAGCTTGAAGGGCCTCGGTCAGCCCAAGGACGCCGCCCTGGGTCAGGATCGCAAGGTGGTTGTCCTTGGCCATCACGGCATCGGACAGGCTGAACCGGTGGTTGTGCCCTCCACCGCACCGGACTGCGTAGCGCTCAAGGACCCGCAGGCCCGGCGTCGTCTTTCGGGTATCAACAACGCGGGCGGCCGTACCAGCCACTTCGGCAACGAACTTCCCCGTCAGCGTTGCGATCCCGCTCAGCCGCTGCGCGAGATTGAGGGCCACACGCTCGGCCGTCAGCAGCGATCTCGCAGGCCCGTGCACTGTAGCCAGCACAGCACCGGCGTCGAACGCTTCCCCGTCAGCAACCTGGAACGCGACCTGCAGGCCGGGGTCGGTCAACCGCATGGCGGCCTCGATCACCTGTTCGCCGCAAAAGATTCCGGCCTCGCGGGCAACCACCGCAGCCTCTGCCCGCGCGTCACCCGGGATCAGCGCCTGTGAGGTCACATCACCCCATGGTGCGTCTTCCTGCAGGGCTGCGGCGACGATCCGGTGGACCTCGGCCGCGGACGGGGTGGCCAGTGCAAATCTCACGTGCTGCTCCTGAGCATGGTAGGTCCAACGACGGCGGCACCAGCCGCCGGGAAGTCGCTGCGGTAGTGTGCGCCCCTTGACTCGTTCCGAAGGGCAGCCGCGTGGGTGACCAACCGTGCGCACAGCAGCAGATTGGCGGTTTCCCGGTCCTTGATCGACGATCCGCCAGCCCGCCACTGGGCCAGTTGCTTGGCGGCGACGCGTAAGCCGGACTCGTCGCGCAGCACACAGACGTGCTCGGACATGACCTGCCGTACGTCGTCGCGCCGGGCGGTCTCGCGCCCCACCGACAGGTCAACTTCCTGCGCGTCGAACACCGGCAAGGTTCCAGCCGAACCGGTGATGGCGCCGGCTGCGCGGGACCCGAACACGAGCCCTTCCAGCAAGGAATTGGAGGCAAGCCGGTTGGCGCCGTGCACGCCGGTTCGGGCCACCTCGCCCACCGCATACAGGCCCGGAAGGGAGGTGCGGCCGTGCAGGTCAGTGGCAATTCCGCCCATCCAGTAATGTGCCGCCGGTACAACCGGCAGCATGTCCCGGGACCAGACGAAGCCCGCCGCCGCTGTCACAGCAGTCAGTGTGGGGAAGCGGCGGGACAGGAACTCGGTGCTGAATGCCGTGGCGTCCAGGAATACCCGGCTTTCGCCGGTCTTCGCCAGGTGCAGGGCGATGCTGCGGGAGACCACATCCCTCGGCGCCAGCTCGCCGTCGGGGTGATAGTCGGCCATGAAGCGGTGTCCTGCCGCATCCCTGAGCACCGCACCTTCGCCCCGGACCGCTTCCGAAATCAACGGATGCCCGTCCACGTCCAGGGAGGTCGGGTGGAACTGGAAGAACTCGAGATCCGCCATCACTGCACCGGCACGCCAGGCTGCCGCAACGCCGTCGCCCGTGGCAACGGACGGATTGGTGCTGTGCCGGAACAGCCCGCCGGCACCGCCGGTCGCCAGCACCACGGCGTCGGCTTCCAGCGGTACGGTTTCCCCATTTTCACGAACGACGACGGCGCCCGTCACCTGCCCGCCGTTGATCGTCAGATCCGCGAGGAAAGTATGTTCGAGAATGGTGATCCGCGGATCGGACTCGACGGCCCGGATCAGCGGGTCTGCAATACCTGCACCGGTTGCGTCACCTCCGATGTGAAGGATGCGGGGCGCCGCGTGGGCGGCTTCGTGGCCAACGGCGAGGGCGCCGTCGTCGGTCCTGTCGAAACGGGTTCCGAGGGCAAGCAGCCGGTCGATGATTGTCGCTGAATCCGCGCACAGCACGCGGACTGCTTCCTCATCGCAGTGTCCGGCGCCGGCGGTCAGGGTGTCGGCCACGTGCCGTCCCGTGCTGTCCGTCGACCCCGCACCAGGCAGGACCGCCGCGATTCCGCCCTGCGCATACCAGGTGTTGCTCTCGCGTAACGCGCCCTTGGCCACCAGGGTGACGTCGGTGTTGGGCCGCCGACGCAGTTCCAGGGCGGTGTACAGACCGGCAATACCGCTGCCGATAACCAGGACACGTGTCACGGCTTCGCGGCCAGCATCCGCTCAAGTGCGACCCGCGCGTGCGTCGCGACGGCACTGTCCACGGTGATTCGGTTGCGCACCTCACCTGCCACTAATCCTTCGAGCACCCACGCCAGGTATCCCGGATGGATGCGGTACATCGTCGAGCACGGGCAGATGACCGGGTCCAGGCAAAAGATGGTGTGCTGCGGGAACTCCGCTGCCAGGCGGTTGACCATGTTGATCTCCGTGCCCACGGCAAAGGTGGTGCCGTCCGGCGCCGCGGCGATCGCCTTGCGGATGTAATCCGTGGAGCCTGCCTCATCCGCGGCGTCCACGACGGGCATGGGACACTCGGGGTGCACGATCACCCGCACACCGGGGAACTCCGCCCGCGCCTTCTCGATCTGGTTCACCGTGAAGCGCTTGTGAACCGAGCAGAAGCCGTGCCACAGAATGACCTGTGAATCCAGCAGTTCCTGCTCGCTGCTGCCGCCCAGGACCTTTCGCGGGTTCCACATGGGCATCTGTTCCAGCGGGACACCCATCGCCTTGGCGGTGTTCCGGCCAAGGTGCTGGTCCGGGAAGAAGAGCACGCGCTGTCCCCGCTCAAACGCCCACTCCAGTACGGTTGCCGCATTTGAGGAGGTGCACACAATGCCGCCGTGCTCGCCGCAGAACGCCTTCAGCGCGGCTGAAGAGTTCATGTAGGTGACCGGGATGACCGGCTGGCGGCCGTCGTCGTCGGGCTCGGTCCCGAACAGCTCTTCGAGCTGTTCCCAGCAATCGGTCACCGAGTCGATGTCGGCCATGTCCGCCATGGAGCAACCGGCCGCGAGGTTGGGGAGGATGACGCTCTGGTCGCTGCGGGACAGGATGTCCGCGGTCTCGGCCATGAAGTGGACGCCGCAGAACACAATCGCCTCGGCATCGGGCTTGGTCAGTGCTGCGTTTGCAAGCTGGAAGGAATCGCCCACAAAATCGGCGTGCTTCACAACCTCATCCCGCTGGTAGAAGTGGCCGAGAATCACCAGCCTGTCCCCCAGCGTCTCTTTCGCTGCGACGATGCGGGCGTCGAGCTCCGCTTCCCCGGCGAGCCGATACTCCTCCGGCAGCTCACCCTGACGCGGGGTGCTGGCGGGTGCCGTGTCCTGCATGGACGCGCCGGGACCGTAGTCGGGGACCTGTTCAGGTGTTGCGGGCGCATCAAACTCCCACGGGCCCTTCGCCAGCTCCGGGCTGCAGGTGCTCCCCCACGCCTGCGGGCGCTCGGCGTCCTCACGGGTGATCAGCTGGATTGCGGTGTTGATGCTCGTCATGGGACTCTCCGTAACTGGGACTCGTTCATGCCCGCTGCGGGCTGTTTGGGCTGTTGGTTCGCTCCGTAGAGCGGTGCGGGACCGGTGTAGCGGTACAACCGTGGTGGGCGGTGGCGCGTGCCCTGAAGGTATTCGTCGGTTTCCTGGATATGCGGCGTAGAGCGCAACTGGCGGCGGAAGTTGGCCGGGTCCAGCTGCCTGTCCAGCACCGCTTCGTACACCTCGCGGACCTGGGCGAGAGTGAACCGTTCGCCCAGGAAGTGGTAGGCGATAGACCCGTACTCCATCTTGTTGCGCAGCCGCCACAGGGCGTAGTCCACTATTTCGTTGTGGTCGAATGCGAGAGCCTCCAGCCGATCCGCCCGGAACCACCGCACGTTGGTCGACTCCCGCGTCAGCTCAGCCTCGTCCGGCTGCACCAGCGCCCAGTACACGATGGAGACCAACCGCTGGCCGACAGAACGGTGCAAACCTCCGAAGGCGTAGAGCTGCTCAAGGTATTTCGGAGCGAGGCCCGTGGTATCGAGGAGGTTGCGCGCAGCGGCGTCCTGCAGCGACTCGGAGTGGGCCAGCGGTCCGCCGGGCAGTGCCCACTGCCCAAGGTAGGGCTGGCGGATCCTGCGCACCAGCGGCAGCCACAGAGCGGGGCGCCCGGAGGATTCGCTTGGCCTCAATGCGAAAATCACCGTGGAGATAGCCAACGACGGCGGCTGCTCGCTCCGTTCGGAGACATTGGCTGAATCGGGGGTCACCATCGTTCACCTCCTCCTGGCTTTTGCTTTCGGGACTTATAGTCAATGTGACTGTAAGTCATTGTAGACCCGTTTCCGAGAAGGACCGAATCGACGCACACTCGCTACTCCGGTGACGTCCGCATCAATGGAAGCGTTCGCCCCTCGAAGTGCGTATTCAGGACAATCACCGAGGATGAGCGCAGCACGGTTCGCGTTGCGATGATGGCGTCGATGACGCGCTGCAGATCCGAGTTGGAGCGGGCAGCGACCTTCGCCATCAGGTCGCTCTCGCCCGAGACGGTGTGCAGTTCCTGAATCTCCGGGATTCCCCGGAGCGCCGTCGCAACGGCATCATGCCCTGTGTCCTGGCTGATCGTCAGTGCGCAGTAGGCAGTGACGGGATAGCCCAGCCGGCGTGGATCAATCCGCGGACCCCAGCCTGCAATGACACCTGAGAGCTGCATCCGGTCAAGACGGGCCCTGTACCGTCGCCCGTGCCACGCGAAGCACGCGGGAAGCCTCAAGTACGCCCATCCGGGGCTGATCATTGAACAGTTCAATTATCCGGCGTCGAGTTCATCAGTCATACCGGGTCCTTTTCACTTCAGGAGCGGCAGTCCATGCAGCCGAGCCAAACCTGCCGCTTTGGCATAACCGACATGCCCACCCAGATAGACACCGATTTGCATCCGGGCAGAAGCGGTGACTAAAGTCACACGGGTTGGCCACTGCTGGCCGGGCGGCGGAGATCTGTTCAATGGAGCACAGTTCTTCGCCGCATTTCTTTTGCACTGCATTTGGCGCACGGCCCGAAGGCGCCTGTCGAGCGGGTCACCGGATTCGATGTTCCCTACCGCTCCGGCGACCTTGAGGGCTTGTCAATGAAGGCGACCACGTTGAGCGGAATCAGCCCCTCGTGGAAGTGGAAACCACCAAGTCCGCGGTGGAACTTCCGTCGCCCCAGACCGGAACTGTGGTTAGAGTTCATTCAGGGGCCGGCGACGTCGTCAAGGTGGGCGATCCGCTGATCGTGTTCGAGGTGCCGGATGACACCGCGGGCATTGTCGGCACCGTTCCGAAGGAGCAGGCACACAAGCGCCGTGTGCGCTTGAATGCGATGCTGGACGAGGACTGAGCGTCCAACCGGAGAGCAGAGAAAGTTGAGGGATGTCATGGGACGGCACAGCGACCATCTGGTGGAGGGCACAGACCCGCGGCTGAACGTCGTAATCTCCGCGCCGGCCAAGGAGTCAGCCCTCCCCCCGGTCCTCCTGCTGCACGGGTTCGCCTCGTCGGCGAAGCTGAACTGGGAGGATTCCGGCTGGGTCCGGGCATTGACAGACGCCGGCCGGAAAGTGGTCACCGTGGACCTGCCGGGGCACGGTTCGAGCGCCGCCCCCGAGGAGATGGATGCCTACTCCCCAAGCCGGCTCCGGGCCGATATCCTCCAAATACTCCAGGACGCGCACGTGGTTCCGCTGACAGAGGGCAATCCGGCCTCCGGTGTGGACATCATCGGCTACTCGCTGGGCTCCCGCCTTGCCTGGGAGTTCGGCGCGACTCAGCCCGAACTTGTGCGCCGGATGGTGCTGGGAGGACCCGGCAGCGGCGATCCGCTGGCCGAATTCGACCTCGCTGCCGCCCAGCGCTTCCTGACCGACGGCACGCCGATCGGGGATAAGTCAACCGCCGGGCTCCTCACCATGGCCCGCCTGGTCCCAACGAATGATGTCTTCGCATTGCTGACCATGATCGAAGCAATCAAGCGGGAGCCGTTCGTGCCCTCCGATGCCGTGCCACACATGCCGCTGCTATTCGTCGCCGGTGAGGCCGATGAACGCGCACGGACCCTCCCTGAACTGGCGGAACTGAGCGCTCAGGCGGAGGTCCTCTGGCTGCCCGGCCGAACTCACACCAACGCCGTAACCTCAAGGACGTTCAAGAGCACGGCCATCGAGTTCCTGTCCGCGTAACAATTACCGAACTTTTGGCGCCACGGGTAGGGGAAGGCTTTCTGTGTGCCGCGGGCAAGGTAGAATGTTGAAGGTGATCAGCATGCTTATCACTCGCTTTTCACCCTAAATAACTTCTTTCTTCCCGGAGGTCTCACGTGGATGAACTCCTGGCTGAGCGGTACCAGCCGGTTGAGCTGATCGGTACCGGCGGCGCAGCTTCGGTGTTTCGGGCACTGGACCGGAACCTCGGCCGGGATGTCGCAGTCAAGGTGTTCAACCCCACCACCTCCGATGATGATGACTACCGCCGCCAGCACACAGAGACACTGCTGCTGTCTACGCTGAACCACCCTGGGCTCGTCACGCTGCACGACGCCGGGCTGCAGGACAACGGCGCCGGAAAAACCACGAGCTTCCTCGTCATGGAACTCGTCGACGGCCTGGACCTGCGCAAGCTCCTGAAATCCGGGCCGCTCCCTTCCGACCACGTCGCACAGCTGGGAGCAGACCTCGCCGACGCGCTCGCCTACATCCACACGCAGGGAGTCATCCACCGCGACGTAAAGCCGGCGAACATCCTGATGTACCACTCGGGCGATCAGGACACCCGGTTGTATCCGAAGCTCACGGACTTCGGGATTGCGCGTATGGTAGACGCCACCCAGTCAACCGCCCACGGTGCCACCATCGGGACGGCCAACTACCTGAGCCCGGAGCAGGCCGAAGGTGCCACCGTTGAGCCCCGCACCGACATCTACTCCCTTGGACTGGTTCTCCTCGAATGCCTGACCGGAGTGAAGGCTTTCCCCGGGCCGGTGGTGGAAGCCGCCGTCGCCCGCTTGCTGCGCGACCCCGAGGTACCGGAGTCGCTTGGCCCGGAGTGGAAGGACCTCCTGCAGCGGATGACTTCACGGGATCCACAGGCGCGCCCCGACGCGCACGAGGTCGCCGTCGCCCTGCGCTCCTGGGAGAGCCACAAGGACGACGACGCCGCGCCGCTCACCCTGTCACATTCCGTGCCTGCCGAGGACGAGGCTCACGAGGTCGTCACTGGTGGCGTTACCACCGGGAACGTACACATTCCCGAACCGCCCTCCCGCGCACCGAGCCTCGGGTAACGGCCGCTGCCTCAGTTGGCGTCTTCGTCCGGGTCTTCCTCCGGCTCGAAGCTGCTCGGCTCGTCAGTTGACGTAGCACCTACCCCGTCCTCGGAATTGGGGATGGTTCCTTCGGGCTCAGTGCTCTTGGACTCCTCGCCCTGAGCGTCCTTGTCGTGATCGCGTGGCTCACTGGTCATGACTACCTCCGTGGTTGGAACCGGATGCTTACGCTACTGATCCTATGCCTGCCACCCCCAGGATGGGGTGGAGACTTCCGCTCAGAGGGATTCACTTGAGGAACTTCGACGTTCTTCTGTCTGCGAGTGGCTTACCACCGGTCTGGCAGGTGGGACAGTACTGCAGGGCTGAATCCGCGAAGGACACTTCACACACGGTATCCCCGCACACAGGGCAGGTCTCTCCAGCACGGCCATGGACCTTCATTTCACGTCTTTTCGCGTCCTTGAGCTCTTTCGCAGGCTTTCCGGCAGCCGCTTTGACCGCATTGTCGAGGACTGAATGCATTGCCGTATGAAGATCCGCAAGCTGTTCATCAGTGAGACTTGTCGCCAAAGTGAAAGGCGAAAGCCGGGCCGCGTGCAGAATCTCGTCGCTGTATGCGTTTCCGATTCCGGCGATGAATGACTGATCCCGCAACAGGCCCTTCAGCTGGTTCCGATGGCCCTGAAGCATCGACAGGAACTGCTCCCCGCCGACGTCAAAGGCCTCAGGCCCGAGCCTGCTCACTCCGGGCACCTCGGCAGGATCTTCGACGAGGTACGCAGCCGCCGATTTCCGTGTGCCGGCTTCGGTGATGTCGAAACCGTAACCGTCCGGTTCTGCACACCTCAACCGCAACGCGATGGGCCCCTTCCCGGGGCTCAGTATGGTCCCCGGGATGGCATCAGACCAACGCAACCATCCGGCCCGCGCAAGATGCAACACCAGGTGTACGCCGTCCAGGCTCAGGATGAGGAACTTGCCCCGTCTGCCTACACCGGTGAAGGACATCCCTGCGAGTGCTGCAGGAGTTACCTGCGCCGTCTTGAGGATCGCGAAGGATCCCAGTTGCAGGTCCCGCACAACCGCGGGCGGCCCATCCCCGGGCACAAGCTTGCTACCCAGGAATTCGGCCAGCCCCTGAACTTCAGGCATCTCAGGCATGGCACTACGGTAGCAGCGGCCATTGCTTGCGCGCCGGTAGTAATGCGTGCCCTTCTGCCGGAACCAGCGCGCGGTGGCAACCCAATAACTCCTCTTCGATTACGGTGGATACCGGGCAGACCGCGGCCGGTAAGCCTTCCCGGTATCGCGCAGACTTCAGGAGCACCACGTATGGCCACCGCAACAGGTTCTCAGCGATCGGCAGGCAGACCACTCAACAAGGTCCTGTCACAGGAGTCGATCACCCAGGCGGCCCTCACCCTGATCGAGTCCCGTGGCTATGAGGGCCTGACCATGTCGTCGCTCGCCCGCGCCCTGCAGGTGGCGCCGTCGTCGTTATACAACCATGTCGAGTCCAAGGGTGACGTACTGATCCTGGTCCAGGACCACGTGATGACGCAGGTTGACGTATCCGGGTTCGGAGGCGAGCCGTGGGAAGACGCAGTGCGCCGCTTCGCCCGGTCCTACCGCGACGTCTTCACGCGGCACACGCCGCTGATCCCGGTCATCGCGGTGCTGCCGGTCAGCGGTGCGAAGCAGACCCTCGCCGTGTACGAGGCGGTCACCCGCGGATTCGCGGAGGCTGGCTGGCCTGAGGAGCAGATCGTCCCTGCCATCGTCGCACTGGAGTCCTTCATCTTCGGTTCGGCCTTCGACGCGACCGCTCCCGAGACCATCTTCGAGTCGGGCAAACTTGCCGAAGATTATCCGCGGTTCACTACTGCAGTCGCGGCCCAGGACAAGGGCGTGAGCGGACGCCAGGCGGACGTGGCGTTCGAGGTGGGACTCGATGCGCTTCTTTTCGGGCTGCAGCAGCGCAAGCCGGCCCGGCCCGCCTAGCAAAGTCCCTGAGCGCCGCGGGTCCGCCGGGTGGTTCGAATACTCCGAACGTGCGAAAGGCCAGCTCGGGAGGGTTTGGGGGAAACCTGGCGAGCCGGCCTTTCAAAACCCGGGCCCGTCAGCCCGGTGGCGGGCCCCTCGTACAAGGCCCGTCTTGTTATGAATTCTACGAACTATCTCCGGAATCAACCATGGGGAGAACTACCCATGGCACTATCCATGGTGGCGTGGTGGCTCGCAAGCGCTCAACGGACAGCGAAAAGCCGCCCCACGCCGTCGTCCTCGTCAATGATAGAACGACGACGACGGCGCCGGGCGGCCTTCGGGGTTTGCTTACTTGCCGGTGGACTCCTTGTGTACTTCCGACACACGCAGCGGTGCGCCACGAGTCTCTTTAACCATGCTTACGCCGACGAACGAGATGACGCAGAGACCCATGATGTAGAGAGAAATCGATATCGAGGTACCTGTGCCGTCAAGCAACGCTTCGGAGATCAGGGGCGCGAACGCACCACCGAAGATGGCCCCGAGCGCGTATCCGATGCCGATGCCCGAGTACCGCACGTTCGGCGGGAACATTTCGGCGTACATCGCCGACATAGGCCCATAGGAGAGGCCCAGGCCGATGGTCAGTACGAACAGCGCCACACCGTAGGCCAGAACGCTGCGTGTGTCGATCATCATGAACAGCGGGATCATCCAGAGGAAAACGAGCGCATAGCCAATCTGGAAGGTGCGCACCCGCCCAATCCGATCGGAGAGGATACCGCCGTACATCGTGAAGATAAGCCAACCGAAGGAGGCCAGCAGGGTCGCGAACAATACGGGTCCGCCCGGCATACCCAGTTCCCGCTGTGCGTAGGCGGAGAAGAACGCGATGAGCAAGTAGCCGGCTGCGTTGTTGGCGATGAAGATCGCCGCAGTAAGGAGTACCTGCTTTGTGTTGTGCCGGAAAAGTTCGGCGAGCGGAACTGACGATTCCTGCTTTCGCTCAGCCATTTCCTTAAACACCGGGCTCTCGGCAACGGCCATCCGGATGAAGTAGCCCACCACAATCAGCACCACTGACAGAAGGAACGGGACGCGCCAGCCCCAGGCGAGGAAGTCTTCTGGTGACATGGATGCCCGCAGCATGAACAGAACCAGCGTCGCGAGGATCATCCCGACGGGAACGCCGATTTGAGGGTACGCCCCCCAGAAGCCACGCTTATTGACGGGTGCATGCTCCACCGCCATCAGGGCGGCGCCGCCCCACTCGCCTCCTGCCGAGAATCCCTGCAGGATACGGAGGAGCATCAGAAGGATTGGTGCTGCAACCCCTATTTGTGCATAGGTGGGCAGCAGGCCGATCAGCGCCGTGGATGCACCCATCATCACCAGGGTGAACACCAGCATCGCCTTGCGCCCGATGCGGTCTCCGAGGTGACCGGCGACGACGGCGCCGAGCGGCCGGAAGAAGAAGCTGATGCCGATGGTGGCCCAGGAAACCAACTGGGCGAGGCCGGGGCTGTCTTCGTTCAGCGGCGCAAAGTACAGCTGTGCAAAGATGAGCCCGGCTGCCTGGGCGAAGATGAAGAAGTCATACCATTCTATGGTGGTGCCAACCATGGTGCCGGCAACTACCTTGCGGTCCTCCCGCGACATGCGCTGCCGCGGGGCAGCTGTTGAAGACGTCATTGTTACTCCAAGTGGACGGACTTGAATTACCGACAGAACGTTCGGTAATTGTGGTTTAGATCATACTCCTCAATCGCCTCCCGTGGATGCCTGCCATCCTCGGCGACTCGAAGGATGTTCGATAGTTGAACAATCCGTTCTGATAGTGAATAATACCGTGATGTGACTTCCGACACAATGTCCCAACATTCGCAGACACTGTCGCGTGGATTGCGTGCATTGGAGATCCTCGCCGACTCCCCAAACGCCCTGAGCATTGCCGACGTCGCTGCCGAACTCGGTGTCCATCGATCAATTGCTTATCGAATAGTGCGAACCCTGGAGGACCACTCCCTGGTTGTGCGCGATGGCGCGGGAAGAGTCTCCTCGGGGCCTGGACTCGCCGCTTTAGCGCGGGGGGTTTCTCGGGATCTGCAGGCCGCAGCATTGCCCGAGTTGACTGCGCTGGCGAATGAACTGGGAATGACCGCGTTCATCGCGGTCTGGGATAAGCACGACTGCGTGACGCTCGTGACCGTGGAACCCCGCGACTCCACTGCTGCTGTCGCGCAGCGTCCGGGCAGTAGGCATGCCTTCAGTGCCGGGGCGCCCGGAATCGCTATCCAATCCGCGGTGAGCGAAGAAGAGTGGCAGCGACTGGCGCCCGCGCAACCCTATCGGGAGGAGTCACGGCTCGCCCGGAACACGGGTTTCGCCACAAGCCATGACGAGGTGATCGCCGGACTGTCGTCGGTCGCCGCTCCCGTGCTGCTGCCCGGTCGCCTGCCGGCCGCGGTGGCAGTGGTCTATATCCGTTCGGCGCATCCGCCTGCGGAACTTGGGGCCCGCATCGCCAACAGCGCACGCACGATCGAGAACCAACTCAGCTAGAAACGCGGGGTACCCGTGCGAGCGGAGCGAGTGCGGGGAAGTTTCGACGCGCTAGAAACGCGGGGTACCCGTGCGAGCGGAGCGAGTGCGGGGAAGTTTCGACGCGCTATGCAGCTCGGTGTTTCCGCACCACGACACCTGACAGGATCCCGAGCAGCAACAGGCCGCCGGCCGCCATCCCAGGAACCGCGAAGGCATTCAGTCCACCGCGTTCCGCGAGGGCGCCTGCCACCGAGGCACCCAGGGCCGTGCCTGCGACAATGCCGCTTGCAAGGAGCGTCATCACCGTTCCGACCAGATGCTTAGGTGCCACCAGCGAGCCGATGCTGAAAATAGTGACCATTGTGGGACCAACCGGTATGCCGAGCACGAATAGGACGAGGAGCATGAGCGGGATGCCCTGCGGCAGGAACAGCAACAGCGCCGCAGCGCACATGGCGGCAGCGGACACGATCCAGCGCAATGGGTGGCTGAAGCGCTGTGACCAGTAGGCGACTGAGAGGGCCGCCACTGCAGAACTGATGCCCATGACCGAGTACAGCAGCCCGGCCGAGGAGGCAGCGTCGAAGCTGCCCGCGAAAGCGATCAGCGCTGTTTGGGTCGAACCGAAGAAGGTTCCCATCATCACCATTCCGAGGATGGGCACCGCCACTGCGATTCCGCGCCTTCCGCCGCCCGAACGGAAGCCCGTTAGCCGCGCCTTTGTGCGAGGCCGTCTCCGCAGCGGTATAACAGACTGTTCGGTCGGATGCACGGCGAAGGCTGACACGAACACCACAGTCAACCCTGCCGCGAGTACGAGTGGAAGCCATGGAGCAACGAGGCTTGCCAGCAGACCCACCAGTGCCGGGCCGAGCACGAAGGTCAGTTCATCGGCGGTGCTTTCGTAGGACATGGCCGTGTCCAGGTCAGCCGGTCGATGACCTTCGGTCAAAGACATCCAGCGAACCCTGGCGAGCGGGCCGATCTGCGGGCAGGTGGCGCCCATGGCGAAGGCGGCAAGCAGGGTGGGGATGAGTGCGACGCCCGATCCACCGGCGTAGCCGACGATTACCATACCGCCGATGGCCAGCGTATTGAGTGCAGCCGCGACAAGCAGAACAGGCCGCTGCCCCACCTTGTCGGCGAGGAATCCGAGGGTCGGAGCACCGAGCGCTGAACCAATTCCGACCGCGCCCGCCGCGAAGCCACCTGCGGCGTAGGATCCGCTCACAGCAGTGACCAGGGTGAGCGCGCCCACGGTGAGCATCGCCAACGGCAGCCGGGCAATGAGACCGAGCGGAATGAAGGTCTTGCCGGCTATGGCGGGAAGGCGGCTGAAGCGGCCCTTCTGCACCTCAGGAGATTCAGGGGGTGTGGGACTGTGCGTGCGGCGGGAATCCGCGGCGGATAGCTTGGCCATGTTCTTTCCGGTACTTCAAAGCGCGCATCGTCCCTCCTCCCGATGCGCCGAACCCGGTAACACCCTGATTTTACACCCGCTGCAGTTGATCCACGAAGCGGAGGGTGGACCCGGTCCGGCCCTTCAGCACGTGCAGTTGCGCTGGAATTCTTTGTTTGAGTTCGGGAACATGGCTGACAAGTCCAACTACTCTCCCGCCGTCGCGCAGGTTCTCGAGCGCGTCCATCACCTGTTCCAGCGACTGCTCATCCAGGCTGCCGAATCCTTCATCGACGAAGAGTGTCTCAATGTCCAGGCCCCCGGACTCCTGCTGCACAACGTCGGCCAACCCTAATGCGAGCGCCAGTGACGCCATGAATGACTCACCACCGGACAGGGTGGCGGTGTCGCGGCTCGTCCCTGTCCAGTTGTCGGTGACATGAAGCCCCAGGCCGGACTTCTTGTTGCCCGATTTGGCGTCGCTGTGTACAAGCGCGTACCGGCCGTCCGACATCTGCTGAAGGCGTTCCGTAGCCGCATCTGCAACCTGCTCAAGCCTGGCCGCGAGCACGTAGGTGGCAAGGCTCATCTTGTAGATGTTCTCCCCGTTACCCCGCGCGGTGTCGGCCACCGACTTGGCAAGCTGGTGCGCTCGGCGCAGGGGCTCGAGCCGCTCCTCAAGGGTCTTCGCGCGGTCGGCGTAGGAAGCGAGCTGCACCACCGATTGTTCCAGCAGGCCAACTTCCAGCACCGCCCGTTCCAGCTTGGTTGCCGCGTCCTCTTCGCTCCGGGCAGCCTCCTCGATGTCCTCGACCCGAGGGACAGTACCGCCCTCACGCTCCAGGGCTGCCGCCGAAAGGTTCTCCGGGCGCTGGAGTTCGATCTCAATCCGATGCGCAGTGCTTGCGGCTTCCCTGATTGTCCGCTCTGCCTCAGCTGCCCGGCCCTGCGGCAGCAGCGCCTCCCGCACTGCCTGGTCGCGCTCAAAACCACTGTCCGCCAGGCGGGTCTGCAGCGCGTTCTCCGCCGTCGCAAAGGATTCCCGGGCGTGATCCAGACGGCTGATAGCAGAACAGACCCCTCCGATGCCTTCCTCCACCTTCCGGAGCCCTGCCACACGTTCCTCGACCGACGAGTAGTCTCCACGGACCGCGTCCACCCGCAGGGTCAGTGCGGCAGCCTGCTCCCGCAGGGCCGCAATGAGGGACGATTCGCGCGACTCGCTGCGCACCAGTTCCTGCTGCCGCCCCTCAAGCTCGGCGAGCAGCCTTTCGACTTCGAGCTTCTTCGCGGAGAGAGCCGGAATCCCCGAAGCCAATAGTTCCGTCTCAGCCAATTCCTGTTGGAGCGAGCGGAGGGTTTCCCGGGCGTCCTCCGGATCCAGCGTCCCGACGCGTGCCCTGAGGCCTGCCGCCTCCAGCGCAGCGGCATCACGGGCTTTTGCCGTTTCACGCAGGCGCTGTTCAGCGCGTTCCTGGTCTGCGCGCGCTTGTTCTTCCTCCTCGCGACTCACCAAAGCATGGTCGCCGATGGTCGCGGGTTCCGGATGCTCCTCACCACCGCAAACGGGGCACGGCTCACCTTCCCGCAGCCCGACAGCAAGCTCCGCAGCAGCCTGCTCCAAACGCAGCCGCAATTTCTCGAGCCAGTTTTCCTTTGCCTCGAGGAACAACGCCAGGTGAGTTCTGTGCAGGTCTTCGAGATGCTCCAACGATTGCTCCGCGGTCTCTGCCTCGGAGTGGAGGGCGAGCCTACCGATTACTTCTTCGCACTCGGCGATCAAACGGGCGGCGCGAGCGGAGGCTGTCTCGGCAGCGTGCAAGTCAGCCGTGCCGGCTTCGAGTTTCGCCTCCAGTTCCTTGCGCGTATGAGCGCACCGGTGGGCATCGGAGGCATACTCCTCGACTTTCTGCTCTGCGCTCGCGATTCGCGTATGGAGGCCCGTAAGCTCCCGCTCCTGCGGCTGGGCTGCGAGCGTGGCCGCAAGTTCCTCGCGGATGCGGCCATGCGCCACCTCCAGTCCCTCGAGGCGTTCGTCGCTGAGCAACTCCATGAGCTCAGGTACTTCCCTGTCAGCCGGCCCGTCCCGGCGCAAACTGGTCACCGCCGAGCGCAGGCTCTCCTCCCGGAGCTGCAGTTCCTCCCGGCACTGGTCCCGTGCCTGCAGCGGTCCTTCGAGGACCTGTGCGCGACGATGGTTTTCGAGTGCCTTCTGTAGCTCGGCCGCTATCAAGAGATTCTTCCGGTTGCTTTCCGCCTCCACCTGCAGCCGTTGATAGCCCGTGCGGTTCCGACGATCATCCTCCAGCTGGGAGCGTTTCCCAGCGGCTGCGTCCCGCAGGAATTTCAGGTCCGCGACCCGTTCGCGCCCCCGCTGTACGGCGGACATCAGGCGGTCCTGCAGAATGATCAGGCTGGGCTGCCCTGGCTGATTCTCTGCCGTTCCATCTTCACCGGGTACGTCCTCCCACTCATCATTCTCCAGACCGTGACGCCGTACTTCTTCCATGGCCCTGGCCAGCACAGCATCCAGCTCACTCTCCGCCTTCTCGCGGCGTGCAGCCGCCGACGCCGCATAGTCGGCAATCAGCTGTTCCACCGTGGAGAACCGGTCAGTGGCGAACAACCGCTGCAGGAGTTCAGCGCGCGGAGCCGCGTCGGCCCGAAGGAAGGCTGCGAACTCTCCCTGAGGCAGCATCACCACCCTCGTAAACTGCTCGCGGTTCATGCCGAGGAGGGACTGGAGCTCGGCGCCTGCCTCGTCGTTCCGGGTTGAACGGGTGATCCACTGCCCCTCCACGCGCTCACGCAGGAGGGTTTTTGCCTGCTCGGGCGTAGTCCCGTTTCCACGCTTCGCCGGACGCTGCCACGCGGGGTTACGGGTGACTTCCAGCCGCCGTGAACCGGCCGAGAATTCGCAGACGACCTCCGGCATCAGGTTCTCAGGGGCGTGGTCGCTTCGCAGCCTCTTCGCGGTCTGCCGGGCACCCGGTACCGAACCATAGAGCGCGTAGCAGACGGCGTCGAGCACGCTGGACTTTCCTGCCCCGGTTGGGCCGTTCAAGAGGAACAATCCCTGCTCGGTGAGGGCGTCGAAATCGACGTGCTGCCGCTCGGCGAAGGGGCCGAACGCCTGAATCTCTAGCCGATGAATTCTCATGAACCGCTCTCTGCTGCGCGCATGGTGTCGATCATCTCGGCGAAGAGGGCGGCTTCCTCAGAATCGGCCTTCCGCTGACGAACATGCTCGAGAAATCCGCAACAGACCGCGTTGTCATCAGCCGCCTGCGCAATCCGCTGACTGTAGGTCATCCGTGTGGCTTCATTGCTGGCAGCAGGTTCGAATGCCAGCACAAGGGCACCCGGATAGCGCGCGCGCAACCGTTCCATTGCTTGCCGTGGCCGCTCGGAGTCAGTGAGCGTGATGTGGCACCATGCGGCTTCGGCGTACCGGTATTCGGGCATTTCCAGCAGCTCGAGGATGGACCCTTTCAGGATGGCCAGCCGCTTCGGCGGCTCCCAGGAAACTTCCCGGATGCCGGTCACCCCGCTCCCGTCCAGGTCGATGAGCCAAGCCCCCTTGGTATGACTGGCTTCAGAGAACGAGTAGGGCAGAGGAGATCCCGAGTAGCGAATATGGTCGGCGAGCCGCTGCCTGCCGTGGAGATGCCCGAGCGCCACGTAATCGAACCCGCTGAAAATCTCGAGCGGAACCACCCCGAGGTTGCCCATGCTGAGCTCACGCTCGCTATCCGATCCCACGCCACCGCTGGTGAACGTGTGGGCCATGACCACCGAGTGCACAGTGTGCGTTTCACGCCGCCTGGCCAGATCTTCCCGGACACGGTCCACTGCGGCAGCGGTTACCGCGGTATGAGTGGGAGCTTCGCAACCCAGTGCATCAGCGACCATACGGGGTTCCAGGTAGGGCAGACCGTAGACAGCCACCTCAGCGTCCCCGTCCATCGGAAACAGGGCTGGCCGCGCAATGTCCTCGAGCCGGGTGCGCAGGTGCACTCCGCCACGTTCGATCAGTTTGCCGCCGAAACCAAGCCTGACCGCGGAGTCATGGTTCCCGCTGCTCACCACTACCCGCGCGCCGGCTACCGTAAGCCTTTCCAGGGCTTCATCGAACAGCTCCACTACGTCAACCGCGGGCAGCGCACGATCATAGACATCCCCGGAGACCAGGACAACGTCCACCTCTTCCTCGCGAACCGTCTTCTCCAGTTGATCCACGAAAAGCTGCTGCGCTTCAAGCATGCCGACACCATGGAAGGAGCGGCCCAGATGCCAGTCGGATGTGTGGAGTAACCTCATGTTTCCAAGCTACCGGGCACCTCTGACAGTTTCGGGCGGCAACGCCGGACCGGGCGCCACCGCCGCTGCAACGCCAGCCGTTGCTGCGCTGCCCGAAGCTTGCACCGGGCCTTCTCCCGAGCGTCGCAGCGGCAGGCTAACCCTGGCTGTGGCGGGTTTGGCCGGCGTCGTCGTCGTTGTCGTTTCCGATCGGGTGCGCCGGCTCCTCAGGCGAGGAGTCCTCGAAGAACGTGCGGGCTTCGTCCGTGCCCGGCTCACCGTCGCGCATCGCCGGAGCGTTGTGCCCCTCGTGGTGGGAAGCGGCCGCCGCAACCGCTGAACCGGCCACTGCCGGAGCGGCCGGGCGGGTGTCGGGGGCAACGTCGTGGCGTGAGACGTCGTCGGAGGACTTTTCAGCGCTCACTCGCTGTCCCAATTCAACGCTTCGGTACAGCAGCCCGGCGATGAGCGCACCAAGCAGCGGCGCAACCCAGAAAAGCCACACCTGCTGCAGCGCCCACGGTTCGGCGAACACGGCGGCCGCGAGCGATCGTGCCGGGTTCAACCCGCCATTGTCGAGGGGTGCCAGTGCGGTAAGAAGTACCCCGTAGGAGAGCCCGATCGCGAAAGGGGCGGCGGATCGGCTGGCCAGCCGCCCGGTGGAGCCGAGCACCACCGCCGTCAGCAGGGCAGCGGCAACCACCTCAGCGAGGAGGATGCTCGCAAGGGGGAACTGCGTAGACGAGTTTTCCGCGTAGCCGTTCGCCGCGGTCGAGAACAGCCCGGCGATCTGGATCTCCTGCGGGTGGGTTGTGAAGATCAGCCAGAAGAAGCTTGCCGCCGCGAGTGCGCCAACCGTCTGCGCAACAATTAAAGGCGGGACCGCTCGCCACGGCGTCCTGCCCGCCATGGCAAGGCCAAGCGTCAGGGCCGGGTTGAAGTAGCCTCCGGACAGACGGCCGAACGCTGCAATGACAACAAGGAACGCCAGTCCGAATGCGAAACCCGGACCAAATCCTCCCTGGGGATTGAGCATTGTGACGCCAAGACCCGCCAGAACAATGAAGAATGCCCCGAGCGCCTCGATCAGCGAGGCGGCCAGCAGCCCGGGCTTCGTCTCATCGCGCGCTGCATTGGTGGCATGGGCTTCGGACCTTGCTTCTTGCATCAGATGGAAATCCTTCGGCGTGATGGGATGTGGGCCTGGAGTCAGCTCGCCAACCGGGGAGCAAACTCCCCCAGCGTTCCATCCGATTCTGGAAATTTCCTGAAGGCGCGCTGACGAGCCTGATCCCGCTCTGCCGGTGCCTAGACTGTTCTCCGTGACACAGCCTCCTGAACTCCGCAGCCGAATCACCGGATCGCTCCTCGGCGGGGCGCTCGCTGAAGCCTCCGCCGCGACCTCGGGCCGTTCCTTCGGCGACGCAACACAGCTGACCCTCTATACCGTCGACGGCCTGACCGAGGCCCTTGAGTGGGCTAACGACGGCGTTGCCGCGGACGAGACCGCCTGCCTCTGGCTCGCCTACCTGCGCTGGCTTCGCACCCAGGGTGAGGCGCCGCCGTCGTCCGCTCCGGCCCCTCCTTCCCGGTGGCTCGACCAACAGGAGGTCATGCGGCAACGCCGGAATCCCGACCCCACGAACCTGAGTTCGCTTGGCGGAGGGCAGATGGGAAGCCGCCAGCGCCCGCTGGCATCCGCCGACGACGGCGCCGGTGCGCTTCAGCGGTCCGCTCCCTTCGGCCTGCTTCCCAACGTTCCGGCGGCGATGACCGAGCGCCTGGCCCGGGACGCGGCCGCTATCACCCACGGCCACCGGGATGCGCAGCACTCGTCCGCCGTCCTTGCCGGGCTGGTGCATGAGATCGCGATCCGGGAACAACCGTTACCGGACGCCGTGCAGGCCGCCGCCCCACAGGCCGAAGCACTGGGCGCCGGAAGCCTCGCTACGGATCTGCGAGCGCTGGTGACCGGCATGGGCATGGGCAAAGCACTGGAACCGCCCGGCCAGAACGCTTCACAGACCCTCTGCACCGCCGTTCGGCTTGCGCTGAGGACGGCCGACGACGACGGCGCCGCTTCCTTCAGCGCGCTCCTCACCGCCGCAGCCGCGAGTGGTGAAAGCTCGAGAGTCGCCGCCGCGGTGGCAGGCAACATCGTGGGGGCGGTACATGGCATTGACGCGCTCCCCGAGGGTGCGATCGAAACGTTGGAGGGATCCGGCGTCGTCATGGAAATGGCGAGCAGGCTCGCCGCGTCAATCGGCGCCTGAACCCGCCTGCTACTGGCTGTTCGCAGGCCAGCGTCCGCCGGTCATCTGCAGAAATTCGGCTTCGGAGAGCACTTCGATGTTCTGCCCACGGTTGTGCAGCTCCATTACCCGGCGGGCCTTGCCGGTCACCTTGCCGCTCCGCAAATCCGATGCGACGAAGCCGTTGCCGACCACCAGCACGGTGGTCCTGCGGGTTACGGAACTCGCCGGCGATGCGCCGAGCACAGCGGCCCGCTGCTTCGCCTGGGGCCGCGGGATGCCGAGGTCGCCGGTGAAGACCACCGTTTGGCCGAACAGCGGGTGTGCCGGATCCGCCGCCGGGTTGGGTGGAGGATTCAGTCCCTCCTCCGGCCATCCCGCCCAGCCGCTTCCGGGTCCGCGCTGCAACGCCGTCAGGGTAGCCTTCGAGATTTCCGAGACGCCCGGTTCATAGGCCTCCAGCCGGGACATCCGCAGCCGGTGACCCGTGACCAGCTCCTCAACGGAGGCGGCTTCCGCGCGCCGGGCGATGTCCACCATGATGCCGGCGCATGCGCGGGCATCCTCCACGGCGTCGTGATGATTCACGAGCGGCACCCCCGCAGCCTCGGCCACGTACGGAAGGGAGTAGGAGACGAGGAAGTAGCTGCGTCGCGAAAGCAGGACGGTGCACGCGTAGTCGTAGGCGGGCCCGGGCTGGCCGGATACCTCAAGCGCGGAACGGATGACCCCGAAGTCAAATGCGGCGTTGTGCGCCACCAGCACGTCGTTACCGATGAACGCGCCGATCTCCGGGAAAAGCTCTCCGAAGCGGGGGCGGTTCGCAACCATGTCCGCTGTGATCCCGTGGATAGCAACGTTCCGGGAATCGAAGCGGTCATGGCCCTCGGGCGGCCGCATCAGCCAGTGCGCTTCCTCGACGATCTTCCCGTCGCGGACTTTACTGAGCCCAACGGCGCACGGCGATCCCCGAAATCCGTTTGCCGTCTCGAAGTCGATCGCCGTGAACTCAATTCCCACTTCAGACACGCTAGTCGGTGGAGCGTACCCTCCCGCGGAGGCGGCGCCGTGTGGCGTTCGAAGAGCAGCGTTCCATACCAGCCACGACGACGGCGGCTGGCCAGCCGACTGCTGCACCGGCCGGCTGCTCCCGCTACGGCACCGCCCGGCGGAGGGTGAGAAAGGACCCACCCGCCAGTGCGAGGACGAGGACTGTAAGCCAGCCAGCCACGTTCAGCTGCGTCTGCGAGGCGAGAAACTGTCCCACTTCAGGCCACGCGTTGCGTGTACCCACGATGTACATTCCCGCGACCAGCAGGAGTGCGACGCTGATTCCGGCGACAACCAGCCCGGTGGCCTGCCACCTCTTGTAGATGGTCGCCGACCAGAATCCGATCAGGAAGAGAGCCATCATCGTGGCGAAGTAGAACGCGATCGGCTGATACCAGGGGCCGTCGGCGATCCATTCGATGGCGAAGAAACGCCCGTTCACCCACCATCCGCCGGTCGCCTGCTCAATGAGGCCCATGAGCCAATAGAGCAGCGCAGTGGCCAGTGCTATACCTGCGAACAGGATCATCGTGCCGATGAAGAAGGTGCGCCGGGTGATGCTCAGCCCCTGCGAGAAGGGGAAGGTGAGCGTCAGCGACTGCATGCCCAGCGCAAAGAAGTACCACATGACGGCTTGTGAACCGCCGGAGTACTTGGCGCCCTCGTAGGGAATGAACGACCAGATGGCAACCGAGAGGCCGAAGGAGCCCACCAGGATGATGATCGGAATACCGATGAAGATCCACCGGTTGGTCAGCTGCATACGCATGACCTTGATGACGCGGTTCATTGGGTTACCTCCGAGAAGTGGGCGTCCGCCGTCGTGCTGGGCGCAGTGGAGGCGGCCAGGGTTTTGCGGACGATGAGTTGCTGGAGTGAGACCGGGGCCAGTTCCAACCCCAGGTCGGCGGCAGTCCGGATTTCCTCCTGCGTCAGTGTGCCGAGGGCCGTGACCGACGCAAGAGAAGCGAACCTGTCGGTGTGGACCACCTCCCGTGACCCGAGGAAGTCCGCCACCTTCTCGGCGGAGCCCACGATGGTGAAGGCTGAGCCGCGGATGGCTTCGGCTTCGTCGTTCATGAGGATGCGCCCCCGGTCAATCACAATCACGTGTTCGAGCAGGTTCGCTACCTCGTCGATCAGGTGAGAGGAAAGAATCACTGTGCGGGGATGTTCGGAGTAGTCCTCCACGAGCCGGTCGTAGAAGAGTTGGCGGGCAACCGCGTCCAGGCCGAGGTATGGCTCGTCGAAGAAGGTCAGCTCGGCACGAGAGGCGAGGCCGATGATGACGCCGACAGCGGACAACTGGCCGCGTGAGAGTTTCTTGATGGTGCGCCGCATCGGCAGCTGGAAATCTTCCACAAGCCGGTCCGCAAGCTCCTGGCTCCAGTTCGGGAAAAACAGCGCAGCCGACTTGAACGCGTGGGTCGCATTGAAGGAATCCGGGTACTTTTGCGATTCACGGATGAAGCAGATCCGGCTGAGGACGCGCTCGTTCTCGTAGGGATCCTCACCGAAAACCCGTACCTGCCCTGAGGTGGCAAAACCTTGCGCCGTCAGAATCGACATGAGCGTTGTCTTGCCCGCGCCGTTGCGCCCCAGAAGCCCATAGATACGGTTGGGCTCGAGCGAGAGAGTCACCTCCCGCAGCGCCTCGAATTTCCGGTACCGCTTGGTGACGCCCTGGATGTCGATGATGCTGCTCACGGTGTTCCCCCTTGAATGGCGTGCTCGCCCTGTCGAATCATGTCGGCCAACTCCGCCGGCTCGATTCCGAGCTTTCGCGCCTCGCGGGCGAGCGGTTGTACGTACTGGTCAAAGAACTGCTCGCGTCTGCGCTGCATCAGCACCGCGCGCGCTCCTGTTGAAACAAACATCCCGATTCCTCGTTGCTTGTAGAGAATCCCGTCATCGACGAGCCGGTTGACGCCCTTGGCGGCGGTGGCTGGATTGATGCGGTAGAAGGCGGCAAATTCGTTAGTGGACGGCACCTGGGACTCTTCGGCCAGCGTGCCGTCGATGATGTCGCTCTCGATCCGCTCCGCTATCTGCAGGAAGATCGGACGGCCTTCATCGATCAACACGACGCCCACCGCGGTCTGCGCGGATGCGTACCGCATACTCGCTTAGTGGGTTCATTACTCATGTAACTAACCATATAACCAAGACTGAGGAAGTCAAGCGGAATTTCGTGTCCGGCAGGAACAGCACTGAACAATGGACGCATGCGGCTAATCGACATCCAGACGGCAACTGTGCCCGCAGGCACGGCGGGCACATCGACGCCCACCTACGGCGACCTCACCGCTATCGCATGGACAGCGACCGACGGCGTACGCGCGCCACAGGAGGTTGGCTCAAGTTACCGAACGCCTACGGACTGTTCGACATGCTCGGCAACGTTTGGGAGTGGTGCTGGGACCATGCCGATGCTGCGTGCACTCTACCCGCCGGTGAGCAGCGCCCTCACCGGCTCGAAACCGCTCACCTGAAGGCTCCACTCCGGCCGCGTAAGGAACTCCTCCTCAAGACGGATATGCACCAGTCGGATCACTTCTCGGGGGCGGCCGACGACGTCGGACACGCCGTTCGCGCGGTAGCCGAGACTCTTCGACACTCCCAGCGACGCGCCGTTCCACTCGGCCGCCTCGGACAGCGCGGCCGTCGCGTTCAGGTAATCGAAGGCGAACAGTACGACGGCGGCACGCATTTCCTTGCCGAGCCCCTGACCCTGCACGGCCTGGGTGAGCCAGGAACCGCTGTGGACCGTCCGCAGCAACGCGAAGTCCCGTGCAGAAACGTCCTGCATGCCCACCACCCGGCCCTCGAACTCCACAGCGAAATTCAAAGTCCAGTTCCCGGGCTCCACAGTGCACCGCTGGCGCCACTGGTGCTTGGCTGTCTCGCGTATCAGCTGCTCGCGCGGCGCTTCGGTCCACGGCACACTGAACGGCATGACGGACGGGTCGTGGATTCCGGCCAGTACGGCGTCGACAACCTCGGGCAGCTGTTCGTCACGGACAAGCGCCAGCCGAAGCCGCGGTGTACGAAGCTCCAGATCGAAGAGCGGCCACACATCAGCCAGGCTCATCATGACGACTGGCGCCTACGCCGGACCTTGCGTACCTTGCTCACCACGAAGAAGGCGACCAGCAGCACCACGGCGGCAATCACGAGCTTCTGGAAGATGTCCGCGTACTGCTCCACGAGGTGCCAGTTCTCGCCAAGGTAGTATCCCGAGAGCACAAAAATGGTGTTCCAGATCAGGCTTCCCGCGAGAGTGAGGCCAAGGAACTTCCAGACCGGCATCCGTTCAATGCCGGCCGGGATGGACACCAGGCTGCGGAAGATGGGCACCATTCGACCAAAGAACACGGCCTTGTAACCGTGCCGGTTGAACCAGGCCTCTACACTGTCCACGTCCTCAATGTCCACCAGCGGCACCCTGGCCACAAGCCGGCGCATCCGGTCACGTCCCAGCAGTACACCGAGTAGATAGAGCAGGTACGCGCCGACGACGGATCCCGCAGTTGTCCAGAACAGCGCCTCAGCGAGGGAAAAATCTCCCCGGCTCGCAGTGAAGCCTGCCAGCGGCAGAATCACTTCACTGGGCAGCGGGGGGAAGAGGTTTTCGAGGGCGATAGCGAGTCCTGCGCCCGGTGCCCCGATTGTTTCCATCATGGTGACGGCCCAGTCGGCGACACCCCCGAGTAGGGATTCATTGCCGGTCTGGGTGGGCGCCATGGTGCTCAGTTCTGTTCTCATAACCCGGTTAAGTCTGCCCTATCAGGCATCGCAGTGAAGAAAGCACATCAGGGGACCGCCGTCGATACGCTTAGCGCAGAGCCTCCACGAGGGCGGCCAGCAGTTCCCTGAAAGCCTTCGAGCGATGACTGATCGAGTTCTTTTCGTCAGCTGAAAGTTCGGCGCAGCTGCGGTCCAGCCCCTCGGGCTGAAGAATTGGATCGTACCCAAAGCCACCGTCCCCGCGCGGAGCAGCAAGGAGCGTGCCGCGCAGCTCGCCCCGGGTCACAGTTTCGGCGCCGCCCGGCAGCGCGAGCGCCGCGGCACACACAAACCTCGCCGCCCGCCTATCGGGTGGTACGTCGCTGAGCTGGCCCAGCAGCAGGCGCAGGTTCGCGCCGTCGTCGCCGTGCCTGCCGGACCAGCGGGCAGAGAAGATTCCCGGCGCGCCGCCCAGCACATCGACCGCCAGGCCGGAATCATCCGCCACCGCGGGGATACCCGTGGCATCGGCGACCGCATGGGCCTTCAGGAGCGCGTTCTCCTCGAAGGTCACACCGCTTTCGACGACATCGGGCGCACCGGCCGCGACGGCGTCGATCACCTGGGTGTCGACGTCGAGACCCGGTACCTGGTCGCGCAGCAACGCGCGCAGTTCACGCAGCTTGCCGGCGTTCCGCGTAGCCAGGACGAGCCGCGCCTCAGGCACCGGCGCTCCCGCCGATGGTGTCCCGTTGAATCTGCGCGAGCTGACCGGTGCCAAGCAGTGCAAGGTCAAGCAGGGCATCCAGCTCGGCCCGGTCAAACGGTGCGCCCTCGGCAGTACCCTGCACTTCAACGAAACTTCCGCTCCCGGTCACCACAACGTTCATGTCAGTCTCAGCGCGCACGTCCTCCACATATGGCAGGTCCAGCATGGGCACTCCGTCAATGATCCCGACGCTGACTGCCGCAACGGTGTCCGTCAGCGGCCGGGCGGACTGGGCAATGATGCCGTGCTCCTTCGCGTAACGGATCGCCTCGGCCAGTGCCACGTAGGCGCCGGTAATCGCGGCGGTGCGGGTGCCGCCGTCGGCCTGGAGTACATCGCAGTCCAGCACGATGGTGTTCTCCCCAAGCGCCCTCGTATCGATGATGGAGCGCAGCGACCGGCCGATAAGCCGGGAAATCTCGTGGGTGCGTCCGCCGATCCGGCCTTTCACAGATTCCCGATCCGAGCGTGTATTCGTGGCGCGCGGGAGCATGGCGTACTCGGCCGTCACCCACCCTTTGCCCTCGCCTTTGAGCCAGCGTGGAACACCTGCGGTCAGTGAAGCCGTGCACAGCACCCGGGTATTGCCGAACTCGATCAGGGCTGAGCCCTCGGCCTGGTTGGACCACCCCCTGGTGATGCTGATCGGACGAAGCTGGTCCGGCGCGCGCCCGTCAGCACGGACAGTGGCGCGTGTTGACGCAGGAATCTGTGAGGAAGCGGAAGTCATACGCCAAGTCTGCCAGAGCCGCTTCGGGGCGGGCGACTCCTTAGGCGGCGCTAAGGAGACACCGGGTCAGACTGCGTAGGAGACTCCGGCTACCGCCACCGCGACGTCGCCGGCGTAACTGGTCCGGGCCTCCTCCATGGTTCGCACGGCGTCATTCCAGACCGGCAGGTGGGTGAGCAACAGACGCCGGGACGCTGCAGCGGAAGCTACGTCACCTGCACGCTTGCCGGTGAGGTGCACGCCGCGGATGGCGTCGTCGCGGCCCTCGTGAAACGCGGCTTCGCAGAGGAAGATGCTCGAACCGGCGGCAGCCTCGACCAGACCCTCACACGCGTCCGTGTCGCCGGAGTAGGTCAGGATCCGCTTGCCGCCGGGCGCTTCGGGATCCGACACCTCAACCCGCAGCGCATATGCCTCCTCGACGGGGTGCAGCACGGGGAAAGGAGTAATGGTGAACGGCCCCAGCGTCACGGGCGTACGCGGCGCCCAGGAGTGAAACTCGAAGTCCTCGTGCATGCCCGGCTCGGGGTCCAGGCCATAGGCCGTTGCCATGCGGTCCGCCGTAGCGGCCGGGCCCCAGACCGGAATACGTGGCTGGTTCCATCCTTCCGGGTCCCAATGGACTGCGACATGGAGCCCGCAAAGGTCCATGCAATGGTCGGGATGCAGGTGGGTCAGGAAGATACCGTCAATATCCCTGAGGTCCATGTAGCGCTGCAGGGCACCGAGTGAGCCATTGCCCAGGTCCAGCAGGATCCGCCAGGTCTTGCCGTCTTCCTGCACCGTAATGAGGTAGCAGGAAGCAGGTGACTGCGGGCCGGGAAAGGAGCCGCTGCATCCGACGATGGTCAATTTCATCGCTGGGGTGTCCCGGGACCTGCATCCGCTCGCGCCGAGGAGATCATCTCCGGCGTGATGCGTGCCATGCTGCCTGTCGGGTACTGGGCGGCCACCCGGTCAACGTGCTCAACGCTCAGTACTTCCGGGCCGAGGAAGCGCCGCGCCAGCTCCTCGAACCTCGCGGCGTCGCCGGTTGCAACGAAATGGTGTCGCGGCGGTGTGGAGGCCGTACGCAGCAAATCGTGTGAGACGAGGGCTCGGTATACGTCTTTGGCGGTTTCCTCCGCGCTGGAGACCAGGGTGACGGAATCTCCCATGACGTAGGAAATCACGCCGGTGAGCAGAGGGTAGTGGGTACAGCCGAGAACGAGCGTGTCCACGTCCGCATCACGCAGGGGTGAAAGGTAGCCTGCGGCGGTTGCCAGCAGGTCCGGGCCGGCGGTAATCCCGGCTTCTACGAACTCAACGAATGCCGGGCACGCCGCGGAGACTATCTCCAGATGCGGGGCCGCGGCGAAGGTGTCCTCGTATGCGCGTGAGCCGACGGTTGCGCTGGTCCCGATGACTCCTATGCGACCGGTGCGCGTCGACGCGACCGCTCTCCGGACCGCGGGTTGGATCACCTCGATCACGGGGATGCCGTAGCGCGCCGTGTAGCGTTCGCGTGCATCGCGCAGCACCGCTGCGGATGCGGAGTTGCAGGCAATGACCAACAGTTTGACGCCGGAATCGACCAGCTCATCCATCACCCCGAGCGCGTGGGCACGCACCTGCGCGATGGGAAGCGGCCCGTATGGCCCGTGAGCGGTGTCCCCGACATAGAGAACGGACTCATGCGGCAACTGATCGATCACGGCACGGGCCACGGTCAGACCACCCACGCCGGAATCAAAAATGCCGATCGGCGCCTCCGTAGTCTGGAAGACGGCGTCGTCGGCAGCGGCAGAACTCATGATCCTTTGAGGATAGGACGCGCCGCCCCCATTAGCTAAGCGAGAGGGCGTGTCCTTGGTCACATCACTCATCGATGAGCTGCGCCCAGAAGTGCCTGCATCAGCCCCTCCTGCAACCAGGTCACGAAGTTATAGACCAGCGCAAGATACGATTCAAGGTCCTCCGCGTCCTCCAGATCTGCGATCTCGTGCAGACGCGCCGCATCCTCATCCGTTTCGATCCGGAGCCGGTCCGCCAGGACCAGCCGCACGTCATTGAAGGCGCGGGCAAGCATCTGCGCCTGCTCGGGATTCAGGAGAACCTGGGGGTTCTCCAGCAGCAGGGCGGCTCCCCTCAGCGCGCCGACTTTGTCCTCCCGAAGCGAGCGCTCGGTGAGGCGCCTGAACTCGAGGGCCTCGGCGTCGTCGTTCCGCACCGCATCCGGCAGCAGCCGGCCAACCGCACTGTCTTCAGGCTTGACGGCCTCTGAATCGAGTCCGACCAGGGCCGCCAGCGGGTCCTCGTTCTCGCGGACTTCAGGCTCAAGGAGCTGCACGACGTCGTCGAACAGGCGGCGTAGCAGCCTCAGCTCGCCTGCCTCGAACTCACCCGCGATACCGCGCCGCGTTGCCTTGAATGCCTTTGCCACCTGCTTCTCCCCTATGCGTCCGCTGTCTGGAAAGTGGCCCACAAACCGAATGAATGCATCGCCACGGTGTCCCGCTCCGCCTGTTCGCGCGAGCCGGTGGAAACCACCGATCGGCCCTGCTCATGCACCTCGAGCATCAGCGTGCGGGCCTTCGCTTCGCTGTAACCGAAGTACGTCTGGAAAACGTACGTCACATAGCTCATGAGGTTCACCGGATCATTCCACACAATCACAACCCACGGCACGTCGATACTCGTCAGGTGGTCAACGTCGGTTTCCTCACGCTGGTGGGTTTCGGGAACAACGCCAACACTCATGATCCCCATTGTAGGTCGGCGACTGCCCTTACCTGACGTGAAACCGACGGTACTCATTGGCCGGACGCGGGGCTAGAGTTTTCGTGTGAGCCCCAATAGCACCTGGCAGCATCCCAACTCCGCGCTCTATACCGACCACTACGAGTTGACCATGCTGCAGGCCGCCCTGCATTCGGGGGCCGCACACCGCACCTCGGTGTTCGAGGTCTTCACCCGCCGGCTTCCCGAGGGGCGGCGCTACGGCGTCGTTGCCGGCACCGGCAGGCTGCTTGAGGGGCTGCAGCACTTCCGCTTCGAAACCTCCCAGCTGGATGCCCTGGCAGCCGCGGAGGTGGTCGACGACGCCACACTGGACTGGCTGTCCCGTTTCCGGTTCACCGGCAATATCTGGGGCTACGCAGAGGGCGAGGCGTACTTCCCGCACTCACCGATCCTCATTGTCGAGGGCAGTTTCGCTCAGGCGTGCATCTTGGAGACGTACCTGTTGTCCGTCCTGAACCACGACAGCGCCATCGCCTCCGCCGCTTCGCGAATGACCGGTGCCGCCGGCTCCCGGCCGTGCATTGAGATGGGGTCGCGCCGCACGCAGGAGGAGTCCGCCGTGGCTGCGGCACGGGCCGCGATTATCGGCGGCTTCGCAAGCACGTCCAACCTGGAGGCCGGGCGACGCTATGGCATTTCGACCGTCGGGACCGCCGCCCACTCCTTCACGCTGCTCCACGACTCCGAGCCCGAGGCATTCGCCGCGCAGGTGGCAGCGCTCGGCAAGGGAACCTCGCTGCTGGTGGACACATACGACGTCGAACGCGGCGTCCGCAATGCCGTCGCCGCGGGTGGACCGGACCTCGGCGCAGTCCGGCTGGATTCCGGCGATCTGGTGGAACAGGCGCGATGGGTACGCCGGCTTCTGGATGATCTCGGCAACCACCAGACGCGCATCGTAGTCACCTCGGACCTTGACGAATACGCAATTGGCCTGCTGGCATCGGCGCCGGTGGACTCCTACGGCGTCGGAACGTCCCTGGTGACCGGCTCGGGAGCCCCAACTGCGGGCATGGTCTACAAGCTGGTGAGCCGCACGGACGATCACGGAGCATTCGTTTCAGTAGCCAAGACGGCCACGAACAAGGCTTCCGTGGGCGGGCGGAAGTACGCGCTGCGACGGCTGGACCAGTCCGGGACCGCGGTTGCCGAAGTGATCGGCGTGGGCCGTGCACCGCACGACGACGGCAATGACCGCCCGCTGTTGCAGCAGTTCGTCGCGGAGGGAGAAGTGCTGGATCTCTGGACCGGCCCCGAGGCTGTCCACCGCGCCGCGGAGCGTCACCGGAACTCCATGACGGAACTCCCCGGTTCCGTCATGCGTCTCCAACGTGGAGAACCTGCCATCCCCACCGAGTTCGAGGAGCTTCCATGACCCGCGCGCTGATCATCGTCGACGTGCAGAACGATTTCTGCGAGGGCGGGTCGCTTGCAGTTTCCGGCGGCGCGGAAGTTGCCCAGTCCCTCAGCGACCATATCGACGCCGAAGCCGGCCATTATGACTACATCATCGCCACGCAGGACTGGCACATCGACCCTGGTTCACACTTCTCCGACGAGCCCGACTACGTGGACTCCTGGCCGGTGCACTGTGTCGCTGAGCAGGCCGGTTCACTGTTCCACCCCGACCTCGACACCGAAAGTTTCGACGCGGTGTTCCGGAAGGGGCAGTATGAAGCGGCCTATTCCGGCTTCGAAGGGGTTCTGGCACCCGAGGACCAGGTGCCGACGGGTGAGCAGAAGCTGACGGCGGTGCCGGCAGCCCTGCCGGACGACGCCGTCTCGTTGGATGACTGGCTGCGCGACCGCGAAGTCGACGAGGTGGTCATTGCAGGCCTTGCGGCGGATTACTGCGTCCGGGCCACGGCGCTCGACGCCGTCGGCGCCGGTTACTCAACGTCAGTACTGGTCGACTACACCCGTCCCGTCCATGCTGAACGCCTGGGTGAGGTACTGGTGGAACTGGAAGATGCCGGCGTCGAACTGGTCGATTGACCCGATGCCTCGCCGGTTGACTTCCAGGTAGCTCAGTTGTCCTCAGGTACGGCCAATGAACCAGTCCTGCAGCTTCTTCAACCGCCGCTGCAGCTGTTCCTCGTTGGCCTGGGCAACCGCCGGACCGCCGCACGCCTTCCGCAACTCGGTATGGACAACGCCATGCGGCATGCCGGAGCGCGCCGACCACGCCGCTACGTTCTTCGCGAGTTGTCCGCGCAGTTCAGTGAGTTGCCGGTGGTCGACGACATCAGGCGCTGCGGGTTCCTGAGCCGCGGAGCCTGACTGAGCTGGCCGGCGTCGTGATTGTTGTTCCTGCTGCCGCTGGCGAAGAAGCACGCCCACCTGATCGGCGTCCAGCAGGCCGGGAATTCCGAGAAAGTCCAGTTCCTCCTCGCTTCCCATCGCGCCGCCCGTGCCGAACTCACCACCGTCGAACAGGACGCGGTCGAAGGCCGCCTGCGACTCGAGGGCCTCGAACTTCTGCTTCGTCAGCTCATCGGAGGCCTTCTCCTCCCGGTTGGCCGCCTCCATGAGCGCCTCTTCCGGTGCGAGACCGTCTTCGTTGTTATCCGGCCGGTCCAGTGCATGGTCGCGCTCGACCTCCAATTGGTTGGCCAGCAGCATGAGATTCGGCACGGACGGCAGGAAGACCGACGCCGTTTCTCCGCGCCGCCGTGCGCGAACGAAACGCCCTACCGCCTGCGCGAAGAACAACGGCGTGGCTGTCGACGTCGCGTAGACGCCGACAGCCAGGCGCGGCACGTCAACGCCTTCTGACACCATGCGGACCGCGACCATCCAGCGGGTCTCGGACGCGGAGAAGTCCTCGATTTTCCCCGATGCCTTGGCATCATCGGAAAGGATGACGGTGGGCGATTCCCCGGTAATCTTCTTCAACTGTCCGGCGTAGGCGCGGGCATCCTCGTGGTCGGTGGCGATTACCAGACCGCCCGCGTCCGGAACCGTGCGCCGGACCTCCGTCAACCGGCGGTCCGCTGCCGCGAGTACCGCAGGAATCCACTCGCCGTTCGGATTCAGCGCTGTCCGCCAGGCCTGGGCAGTGATGTCCTTTGTCACCGCCGCTTCCCCGAGGGAGGCCGCCATCTCCTCACCGGCGCTGGTGCGCCAGCGCATCTGGCCGGAGTACGCCATGAAGATGACCGGACGGACCACGTGGTCGCGCAGCGCGTCGCCGTACCCGTACGTGTAGTCGGAGCGGGACCGGCGAATGCCGTCCGCGTCTTCGGCATACTCCACGAAGGGGATCGCCGCTGTGTCGGAACGGAACGGCGTACCGGTCAGCGCCAGACGCCGGGTGGCCGGCTCGAAAGCCTCCCGGATGCCGTCGCCCCAAGACAGCGCGTCGCCGCCGTGGTGGATCTCATCGAGGATTACCAGCGTCTTGGCGGCCTCGGTCTTCGCACGGTGGAGCATCGGTTTGCTCGCGACCTGGGCGTAGGTCACCGCCACGCCGATGAACCCCTGACCGTGACGGCCGTCCGCGTTGCGGAAGTTGGGGTCGATGGATAGACCCACGCGCGCAGCGGCGTCCGACCATTGCCGCTTCAGGTGGTCCGTGGGAGCGACGACGACGATGCGGTTGACGATGCGCCGCTCCACCAGTTCCGTGGCAACGCGCAATGCGAAGGTTGTCTTGCCCGCACCCGGCGTGGCGACGGCCAGGAAGTCCTGCGGAGAATCGGCGAAGTACTTGGCGAGCGCTTCCTCCTGCCATTGACGGAGCTTGGGTGCTGTACCCCACGCAGCGCGCTCTGGATAGGCAGGCGGCAGGGCCGGCGTGGTGCCGAACAGTGCGTTGTTGCTCACTTGTGTGGACTTACACCTTTCGCGGCTCGGCTGCACCTGCTGGGAGGGCAGCCCGGTCACCCTGCGCAGCCCTCAACCCGGCCACTATACCGACAACCGCGAACACACACAGAGCCAGCCAGATTGCAACAAAGACGGGCACCTGCCCGGGGTCCGAAGGGTCCCGGAGCAGTGCGAACAATGCCCCGGCGCCCGCCGTTCCGATCACGCCGCCGAGCTGGTCGGAGAGCTGAAGCGCGGCCGAGTTCCGTCCCTGTTCCTCCGGCTTGGAAAGTTTCAGCACCAGCACCGAAGTGCTGGAGAGAGTGAGGCCCATGGCGAAGCCGGCTGCGCTCCACACAACCACCAATGCCCAGAACGGCACGCCGTCCAACGCCGTCAGCGCCAGAGAGCCGATGCTGATGGACAGCAGGGAGGCTCCGATCACCAGCAGCCATTGCCGGCGGAAGGTGACCCTCGCCTGCACGAACGAGCCCGCACTCCAGCCGATCGCCGCGGCGCTGAGAGTCAGGCCTGCCGTGGAGGCGTCCAACCCATGGGCGGATACCAGCATGAGCGGGATGAATGCCTCGGCGCCGAAGAAGGCCACGGTGAGTAGGCCCCGGGTGGCAATAACGCTCGGCAGCCCGCTTGCAAGGCGCAAGGTACCGTGTGGCAGGAGCCGGGGAAGGCTTACCGCCGCAGCAACCATGCCCGCGATCCCGAGAAGTACGTAAAACCATCCGGAGACCGGATCCGAGAACCCCGATTCTGCAACCCGGGTCAGGCCGAACTGCGCCGCGAACACGCCGCCCGCCAGCAATACGCCCGTCACCGCGCTGCGGCGCGCTGCGGCGTCAAGCGCTCTTCTCGGTCCCGGAGCTTTCAGGCTCGCGGTGCGAGGCCACACCAGCAGAAAGGCTGCGAGAACAACCGGTGCCACGCCCAGGAAGACCCACCGCCAGCTCGCCTCCTCCGCAAGGATGCCCGCAAGGTACGGTCCGATCAGGGAAGGGACCACCCATGCGGCAGCAAGCCAGCCGAAGACCACAGGCTGCATCCGTTGGGGATACGCCTGAGCGATGATCACGTACACGGCAACGATCATGAAACCGCCGCCCAGTCCCGAGACGGCGCGGCCGGAAGTCATCAGCCAGAACACCGGGGCGCTGCCGGAGATCAGCAGCCCGAGGACCATCAGGCCCATGCCGACGGCGAGCGCCGGGCGCGGGCCCCGCCGGTCGCACCACGATCCACCCAACACGCTGCCCAACAGCGAGGCCGTGAGGTACATCGAAAACGCCAGACCGTAACTGGCCACACCGTTCAGTTCCGACGCCACGGACGGCATCGCCGTGACCACCGCCATAGCCTCGAAGGCGGCACACGTGATGATGGCGATGACGCCGACGGTCAATGACCGCAGCGGGGCGGACATTGCTCCGCCGCGCGGTGGAGCGTCCGGTTCAGGCATGGCTTACCCCATCGGCAAGAAAAGCTTCCGCTGGGCTCATGGCTCAGTGGAAGCCGGAAAAAGTTGGTTCTAGGAATCGTCTCCGGAACGCATGGAGTTATAGATTTCCTTGCACTCAGGGCAGACGGGGAACTTCTGTGGATCGCGCCCGGGTGTCCACACCTTCCCACAAAGGGCTATGACCGGCTCGCCGGAGAGCGCAGATTCCATGATCTTTTCCTTGCGCACATAGTGCGCAAACCGCTCCCGGTCGCCCGGCTCGACCTCCTCGCGAAGTTCCTCGCGCTCGATCGTTGCCGTGGAGGTCCCGGAGTCTCCGGGCATTCCGTGCGGGCTGTCGTCAAAAGGATCTGCTGGCGTGCTCATAGGGTCCATCCTACTGCCGGCGGGCAGTCCAAGGCGGTGCAGCTCACTTGTTCACGCTCACGGCCTGGAGCAGTTCAGGACCCCGCCGGTCATACCACTTCCCACCGATCCGGATGCCCAGAATCAACGCAGTTGTACCCAGCAGGAGCCCTGCCGCAAGGGTCAGCCAGCCATACACCGCATGGCCGGAGACGACGTAAGCAATGGTGAGTGCGATCTCGGGGAGCAAAAGCAGAAGCAACACCATCCAGCCCAGCATCTGAATGGTGAACATAGAGAAGCTGGTGCCGGGCGGGGTCTTGAATGCGCTCTCGCCGGGCAGGGGAACGTTGTAGGTGTACCTGGCCGAAATCACGCTGGAAAGCCCCGCGCCGGTCAGGAGCGCGCCCATGCTCAGCCCCAGCATCATCGGCAGGTCCTGCAGCGATCCGTTCAGCCAGAGTGGCACCACCGTGAACACGATGGTCACCGGCAAAGCGAACACGCCGAGCGCAAGCACCCTTCCCGCGCGGTCTGCCTTGCCGCTGACACCCGTCGAAAGGTGAGTCCAGAATGCGGTGTTGTCGTAGGAGATGTCAGCGGAGATCGACCAGGCCAGCAGGAACGCGGTGAGCGGACCCACATAGGTGAGCAGCGTCAGGTCGCCGGACTCGCGGTTGATGAACCACAGGATGATCGGCAGCAGCGGCACGATCACCACAGACGCCGCGTAGCGCGGATCGCGCATCCAGTAGATCAGGGCGCGGGCTGCGACCGCGCCGGTCGGCGTAGCAGGAAAGCGCGCGAACAACCCGAGATTGCCGGCACCCTTTCGCGACACGGAGTTGAAGGCTGGCGTCACCAGTGCATGGCTGAGGCTCTTCTGCCACAGCCAGCCCAGCACGGCGATGGTCAACACCCCGATGACGAACCGTCCGAGCGCCAGTGGCACGTTTCCCGCTGCAATGTCCGCCGGAACTGCCCAGAAAACTCCAAGCGGTGTCCAGGCAAGAACATCCGCCAGTTGCCCGGCGAAGCCCGGGGAGCTTTGGAATCCGGCGGTAATTCCAGCAATGATCGGGCCGAGAAGGATCAGCGGAATGAT
Source organism: Arthrobacter tecti (assembly GCF_054511355.1). NCBI lineage: Bacteria > Bacillati > Actinomycetota > Actinomycetes > Micrococcales > Micrococcaceae > Arthrobacter > Arthrobacter tecti. The sequence continues at coordinate 279,956 of NZ_JBTNCT010000002.1, forward strand.
GGCGACGGTCGAGCTGAGGTCCTTGAACTTGCGCGAAGACGCAAGCGCGGTACCCGCAGTTGTCACCAGCCGCGATCCGACAATGCACAGAAGAACCGCGCCCACGGCGCACACCGCAGCTGCCAGCGCAGCAAGCGGAAAGCGGATCCAGGTGGCGACCAGTGTCAGCGAAGCGATCAGGGTGACCACCCCGGGGATACCGACCACTGCCCCAATGGTCAGCCCGGCAATCAGCTGGCGCATCGGTACCGCGAAGGTCACGAAGCGTGCCGGATCCAGCGTCATGTCGACGCCGGCGGCCACCAGCGGGATCACGAGCCACCCAAGCACGGTGACGGAACCTCCGATGACGACGACGGTGCGCACGAGTTCCTGGTCCGCGGATCCCAGCGCGATCAGGCCCGCGACCACGAGCCCCAGCAATCCGAGACCGTAGAGGCTGCCGAGGATCACCCCGATAAGCTGCCAGGTGCTGCGCTTCAGTGAGTTCCGCAGCAGTGTGAGTTTGAGCCTTATAAGGTGCGCAACCATGCCAACCCCTCCGCGGTGTTCCTGCCGCCGACCAGTTCAACGAAGCGGTCCTCAAGGCTGGCTTCCCCACGGACGGCATCCACTGTTCCGGCGGCGAGCACTGTCCCCGCCGCGATCACTGCAACGTGGTCGCACATGCGCTGCACCAGGTCCATAACGTGGCTTGAAACGATGACGGTTCCGCCGGAGCTGACATAGCTCGACAGGATGTCACGGATGTTCGCGGCAGATACCGGGTCCACCGACTCGAACGGTTCATCCAGCACCAGAAGACGCGGCGCGTGGATGAGCGCGGACGCCAGAGCAATCTTTTTGGTCATGCCTGCCGAGTAATCGACCACCAGGGTGCCGGCGTCGTTGGTCAGGTCGAGCGCACGCAACAGGTCACCCACCCTGGAAGTCACCTCGTCGCGGTCCATTCCGCGCAGCAGTCCCGCATAGGTGACCAGTTGCTCCCCCGTGAGGCGGTCGAAGAGCCGCACCCCGTCCGGCAGGATGCCCATCAGCTTCTTCGCCTTGAGCGGGTTCTGCCAGACGTCGACGCCGTGCACCCACGCCTGCCCGTGTTCGGGACGAAGAAGACCAGTGGCCATTGACAGCGTGGTGGTTTTCCCTGCTCCGTTTGGTCCCACAAGCCCGTAGAAGGAACCTATCGGAACGTCCAGGTCGATGCCGTTGACCGCGATCTTGTCACCGAAGCGTTTTGCGAGGCCACGCAGTGCGAGCGCGGGCCGCCCCGCCACTGTGTCCGGGTCGGACGAATCTGACGCAACAGGTTGGGAAGTCATGATTCCACGCTAGCAACTGAGCCAGCACAGGTTCCTCATCCGAAAGGACTAAAACCCGTCCCCTGATCTTTAGAAAAGTGCCCTCGCGAGCGCGCTGCGCGCCTTCACTACCCGCGGGTCGCTGGGGCCCACGATGTCGAACAACGCCAGAAGGCGAAGACGGGCAGCTTCTCGGTCCTCGCCGGCGGAACGGGCGATGAATCCCGTGAGCCTGCTGAATGCGTCCTCGACGTGCCCTCCCGAGAGGTCGAGGTCCGCGACCGCCAACTGCGCTTCCACCGATTCGGGAGACTCCGCTGCGGCACCACGGAGCGCCGCAGCATCAGCACTTTCGAGGCGCTGCATCAGTTCCACCTGTGCCAGGCCGGCCTTCGCGTCGGAGTCTGACGGCTGTTCGGCCAGCGCCTTACGGTAGGCTGCCGCCGCAGCGGCGTAGTCGCCGGACTCGATGGCGTCGAACGCTTCCTGGTGGAGCGGCGGCAGCGGAGCTTCGGCAGACTCTTCTGATGGAGCATCTCCGTTCCCCGGTTCATCATTGAGTGACCCGGCGACCCCGTTTGCCTGTGCCACCTTCAGCAACTCGTCCACATAGGACCGGATCTGCGCTTCTTCGAGCGGCCCCTCGAAGAGCGGCACCGGCTGGCCTTTCAGCACCGCGACGACGGTCGGGACGCCCTGTGCCTGGAATGCCTGGGCAATTCCGGGCTGGGAATCGAAGTCCACACGGGCGAGCAAGACCGCGCCTGCCTGCTCCACGGCGATAGTTTCGAGGACGGAAATGACCTGTGCGGACTGGTCGCTCCAGGACGCCCCGAGCGCCACAATGACCGGGACCTGGGCCGAAAGCTGGACGAGCTGCGGGAACACCTGCTCGGTGACATCGACAATGTACGGGCTTGAGGGTTCGCCTGCGCCCGAACTGCCGCCAGGGGCTGCGGTGCCGGAATCCTGCGCACCCTTCGACTGCGCGCGGGCCTTGAGCGCGGACAGATCCACAGCGCCGCGCAGATTCATCGACGACGGCGCCGGGCCGCCCGGGGAGTTTGGGATAGTCATGGTTTCACCTTATTACTGGATCATTGCTGGATCAGTCAGTCCGGACCGCGGACTTAGCGCAACTCGGCCGAAAGCAGCTGCTGGGCAGCGCCGATCACGGTGATGCGCTCCTCGCTGTCCGCGGCGGGAACGTACATCATCACGGCTTCGCCGTAGCGGACATCAATCCCCTCCTCGGTGGAGTTCTCCCCGGTAAGGGTCTCGTAGACCGTTCCGTCAAGCGCAATCGAGTCTCCAGGCCCTTCGGGAACGCTGCTATAGGTGTGATTCAGGTAACCGAACACCATGGCACCGCCGTCGCCCGTGGAGATCGCCCGTGTATTCTCCGGCGCTGCCTCATGGGTGAACGTGATTTCAGCGGAGTCATTGCCCGCGTCCGCCACCACATCGGATTGGAAGGAGGTAATGGCGTCCGCGAAGGAGTTCGGCTCGAACGTCTCCGCGTTGTCCCCGTCGGAGTTGGTGAGGTAGTTGGCGATCGCCGAGACGGCGTCCTGGGGAGATACAGCAAGGCTGCCTGCCTCATCGACGGGCAATTCCTCAAGGCCCTCGGGTGATCCCTTGGTGGGGAACGTTGTACCCGGAAGCATCTGGATGGACGAGGTCATCCGGTAGTTGGACCGGGGGTCTTCCTGAACCAGCACCAATGCCTGCGGCACAGGGTTCGATTCGCCCTGGGTCAGTGCCACGACGGTGCGCGGCCATTCGTTTCCGGTCGGGATCATGCTGGTCAGCACGGGTTCTGCGGCAACCGGTGTTGGAGCCGCTACGTCATCGGCCTGTGAGCGCACCGAATAGTTCGCTCCCCGCAGCGTGGCCGCTGCTCCGGCGACGCGGGGTTCGAGCAGGGTGGCATCGGCGGCGGCGTCGGCCTCGGCGACGGTGGTCGCGACGGACTCGAGAATGCGATTCAGCTGACTTTCAAGGACCACCGGGAATTCGGCCGCGTCCCCTGTCTGGGCTTCTTCGGTGGCGTCCGCTGCTTCAGTTGTCTCGGCTGCTTCGGTGGAGGACGGCGCGGGAGTCGTAGTTTCCGCCGCGTGTGCGATGCCACTCCCCGACAGCCCCAGGGCGGCAGCAAAAGCCAGGCTCAGGGGCGCGCGGGCCGGCAGCTTTGCGAACGCGCGCCTGGAGTCGCCGCGGCGGTTCTGCGCTCTGGCGTGCGCTCGCGATCCGACTGTAACCGGCCGCCGTCGTCCTCCCCCGGGCTTGATGAACGCGAGGGCGATGCCCAGCACCAGCAGGAGGGCTCCGATGATCATCAGCGGGACTGCCCAAGGGGTGGCGGTGTTGTTGGGACTCGTAATGGAAATCGCAGTAGGTGCCGGAGCTTCGCCGTCTGCTGCGATGAGAATGGACCACTCCCCCTCGCCAGGGTTCAGCCAGCGGTGCGTGAGGCTGCCCTCGGCCGTCTCCTCACTTGTCCAAAGATCAGCGCCACTTGGATTCGGTACGGTATCTTCGCCGTCGGTGAACTCAGTCAACAGTTCATCTTCACCCACACCGGTCACGGCCAGGTGCGCGGCGCCGCCTACCCAGGCCTCGACGTCGTTAGCCCGGCCCACCGCAAGGGTGAAAGGACCTTCTGATTCAACCGTAATGTCCACTTCGTCGGCGTCCGGCGCCTTGGCACCGGCGTCGATCACTGTTACGGGACCGCTCTGGACATCCTGGGGAACGGAAACCGTCACTGTCTCCGGCGGCGCCCACCAGGTGAGCTGGCCAATGCCCAGCAGGACCAGCAGGGCGCCGATCACCATGACGGGAGCAGCAATTGGGAAGCGCACTAAAGAACCTATCGTTGGGTTGGAAGAACGCCCGACAACGGGCAGAACAACTCGACCCCATGGTAACGAAGATGCCTTGATGGCGCCTGCACGCGGTTTTCCATTCCGGGGCCACATTTCCAACGCGCAACAGGAGGACGAAGTTTCCCCGGTGGTGCAGATGCTCCTGTTAGTGTTTCGCTAGTCATGGAACCGGTGCCGCGCGCACCATTACGCGAGCGAAAGCGGAATCACAGGGTGAGCGAACACAAAGAGGTGCCGATCGGTGAGCCTCTGCCCCGTCCGGCGTCGTCAGTGAACCAGGCGACGGACCCGTCCGAGGCCAGTGTTGCCGCGCCCCGGGTCGAGGTGCGCAAGGGGGGCCTCGGCTTCGCCTTGGCACGTCTTCGCCGCGTTGTTCCGGTCGCCCAACCCCGCCCCAGGTTCGAGTTCCCGCCAGAACGCGACGGCGACGTTCCGGTTGACGAATCGGTAAGTATCAGCGATGACCGGCTGAAATTCGGTGGAGCGCAACCGCGTTCAATGCGCCAGCACCCTATCCACTTCGGCTTCATGGCCAGCGTTGGTGCCGGCCTGGCGCTCCTGGCGTACTTCATGATCACGAACGTCGGGCAACTGCTCGTCTGGATCGGGGCAGCGCTGTTCATCGCGCTCGGCCTGGACCCGATTGTGCGCTGGCTGGAGAAACGCCATGTTCCCCGCCCGGCCGGGATCACCGTCGCGCTGCTGCTGCTCGCCGGCATCATTGCGGCCTTCTTCGCCACCCTTATCCCGACGATCGTCTCCCAGACCACCCAGCTGGTCGAGCGGGCGCCCGGATACGTCCGGGACTTCCTGAACTCCGAGTTCTTCCAGAACGTCGACCAGCAATTCGAGGTGCGTGAACGCGTCACGGAGGAGGTCAACCGGTTCTTTGCGAACTCGGAGGCCGTGGGTGGCATCTTCGGCGGCGTGCTCGGGGTCGGCACGGTCATCCTCAACAGCCTGTTCGGCGTGCTCATCATCCTCGTGCTGACCCTCTACTTCCTTGCTTCCCTGCCGGGAATGAAGAAGTGGGCCTACCGCCTCGCGCCGCGTTCCCGCCGTCCGCGGGTTGAGCGGCTTTCCGAGGAGATAACCCGCAGCGTGGGCAATTACGTCATCGGACAGGCCTGCGTAGCGCTTCTGAACGCGACCTTTGCATTCATCTTCATGACGATCGCGCAGGTTCCGTTCTCGGTATTGCTGGCGTTCGTGGTGGCCATGCTCGCATTCATTCCGCTCGTGGGTGCGCTGATTGCAGCCGTCCTCGTGAGCCTGGTGGCGCTCACCGCCGGATGGCAGACGGCGGTGCTCTTCGCGGTGATGTACCTGGCGTACCTTCAGCTCGAGGCGTACTTCATCTCACCGCGCATCATGCAGAAAGCCGTTGCCGTCCCCGGTGCAGTGGCTGTGATCGCCGTGATTGCAGGCGGTACGCTCCTCGGAGTGCTCGGGGCATTGATAGCCATCCCGACGGCCGCTGCCGTGATGCTGCTCCTGAAGGAAGTCTTCATCGCGCGCCAGGACAGCCAGTAGCTCCTCCGCCGGCGACTGGCAGGCTCCCGAACCTCGCTTCGCTCGGCCCGGGACCCTCGCCCGCTAGTCTTGGGCGCGCGCCGTCGGGCCGTTCCATTCGCTCGGCAGGGTGATGGACTTTCCGAGTACGACGCCGGCAATCTCCTCCAGCACACGGCTCACGTACTTTTCCCCCACCCACAGGTGCTTGGCGCCGTCGACACCGACTACCTCCGCCTGCGGCACGCGTGAAAAGCGCTGCGCCGCTTCTTCGGGTTGCAGGTAGTCATCGTGCTCCGGCACCAGGACGCGCAGCGGCAACCCCGCGGCGGCCCAGGAGTCGAGGTCCGTCTCGTCCGCACGGTGCAGCGGCGGCGAAAGCAGGACCGCCCCCTCAATGTATTCGGCGACCGGTTCCCGCGCTCCATACTTCAGGCATAACTCGGTGCCGAAACTCCAGCCGACCAGCCACACATTGGTCAACCCCTCTTCGACCACCCACCGCACGGCGGCTTCGAGGTCGTGGTGTTCGGCGCCACCGCCGTCGAACTCGCCCTCGCTGCACCCGCGTGGCGAACAGGTACCCCGTGTGTTGAAGCGCAACACTGCGATGTCAGCCAACTCGGGCAGGCGGAAAGATGCCTTGCGATACACATGCGAGTCCATGAACCCGCCAGCGGTCGGTAGCGGATGCAGGGTCACGAGCGTCGCTGTCGGCGTCCTGCCCTCCGGAGCGGCGAATTCGCCGACGAGCCGGTGCCCATCGGCCGTAGTGAGCTCGATGTTCCGGCGTGAGGCAGGGAGAACGGTGCCCGCCCGGATCTGGGTCGGTTCGGCACCGTCGGTGTACTCGTATGCGGGGGCTGCGCTGATCATCGGGAACAGTCTACCCAGCGCAGCGCAGGGCATACCGGCTCATCGTCAGCCGGACCGACGCGTTCGCCAGCAAGTCACATGCCAGTGCCGCCGATCGGCAAGGGCACTTTCGGCACCAAACAGCGAATCTTCCTGCCACGCCACGAGGTGGGCAACCCCGGGCGGAATATCGCGGTGACAGCCCGGGCACAGATAATGCTTCGCCGCGTTGCGTTCAGTGATCCGCCGAACCGACCAGACCCCGTCCGGACCGCTCTCCCGCGTGGGAAGGCCGCCACGTGCGCGTTCCAGGTCCAGTTCGGGCGCCTCACCCCATTTGCGGCGGGGTTGGGCCCGCGACTTCCGGGGCTGGTTGGATCGGGGCATGCCTTTAGTCTGCACCGCGGTGCTCCTGAACCGAAAACGGCTTGCGGGCCGGTAAAGTGCATGGGGTGCGTTTAGTCATTGCCCGCTGTTCCGTCGATTACATCGGACGCCTTCGAGCCCATCTTCCGCTCGCAACCCGGCTCCTGCTGGTGAAGGCGGATGGTTCGGTGCTGGTCCATTCCGACGGCGGCTCCTACAAACCCCTGAACTGGATGAGTCCGCCTGCCACCCTGCGAATCATCGAACCCGTGCCGGAAGACGCTGAGCTCGGAGTGATGCAGACGTGGAACGTCCAGCACGCCAAAAGCGACGATCGACTGGTCATCAGCATCCATGAACTCCTGCACGAGAGCTCTCATGACCTGGGCGTGGACCCCGGCCTGGTCAAGGACGGAGTGGAGGCGGATCTGCAGAGGCTGCTCGCAGAGCAGATCACTCTCCTCGGGGACGGCTACTCGCTGATCCGCCGGGAGTACATGACCGCGATCGGCCCGGTCGATATCCTCGCCAGGGACGGCCGCGGACGAACCGTCGCCATCGAACTCAAACGACGCGGCGACATCGACGGCGTAGAACAGTTGACGCGCTATCTTGAACTGCTCAACCGGGATCCGCTGATGGCACCGGTGAAAGGCGTCTACGCGGCGCAGCAGATCAAGCCGCAGGCGAGGGTTCTGGCCCAGGACCGCGGAATCGACTGCCTCACCCTCGACTATGACGCGATGCGCGGGGTCGACGACGTCGATTCACGCCTCTTCTAACGTCATACCGGGACACGGCACCCTTTGCGCCCGTGCACCGGCACATAGAATCGGGTGATGACAGAAATCGCTGGGGTGGAGGAGTATGTCCGGGCAAGATTGGTGCAGGACAGGACAATAGTCGACGACGGCGTCGTCGCCTTCGTGAACGGCCGTATTACGTACGCCGGTCCTGCTGCGCAATACCGGCCTGCGCCTGGCGCCTCCCCGGTTCCCGATATTTCACCCGAAAGCCTGGTCCTTCCCGGGCTGGTCGACGTTCACTGCCACGGGGCATTCGGTTCGGACTTTTCAGCAGCCTCGTTGGAGGAGTGCCGCTCGGCTGCCGAGTTCCTGCACGCCAGTGGCACCACAACGCTGCTGGCCAGCACAATGACGGCACCGCTGGACGAAATAGAAACCGCCTTCGCCAAGCTGGCCACGCTCGCTGACGATGATGTTATCGCAGGAATCCATGCCGAGGGACCGTTTGTTTCCGAAGCCCGTTGCGGCGCGCAGAATCCGGATTACATTCTCGACCCGAACCCTGCGGATGTGCTGCGGTTGCTCGAGGCCGCACAGGGTCGGCTGAAGACAATGACCTACGCGCCCGAACGACCCGGGGCTGATGAGCTCATCGAACTGCTCACCGGTCACGGAGTCACGCCCTCGCTCGGTCACACCGACTCGGACTCGGCCACGGCTTCATCCTCGCTGAACCTCGCCCATCAGCGGATGGCGTCCGCGAAACTCATTGGTCGGCCAACCGTGACTCACCTGTTCAACGGTATGCCTCCCATTCATCACCGCTCGCCAGGCCCGGCACTGACCTGCCTGCACACCGCGGCGGCAGGAAACGCCGTCGTCGAATTGATCGCTGACAATCACCATCTGGCTCCGGATACTGTCCGGTCAGTATTCGGGCTTGTGGGAGCGGACAACGTCTGTCTGGTCACCGATTCGATGGCCGCAACCGGCCTGCCGGACGGAAAGTATGAGCTCGGCCCCTCCCCCGTCACTGTCAGCGACGGGGTCGTGACGCTGGACAGGACCGGCAGCCTCGCCGGCGGTACAGCCACACTGCTCGATATCGTGCGTAGGACGGTCCAGGCCGGCGTCGAACTGGCCGACGCCGTACAGTCAGCAACCTCGGTGCCCGCCGATATTCTCGGTCTATCCGATGAGCTTGGCGCCCTGCGGAAAGGGCTTCGCGCGGATCTGCTCATCACTACGCCGAAACTCGACCTGCAATCCGTTATGCGACACGGACATTGGATTGAACCGGTTACACAATTGTCGAATGACTAACTATTCGAACTTGTCCTTAACAATCGGTTTATTCCTCTGATTCTCCGTTGACCAGTCCATTGCCCTATGTGATGCTTATTGCAGTCTTTGTGTACGTGTTTTTCATGCTCGCAAGACAAGTTGCGAGCGTGGAGCTCCCCGAATGACAAGGTTCACCTGGCCAGGACGGAATTCCCGCGGAGTAACTCCCGGGCGGCACGCGGTGTGCCGGCCAAGAAATGTTTCATTATGAGGAGAAATATAGATGGCACAGGGAACCGTCAAGTGGTTCAACGCTGAGAAGGGCTTCGGCTTCATCACGCCGGACGACTCTGAGGGCGATGTTTTTGTTCACTACTCCGAGATCCAGACGGGTGGGTTCCGGACGCTGGATGAGAACCAGCGCGTCCAGTTCGAAATCGGGCAGGGCGCCAAGGGCCCACAGGCTACTGGAGTGACTGCACTCTAGTCCGGTTTCTTCAATGCAATAGGCAGGGCCCCCGCTCACGCAGGGGTCCTGCCTATTTCTGTGGCCGAATCAAAGGTTCGGCATCCTCAATACTTCAGCGCCACGTACCGATCCCTATGACGGGGCCGGCTTCGAGCCAGGACGAAAGTCCAGCGTAAACGTCGAACTTCATCGCCAGTAACAGTTCCTCGCCCTCATAGGTGAGCGTGACCACGATCGCCCCAGGCTGAATCCTGGACTTTTCCGCTTCCGTCGGCTGACGCCATCCTTGGAGTTCGATGGAGCTTCTCAGGTAGCGGTGACGGGGTCTCGGACTGAGTGACATCAAGCGCAGCCACTCAAGGTGCATGTCCGTATAACGACAAACCCCCATCCGCCATCCCGCGGGCGGGAGGCAGATGGAGGCGTCAAAGGTTCCGAGTGCGCTGCGTAGCTGATAACGGCGCAGGCAGAATGCACCGATAAGAAGCACGATGAGGGCAAAGAGCACCGCGAGGGTGATGAACGCGATACCGATGCCGTCCATCGCGATACTGCTACTTCGCGTCTGCGGTTACGGCGCCGCCGATCCTGGCATTGTCGGCGACTATCACCACTCGATTGCTGTCGACCGAGAAGAACCCGCCGTCTACACCAACGGTCACACGCTCACCGGATACAGGCTGGATTGCGAGTTCCCCCTCGGCGAGGATGGCAAGCACGGGGGAATGCCCGGGCAGGATTCCGATCTCGCCATCAGCTGTACGGGCCTTGACCATGCTCGCTGCACCGGACCACACGAAGTGGTCCGCTGCCACGATTTCAACTTCGAGCTCAGCCATGGGGCCTTACTTTCCGCTCTGCTCTTGGATGCGCGCCCAGTTGCGCTCGACATCATCGAGACCGCCGATGTTGAAGAACGCCTGCTCGGCAATGTGGTCGAGGTCGCCGTTGCAGATCGCCGTGAAGCCCTCGATAGTGTCCTTGATGCTGACGGTCGAACCCTCAACACCGGTGAACTGCTTTGCGGTGTAGGTGTTCTGCGAAAGGAACTGCTGGATGCGGCGTGCCCGCGAGACAACGATCTTGTCCTCTTCGGACAACTCGTCAACGCCCAGGATCGCGATGATGTCCTGCAGTTCCTTGTTCTTCTGCAGGATCTGCTTCACTCGCACAGCGGTGTTGTAGTGATCGTGGCCGATGTACTGCGGATCGAGGATGCGCGAGGTTGACGTCAGCGGATCAATTGCCGGGTACAGGCCACGTGAAGCGATCTCACGGGAGAGCTCCGTGGTCGCATCAAGGTGCGCGAAGGTGGTTGCCGGAGCCGGGTCGGTGTAGTCGTCAGCAGGCACGTAGATTGCTTGCATCGAAGTGATCGAGTGACCCTTCGTCGAGGTGATGCGCTCCTGAAGCAAGCCCATTTCGTCGGCGAGGTTGGGCTGGTAGCCCACAGCGGAGGGCATGCGGCCAAGCAACGTCGAGACCTCGGACCCTGCCTGGGTGAAGCGGAAGATGTTGTCGATGAACAACAGCACGTCCTGCTTCTGCACATCGCGGAAGTACTCCGCCATCGTAAGTGCAGAGAGGGCGACCCTCAACCGCGTTCCCGGCGGCTCGTCCATCTGGCCGAACACAAGCGCGGTGTCCTTCAGAACGCCGGCTTCCTCCATCTCGACCCAGAGGTCGTTGCCCTCACGGGTACGCTCGCCAACACCGGCGAATACCGAGGTACCACCGAAGTTACGGGCCACACGGGTGATCATTTCCTGGATCAGGACCGTCTTGCCGACGCCGGCGCCACCGAACAGGCCGATCTTTCCACCCTTGATGTAAGGCGTAAGGAGGTCGATGCTCTTGATTCCGGTCTCGAGCATTTCCGTCGAACCCTCAAGCGAGGCGAAGGAGGGAGCCTTGCGGTGGATCGGCCAGCGCTCGGTGATCTCGAGGGCTGATTCCTCTACGTCGAGGGGCTTGCCCAGCACGTTGAAGATGTGTCCTTTCACACCGTCGCCGACAGGCACGGAGATAGCTTCTCCTGTGTCCTGGACGATGGTTCCACGGACCAGGCCGTCGGTCGCCTGCAGGGAGATAGCGCGGACCAGGTTGTCACCCAGGTGCTGCGAGGTCTCGAAAGTGATGGTGTGTGTCTGACCGTTGAGGGTGATCTCAGTGGTCAGCGCGTTGTAGATCGCGGGAATTGCGTCAGCCGGGAACTCAACGTCGACAACCGGGCCGATGACACGGGCAATCCGGCCAGTGGCTCCGGGGGCAACTGAGTCCGTACTGTTCTCAACAGTCTGGGCAGTCATCTCTCTCACTTCATTCGGTAGATGGCGTGGTGCTAATGGTAGTGCGTGGCACGAACCTGTATCGCTGGAGACAGCTTCGTGCCGAGCCGTGGGACCCTGGCCGGTTAGGACGCGTTGAGCGCGTCTGCTCCGGCAACGATCTCGGAAAGCTCCTGCGTGATTTCCGCCTGGCGGGCGGTGTTGCGAAGGCGCGTGTACTTCTTGATGAGCTCGGTGGCATTGTCTCCAGCGGACTTCATGGCCCGTTGCCGCGCTGCGAGCTCACTCGCAGCAGCCTGGAGCAGTGCCGCAAAGATGCGGGACTCGATGTAACGCGGAAGCAAAGCGTCGAGGACCCTCTCAGGCTCGGGCTCGTACTCATACAGCGGCAGCAGATCTGAATCCGTCGCCGCTTCTTCCTCGACAACCTCAAGCGGCAGCAACCGGATGACGGTTGGTTCCTGGGTGACCATGGATCGGAAGCGTGTATACACGACATGGATCTCGTCCACGCCGCCGTCGTCGTAGTCTGTATTGAACTGCTCGAGCAGAACGCGACCAATCTCCCTTGCTGTCTCGAACTCCGGAGCGTCGGTGCCGCCAGTCCAGACCTGTTCGTACGGCCGTCCGCGGAAGTCGAAGTAAGCCTGCGCCTTCCTGCCGACCAGGTAGGGCTTGACCTCCTTGCCCTCTTCACGCAGCAGTTCCATCAGGGACTCGGCCTGCTTGAGCACCGTAGCCGAGTATGAACCGGCCAGACCACGGTCCGAGGTCATGATCAGGACCGCCGCACGGCGGATCTGCTCTGGTTCCGTGGTGAGCGGGTGGTCGATCTCGGACTGCGATGCCACTGCAGAAACGGCTCGGGTGATTGCATTGGCGTAGGGAAGCGAGGACGATACACGTGCGCGCGCCTTACCGATGCGAGAGGTGGCGATCAGCTCCATCGCCTTGAAGATCTTGCGCATCGACGTGGTCGACACGATCTTCTGGCGGTAGACCCGGATCTGGGCTCCCATACTTGTCCTTTCCTTCGTAGTCCCCTAAGGAGCTACTGCTGGGGCTCTGGTGCCCGCACTCGCGCGCGGGCACCGGAAGGCCGTTAGCGCTTCTGCTTGACGATCTTTTCCTGGTCGACAGAGTCCTCAGCGAGGGCGCTGTGCTCCTCGTGGCCTGCAGTGGGACCGTCATGACCCCGGCCGAAGAAGCCTTCCTTGAAATCGACGATGTGCGACTTCAACTCATCGACAGTCGAGTCCTCAAGCTGGTTGGTCTGCGCCAGGGTGGTCAAGACCGAAGACTTGTGACGCAGGTGCTCGAGGAACTCGCCCTCGAACCGGCGGATATCCTCAACCGGAACTTCGTCGAGGTAACCGTTGGTGCCGGCCCAGATGGAGACAACCTGCTCTTCAACCGGGAACGGTGCATACTGCCCCTGCTTCAGCAATTCCATGAGCCGCGCACCGCGGGTGAGCTGCTGACGTGACGCGGCGTCGAGGTCCGATGCGAACATCGCGAACGCCTGCATGTCGCGGTACTGTGCAAGGTCCAGCTTCAACGTACCGGAGACCTTCTTCATGGACTTCACCTGCGCCGCACCACCTACACGGGACACGGAGACACCCACGTCGACGGCGGGGCGCTGGTTGGCATTGAAGAGGTCCGACTGCAGGAAGATCTGACCGTCGGTGATGGAGATGACGTTGGTCGGGATGTAAGCCGAGACGTCATTGGCCTTGGTTTCGATGATCGGCAGGCCGGTCATCGATCCCGCACCGAGTTCATCCGAAAGCTTGGCACAGCGCTCAAGCAAACGGGAGTGCAGGTAGAAGACGTCGCCCGGGTAGGCTTCGCGTCCCGGCGGGCGGCGCAGCAGCAGCGACACGGCACGGTAGGCTTCGGCCTGCTTGGAGAGGTCATCGAAGATGATCAGGACGTGCTTGCCGCCGTACATCCAGTGCTGGCCGATGGCCGAGCCTGCGTACGGAGCCAGGTATTTGAAGCCCGCGGGGTCTGATGCCGGGGACGCCACGATCGTGGTGTACTCGAGCGCGCCCTTTTCCTCCAGGGTCTGGCGGACGGCAGCGATGGTCGAAGCCTTCTGTCCGATTGCGACGTAGACGCAGCGAACCTGCTTCTGGACGTCGCCGGACTCCCAATTGGCCTTCTGGTTGATGATGGTGTCGACTGCGATGGCTGTCTTGCCGGTCTGGCGGTCACCGATGATGAGCTGGCGCTGGCCGCGACCGATCGGGATCATGGCGTCGATAGCCTTCAGGCCCGTCTGCATCGGTTCGTGAACCGACTTGCGCTGGGTAACGCCCGGGGCCTGAAGCTCCAGTGCGCGACGGGACTCGGCCTTGATCTCGCCGAGATCGTCGATCGGCTGTCCCAGCGGGTCAACGACGCGGCCAAGGAAAGCGTCACCGACGGGCACGGAGAGGATTTCACCGGTGCGGTGTACTTCCTGTCCTTCTTCGATGCCCGTGTAGTCGCCGAGGACAACCACGCCGATTTCGCGGGTGTCAAGGTTCTGGGCGAGGCCCAGAGTGCCGTCTTCGAAACGCAGCAACTCGTTCGCCATGACCGAGGGAAGTCCCTCGACCCTGGCGATGCCGTCGCTTGCGGTAGTTACGCGGCCGACTTCGACCCGCTCAGCGTTTCCGGGTTCGTAGGACGCCGCGAACTCGTTCAACGCATTACGGACGTCTTCGGCGTTGATGGTCAATTCGGCCATCTGCAGTCCCTGCTCTCCTGTGTTGTGATCACCGCGTCTTCGGCGGCAACCGGTGTTGTATTCGTCTGTATCGAAGCGTGCGCTTCTTACGAAGCCGTAAGGTACGCGGCTAGACCGTCATCATTCGGCGAAGTTCGGAAAGGCGCGTAACGGCTGTGGAATCCACCACTTCGTCCCCCACCTTCACCCGGACGCCGCCCACCAGGGACGGGTCCACAGTGACGTTGACCTTGAGGTCGCGGCCGTAGAGCCCATTGAGGCCAGATGCCAGGCGCGCGTACTGCTCATCCGACAGCGGACGGGTAACGCTGACGTTGGCAATCCACCTCTCCTGGCGTAGTGCAACAAGTTCCACGAAGCGGTTGACCAGCGCTGACGGCCTCAGCCCACGGGGGGAAAGCACCGCCTGACGGATCAGCAGCCTGGCTTCGTCTCCAGCTGTTGGCACCAGCTTGAGGGCAAGTGCCGACTTGGCGCCGGAATCAGCCTGCGGCTCAGAGAGAGCCCGCTGCAGGTCGTGGTTCGATTCGACAACCCGGATGAAGGAGAAGAGATCATTTTCCAGACCCTCAAGCCCTTCCAGGCCCTGTCCACGGTTCTCTGCAACGGCGATCGCCACAGTTGCGGCAAGAGTTTCCAGCGCGTCCCCGAAGTCACGGGGCTTTCCCCAGCGGCGACCGGCAAGATCCTTAACGATCTCAGCGGCTTCTGGTGAAGTACGCCCGCGGACCAGCTGGTCGACAAGCGCCACCCGGTCCTTGCCCTCGCGGTTTGGATCGGTCAGGGCCCGGCGGAGTCCGGCGTTGCTGTCAAGGGCGTCGAGCACTCCGAACAACTCCTCGGACAGGGTCAGCGTTGCTCCCCTGAGCCGGGACTCGAGTTCATGCCTGGCCTCAACGAGGGACTGGCTTGATACGCCTGCCATTACTTGGACACACCTGCACTCTGGGTAGCGGACTGCGCTTCCAGGTCAGCGAGGAAACGGTCCACGACGCGTGCGGAACGCGCGTCATCGGCGAGTGACTCGCCTACAATCCGGCTGGCCAGTTCAGTGGCAAGCGTTCCGACCTCTGCCCGAAGGGAGACAACCGCTGCCTGCCGCTCGGCTTCGATCTGCGCCTCCGCCTGAGCTGAAATACGGCTCGCTTCCGCGGCCGCCTTCTCCTTCAGCTCAGCCAGAATCTGGGCACCCTCAGCGCGAGCTTCCTCGCGGATGCGGTTGGCTTCGGTCCGGGCATCGACAAGCTGCTGCTTGTACTCTTCCCGGGCAGCATTAGCTTCTGCCTGTGCTGCCTCAGCCTTGGCGATGCCGCCTTCAATGGCTTCAGTCCGTTCAGCAAACGTCTTCTCAAACGCCGGCATGACGAACTTGATAACGATGTACATCAGTACAGCGAAGCCCGCGACCGTTACCAGAATCTCCCAGACGTTGGGAATGAGCGGGTTCGACGCTCCGATGATTACTGCGTTATCCATGTTTCACCCGTCTTTCTACAACTAGTCCCTGAACTGATCCGCGCGGGACTACGCGCCGATTACGAAAGCGAAGACGAGGCCAAGAATGGCGAGAGCTTCGGTGAGCGCCAGTCCGAGGAAGGCGATCGGCTGCAGCACACGCTGGGCCTCAGGCTGACGAGCAACTCCGTTGATGTACGCGGCGAAGACCAGGCCCACACCGATACCACCGCCGATTGCGGAGAGACCGTATCCAACGAGGTTGAGGCTACCCTGTACTTCCATTGTGTTCCTTTCAAGATGCCGCGGTATGCGGCAGGTTGGTTGGGATCATCCCCGGTGGGGAAGACTTGTATTACTTAGTGGGAGTCCGCGTGCAGCGCACCCTCAATGTAGATGGCTGCCAGCAGCGTGAACACGTATGCCTGCAGGACCATGATCAGGGCCTCCAGCATGTACATCGCGACTGCGCCACCGAGCACGAGCACGCCCGTGCCCTGCAGGAGAACGTTTCCGGAAAGAGCCATGAACTCGATTGCAGTGCCGGCCAGCATGACGATGAGGTGTCCAGCGAGCATGGTCGCGAACAAACGGAGGGAGTGAGTCACGGGGCGGACGAGGAAGTTCGAGATGATCTCAATCGGCACGACGATAAAGAGAATCGGCCAGGGAACACCTGATGGGACGACAGCCAACTTGAAGTACCGGAAACCATGCTTCTTCAGTCCGACCGCGATCCACAGAATGTAGAAAATGGCCGCAATCGCGTAGGCGCTGCCGGGGTGGGAAAAGCTAGGCAGCTGAAGAATGGGAACAGCGCCGAAAATGTTGTTCACCAGAATGAAGAAGAAGGCAGTGAATAGCCAGGGCACATACTTCAGGTAGTCCCGGCCTCCGATAATGTCCTTGCCAATGGAGTTGCGGACAAAGCCATAAGCGGATTCCCCAAGGAACTGCACCTTGCCGGGAACTAGCTGACCCTTGCGAGATGCGACATAGAAGAAAGCCCCGATAAGGACCACCGAGATGATGATCATCAGCATCTGCTTACCGAAGCCCGGGTCGAACCAGACGCCGTAGTGGTCGCCCCAGGGCAGAATATCCGGGTGGTGCCCATCCTCAATGGTGGGCGGAACAAAGCCCTCTTCAGTGGTGGTTTGAGCCGGGAGCGCAAGCGCGATCAACGCGTTTCCTCTCTGCAGTGTCCATCGTTGGGCATAGTTGGATCGGGCACAGCGTTACTGCTCCGACGAATGAAATTATTTGGCATCGCTCCGGCTACCTCCCGCTGGGCCGTTGCCGTCCTCCGGCGGAGGGCCGGACTCAGTTTGGCTGGAGCGGGTGAGGTTGTGCTTGTGGGAAAGATAAAATCCGCCCACGGCACCCAAGAGACCCCCGGCGAGCACGAGCCATCGCGTTCCCAGGAGATTGTCCAGTCCCCAGCCTATCAAACTCCAGACGAGGATCCCGCCAATGATATAGCTGAAAACCGCCATCCCGGCGTTGTAGCCGGCGTCGCCGTAGCGGCCACGGGCATCTTCGCCGTCCGGCGCTCCGCCTCTACGGTCGCCTGAGCTTTCCGGTTTTTCACGCACGTCCGTCAACCTCCGTTTCCGAAGCCGACTGATGGTCATACAGCTGGTGACGGGCGCCGGCGAAGACTGCTATTTCCACAATCTGCCAAACGACGACGGTCCCGAGGGCAGCTCCGAAGAACCACGAGCGCTCCAGCCAGCTGGGGGCACCCACGAAGAAGAGCACCGCTGCGAACCCGACGACCTTGATTGCATAGGTCACCGCGAAAAGCCCGAGCGCGCCCGACGGATTGTTTCGCCCTGCGAAGTGGCCGATGAGAAGGCTCACGCCGAAAAACAATGCAACCAGAAGCCAGCCGAAAACTGAGCTCATACCGGCACCGGGACCTACGATGAAGAACGCAACAGCGGCCACCGCCACAAGTGGAACGGCAGTGCCAACAACGCACCGGACCAGGATACGCAGCCAGAGCGATTGTGTTGCTTCCGACTCCGGAATCGCAGACACACCGGCGCGCGAAGCGTCTGGTGTATTCATGCAAGTCCGTCCATCGACAAGGGATAAGCAAAGGGAGGTCCACCAATGCGAGTGATCGGTGTAGTCAAATTCTACAGCAGATAGAAATCAGCCGGATTCGATGGTTGCCTAGCTTAATCAGTTCGACGGGTGGCAGCAATCACTCCGCGTCTGCGTGCAAGGATCTGCGGTGAATAGACGTAGAGAGCCACTACAGCCGCCGCAAATACCGAACACCCTATCGCGAGCGGGCCAGAGGCCGTCGCCAGGACGAAGCCCGCCACACCCACCAGTCCCGAACACACGGTCACCACCAGCGCCGCCTGCACATGGCTCAGACCAACATCCGTCAGGCGCTGGTACACGTGCTCGCGATGCGAGGCGTACCAGCGCTGCCCCGCCCGTACTCGCCTCAGAAAAGTAATGAAGGTGTCAGCCAGGTAGATCAGCACGGGAGCAAACAGGTACTCGAGGTAAACGCCGGCCAACAAACCCGCCACCGCCATTCCAGCAATTGAGGCACCGAGTAGATAACTACCTACGTCACCCAGGAAAACAAAGCCCCGCCCGAGGTTCCACGGTAGAAATCCGGCAAATGCGGCAGCTACCACGAGCCCTGCGACCGTGAGCCAGAACTGGTCCACGAGGACACCCGCGAATGAGTAGAACACTCCAACGAGGACACCGTGCAAACCGGATATACCGTTGATTCCGTCCATGAAATTCGCCGCATTGACATACGCCGCGACAGCCAGCGCGCCGACCGGTATCCACCAGTAGGACTGGCCGATTGTCCAGCTCAAGGCCGCCGTCCCCACTGCCCCGATGCCCAACTGAAGAACTGCGCGCAGGCGGATGGACAACCCCCTGTAGTCCTCGATCCAGCCGAGAACGGCCGCAGACCCAAGTATTGCCAGAACAATTGCCACGATTGAGCGGTCCACCGGAACAAGCCCGGTCAGCAATGAGAGCACAAGTCCGGCGGCGATGCCCAGGGCGACCGTGATGCCGACCCCGCGAATCACCACAGTGTTGTGGGAGGAGCGCTCATTGGGGATATCCAGCACACCCAGCCTGTGCAGCAGAGGCTTCAACGCGATGGGCAGCAGCACGCTGAGCATCAAGGAAGCGCCCACGACGGCCCAGAGCAGCATCATGCGCCCTTTTCCGTCGGAGGGTGCATACCGTCCGAATACTGTTCTATGCCACCCTTGACCTTCCAATCACGCAGGTCCAGCATCCCTGGGTCCAGCGCAGCAACCCGCGTGTGGGAGATCTTCGGGTGGAGCGGCCGGGAATCGTCTTCATCGATTCCCACCAGGTCCTCATGGAGCTTCTCTCCTTTGCGAAGCCCCGTAAATACGATCTCGATGTCCTTCCCGGACATGGCGATCATCCGCTGGGCAACATCGAGGATCTTCACCGGTTCACCCATATCCAGGATGAGCACTTCCCCGCCCCGGCCGATCGCTCCAGCCTGGATCACAAGCTGGCAGGCTTCCGGGATGGTCATGAAGAAGCGCGTAACCTCCGGATCCGTAACTGTGATGGGACCGCCTACCCGTATCTGCTCCGTGAACAGGGGCAGCATCGATCCACGGCTGCCAATGACGTTGCCAAAGCGCACGGAAACGTACTTCCGTCCCACCGACTGTGCATTCCAGGCCGTGAGCTTCTCCGCAACTCGCTTCGAGTGCCCCAGTACGCTCGTAGGGTTGGCAGCCTTATCTGTTGAGATATTGACGAAATTGCTTACGCCTGCAGCCTCCGCCGCGCGCAGCACGTTGAGGGTTCCAAGCACGTTGGTCTTCCATGCCTCTTCCGGATACTGCTCCAGCAGGGAGACATGCTTCAGTGCGGCGGCATGGAAGACCACCTCAGGCTTCCTATCCACAAAGATGTTGCGCAGTGTTTCTGCTTCCCGGATATCGGCGAGCACGGTGTCCCTCCCCGTCAACAATCCGCGACCCGTGAGCGATATCTGCGTCGACTGCAGGCCCGTCTCATCCCGATCAAGCATGATGAGTTCCGCAGGGGCGTACTCGGCGATCTGACGGCACAGCTCAGAGCCGATCGAGCCGCCCGCTCCCGTAACCAGCACCCTGCGCCCAGCGATATATCCCGCCACCTCATCCGCGTGGATGTCCACCGGACGCCTGCCGATAAGGTCCTCGACCGCGACTTCCCGGAAATCCGTCAGCCCATTCTCTCCCCCGCCCGCGAGCATCTCCCTCAGCGGTGGCAATACCAGAACCCGGATGTTGAGTCCCGCGACCAGGTCGGATACGCGACGCACCTGCGCAGCTTCGACATCCGAGAACGCGATCACCAACGCCGTGGCATGCGTTCGATGGGCGATGTCGGGGAGGTCCTCCAGGCGCCCCAACACCGGAACCGTAGCCAGCCTGAGATGCTTCTTCGCGGGATCGTCATCAATCAGACCGACCGGGAAGTACGGAGACTCCCGATCCTGCATCATTCGCGTGACAAGGGATTTCCCGAGAAAACCTGCCCCGTAAATAAGGGTGCGCTGGGCGTCGTCGCCCGGTTTCGCCTTGCTCTCCACGTACATACGTTTCAGATAGCGGGTGGACGCCATGAACATGCAGGCGAACGGGAAAGCGATGATGCCAACACTGCGCGGAATTTCGAGGACGGTCACCAGCGCGACGCTCACCAGCAACAGGATCACCGAAACTATAACGGTCACTATCACCAGGAGTTTGGCCTCATGGAAGCTTCCGAATGCGTACCGCCCGCGGTAGAGCGCGAAACTCATCCCGATGATCAACTGCGCCACGACCGCAACGGCGCAGAACACCACCACGCCGGGAATATTGACCTGGTTTACAAGCAGCTCCAGACGCAGGATAAGGGCCAGGAGAATGGCCACGATCCAGGCAAGCGAATCAAAAGCGTACTGGGACCAGAGCCACAGCGCCGGTTTGTCCGTTTTGGCCGCGGAGTCGTCCCGATTCTCACCTGGAGCGGAACTCTGGTTATCCGTCTGTGTCATGGTTCCTTTGAATGGGGCAGGTAGCGTGGGGTCAGCCGCCACCGACGGCCAACGCGGAAGGTACCCGGGCCGTGTAATAGACTTTCCCTACCCGAGAATACTAGCCCCACTGGTCTGCGCTCTTATTGAGCAGGACAACGTGAATTCAATGCCCAGCCCAGGGCCGCAGATAGTTTACGGAAGGACCGTTTTGCAGGAAACCGTGGCTGTAGCGGCAGTGACCTTCGACAGACCCGGAGACGTGCAGACACTCCTTGAAGCGCTCTCGCACCAGGACCACCCCCTTGTTTCGGTTGCTCTCGTCGACTCCGGGACGCAGGACGTCGCGTCGATCGCTGCCCAGTCGGCGGCGCCTGTGAATTACATCCGTTCAAACAGCAATCTCGGCGGTGCCGGCGGGTTCTCGTTGGCTATCCTGTCCGCGATGGCCAGCGGTGCGGACTGGATCTGGATCATGGATGATGACGCCCACCCGGAAGACACCACCGTGCTGCGCAGTCTCCTGGAATCCGCGCGCATACGGAACCTCGACGTCGTCCTTCCTTTGATCGTGGCGCCGGAGGACTCCTCCCGGCTCTCCTTCCCCTTCCGCGTGCAGGGGCACACAACGCACGATCGGAGCCAGGTTGAGAAACTCGGCTTCCTTCCCGACATCGGGCAGTTCTTCAACGGCGCACTGATCCGTACCGATGTCTTCTTCCGTGTGGGCCTGCCGGACCTGCGTCTCTTCATCCGCGGAGATGAAACAGACTTCATGCTCCGGCTCCGGCGCGCACGGATAGCTTTCGGCACAGTCACCACTGTCGCGCTCAGCCACCCACCGGGGTGGGGCGAACTGAAGCACGTCCTGGGCGACAGGCTCCATGTGCTCGTACCTGAAACGCCCTTCAAACGGTTCTACTACTTTCGAAACCGCGGACACCTCACCAGGCGCTACGGCCGGATACGCTCGTTCGTTGTCGACGCCGTGGGTTATCCGGCGTATTACCTGCGCCGCGGCGATTTACGCGGGTTGGCTTCGTGGGCACGCACCTACGCTGCAGGTGTGCGCGGGCGCAATTTCGGACCGCCCTCGGATTTCGGCTTCTGAGAACCGTGTCGGCCAGCCAGCCGGTGACCGTCGTTGTCGCCACCTTCAACCGCGCCGAGTATCTGCGCCGGCTCCTCGATTCGCTGGACCGCCTCGACCCTGCGCCGGCGGCCGTCGTCGTCGTCGACAATGCGAGTACGGACACCACGAACGATGTGCTTGAAGCGGCCTCCCGGTCGCTGTCCATGCCGCTGACCGTGCACCGGCTGACAACCAATGCGGGCGGATCCGGCGGATTTTCAGCGGGTGTGAACCGCGCCCTCACCGAAGGCGCACAGTGGTTGTGGCTGATGGACGACGACGTCGAGGCCCTCCCCGGCGCCCTCGGCGCCTTCGCGCCGTGGATGCGCGAGTACCGCTGCCTACACGGTCGGCGCTGGGATCACACCGGCGAACCCTTCTTCTGGCAACACCGGTTCAACGCTTTCCTCGGCGTCCATTTCCCGGTGCACGGGAACGTCTTCGCTAAATCGCCGGTGTTCCAGACCAATGTGGGCTGCTTCGAGGGGATGCTCGTCCATGCCGACGTGGTGCGGGCCAATGGGCTGCCCGATCCCCGGTTCTTCATCAACGGTGACGACACCACTTACGGCTGGCTCATTGCACAGCGCGAGCCCGTGGTCTATATCGACAACTTCGTGTTGCGGAAGGCGCGCCCCCAAAAGCAGATCGATCTCGGCGTTCGCCACCTGAATGACTCCAGCAACCTCGCCCGCTACTGCGGGATGCGGAACCGCGGCCATCTCGCGCGGTATCTCAAAGTGAACGGCCGTTTCAACAGATTGGGTTTTGCGCTCGGGACCGGCCTTACGGCGGCCAAGGAAGTGCTTCGCCTGGCAGCTGTGGAACGCACGCTTACCGGACTCGGCTCGCTCTGGAATGGATGGCGCGAATCGCGGCGTATCCTGCATGACCCCGAGTGGGCCCCCATGCCCGCGCTGAACCCATCCCGGGAGGATGCTGAATGAGTTGGTCCGTGATCGGAGGAACCGGATTCGTTGGATCAGCCGTGGTTCGTACTCTCACCGACGCCAGGGTCTCCGCCAACGCTGTGCATGCGCCAAGGCTGCGCTCCGAGGCCAGCACACCAGCCGAGCTTCTTCGGGAAGCCGGGCGTCTGGATGACGTCGTCGCTCGTCTCGCCGATGAACTACGGGGCAGCTCTGTAGTAGTGAATGCCGCGGGGGCAGCGACGCCGCGCAGTATCGAATCGCCCGAACTCACGGGTGCCAACGCACTGCTCCCCGTCCTCGTTGCCCGCGCCTGTGCTGCCGCCGGCGTGCAACGGTTGGTACACCTCAGCAGTGCCGCGGTCCAAGGCCATCGTCCTGTCCTCGACGAGACCACCGAAACCGCACCCTTCTCCCCCTACTCCCGCAGCAAGGCCCTCGGAGAGCAGGCCCTCTGCTTCCTCGAGCGGGGTCCTTTGGGCATCGTCATTGTCCGAGCCACCTCAGTACAGGGTCCGGAACGGCCGACGACGACGGCGCTGGCCCGGCTGGCTGCCTCTCCCCTGGCTTCGGTCGCCTCACCCGGAACGGCGCCCAGCCCGGTCACCTCGGTGGATTCCCTGGCCGGGCTTGTTCGCGCCGCAGGATCACACCCGGGCGCCATGCCGCAGATCGTATTACAACCCTGGGAAGGGATGACGGTTCGGACAGTGCTGGAGGCGGCGGGGGGTACGCCCCTGGTCCTGCCTGCTGGTTTGTGTCGCCTGGTCCTGCGGGCCGGTTACGCGGTTTCCGGGTTGCTTCGCGAAAGGCTGCACGGCTCGATCCGGAGGGTTGAACTTATGTGGTTCGGCCAGGACCAGGTAGCAGGCTGGACCGCGGAGGCCGACATCCGCCTCCCTGGAAGGGTCAGTTCGATCCTTGAGGCGGCCGGAGCGCGTCGGCGGTAGGCTCCTCCTGGTCCGCCGCTTCGGTGTTCACGCCTGATTCGTTTGAGGCGTCGCTCGGGGCGGGCGCAGCGTCGTCCTGAAAATTGGCGCCGGCGCCGATGCCTTCGGCACCTTCTCGCTTCTCGTCGTCGTTGTCCCCGCTGGCCGGCGCGGCGGCGTCGTCCTGATCCTCGGTGGCTTTGTCTGCGCCGTCGTCGTCGTTCCCGCTGGCCGGCGCGGCGGCGTCGTTGTCTTCCGCCTCCTCGCTTCCCGCCAGCGTGATCTCCGGAACCACTTCGCGCAGCTCTTCCAGCGTGATGGTTCCCTGCCGCACCACGACCGGAACAGGGCCTGTCGCGTCCACGATGGTGGAGGATCCCGCGTCTGCGCTCCTCTGGCCATCCTCGAGGTAAACGTCAACTGAGTCACCGAGCTGCTTATACGCATCGGCCGCAGTGATCGCTGCAGGCTGACCGGTCCGGTTCGCCGAGGACACAGCGAGCGGACCGGTCAGGATCAGTAGATCGAGCGCTATGCGGTCATCGGGCATCCGGAGCGCGACTGTGCCGTAAGTATCTCCCAGGTCCCAGGTGAGCGAGGGCTGGGCATGGAAAATGAGGGTGAGGCCGCCCGGCCAGAACGCCTCCGCGAGCCTGCGCGCCTCCACGCTGATGTCCGTCGCCAACCCGTCCATGGTCTGCTGCCGTGGAATGAGGACCGGCGGCGGCATGCTCCGGCCGCGTCCCTTCGATGCGAGCAGTGTGGCGACTGCCTGGGGGGTAAAAGCATCCGCAGCAATTCCATACACGGTATCGGTGGGAATCACGACGCACTGCTTGGCGGCGAGAGCCCGCTGTGCGCGGGCAATTCCCTCACTGCGTTCGGTGGGATCGGAACAATCGAAAGTGGCACTCACGCCAGACATCCTTTCACTACGAACCTTCACTTGGCACATCGGCGCGCACAGCGGAGGTAGCACGGTCACGTCCGGACAGATCCTGATGCGTGCGAACGTCTCTCCACGCGGGATCAGCGCTGAGGATGCGTTTCAGCGATCCCGCCTGTACCTCGGCGTGTTCCATCACGAAGTAGCCGCCCGCGCGCAGGAGACGCGCCGCAGCGGTCGACGCCGCCAGCGGCAGGCGCAGGCCGTCCGCGCTGCCGCCGTACAGCGCCAGTTCCGGATCATGGTCAGCGACCTCCGGGTCGCGCGGAACCGATTCGGTAGGAATGTAAGGCGGATTGGAGACGACGACGTCGAACGTGCCGTTGTACTCGGAGAGCGCTACCGCGAAGTCATCCTGGACAAGAGTGACGCCAAGCGGACCGAGATTCCGTGCAGCCCATGCACATGCGAGTTCGCTCAGTTCGACTGCGAAGACCTCCGCGCCGGAAACCTCTGAGGCGATCGAACCGGCGATTGCACCCGATCCGGCGCCCAGGTCGGCAACCCGAACCGGGTCCATTGCAGACGCTGCATCGATCGCGAGCTGGGCAACAACCTCGGTTTCCGGACGCGGTATGAAGACGCCGGGTCCGACGGCCAATTCGAGTCTACGGAAGTGGGCGACACCGGTGATGTGCTGGAGCGGCACGCGCTGCGCGCGCTCAGCCACCAGATCAGCGAAACCCTCCGGTGCCGCAGCGCCGGTCAGTGCAAGGGCACGAACCCGTCCGGTACTCTCACCGAGCAGGTGCGCGGCAAGGAGTTCGGCGTCAACCCGCGGGCTCGCTACCCCGGCCGCTGCCAGTTCCGACGTAGCCGCTCCCAGAGCATGGGCCAGCGATTCCATCATCGAACCGCTCAGGCGTCGTCACCGATGGCAGCCAGGCGGGTCTGCTCGTCCATCTCAATGGCAGACTGCACTACCGGCTCGAGCTCACCATTCATGACGGCGTCGAGGTTGTAGGCCTTGTAACCGGTGCGGTGATCGGCAACCCTGTTTTCGGGGAAGTTGTAGGTCCGGATGCGCTCGGAACGATCCATGGTGCGCACCTGGGACTTGCGGATGTCCGAGTTCGCGGCGTCGATCTCTTCCTGCTTGGCAGCCAGGATGCGGGAGCGCAGCACGCGCATCGCTGCTTCGCGGTTCTGCAACTGGGACTTCTCGTTCTGCATGGCGACAACGATGCCGGTGGGCAGGTGCGTGATTCTAACGGCGGAGTCCGTGGTATTGACCGATTGTCCGCCCGGCCCCGAGGAGCGGTAGACATCGATCTTGAGGTCGTTCTGGCTGATCTCGACCTCTTCGGGCTCATCGACCTCAGGCAGGACCAGGACGCCCGCAGCGGAGGTATGGATGCGCCCCTGCGACTCAGTGACGGGCACGCGTTGCACACGGTGCACGCCGCCTTCGAACTTGAGCCTGGCGTATACGCCTTCAGCAGGATCGTTCGACGAGCCCTTGATGGCCATCTGAACGTCCTTGTAACCGCCGAGATCGGACTCCGTTGCGGAGATGATCTCGGTCTTCCAACCGCGGGACTCGGCGTATCTTGTGTACATCCGCAGCAGGTCTCCGGCAAACAGCGCGGCCTCGTCGCCGCCTTCGCCGCCCTTGACCTCAATGATGACGTTGCGTGCATCGTTCGGATCGCGCGGGATGAGTAGTCGGCGAAGCCGTTCCTGAGCGGTGGCCAACTGCTCTTCGAGTACCGGTATCTCGGCAGCGAACTCGGGGTCGTCGGCCATTTCCCGCGCAGCTTCGAGATCGTCCTGCAGGCTGTTCCAGCGTGTGTGCGCCTCAACGATGCCACTCAGTTCGGCGTAGCGCCGTCCCAGTTTCCTTGCGAGTCCCTGGTCAGCGTGTACGGCGGGGTCCGACAGCCGAAGCTGAAGGTCGGCATGCTCATCGAGCAGACCCTGAATGGACTCGAACATCGTGGTCACTGCTTTCTTCATCAATCGAACGGGCAGAAATAACGTCGATTCGGCGAAACGATGGTTATTTCTGCACACTCGATGTGGGTGGGAACTCTTAACCGGGAAAGCCGCCCGGATTGTGCCGGCCATCGCACGTGATGGCGGGGCCGGCACAATCCGGGCGGCGAACTCAGCTAATCGTTGTCGCTTTTTGTCCCCAACGTGGTCTTCTGGACCTGCATGAGGAACTCGACGTTGGATTGCGTGTCCCGGATCTTGTTGGTCAGCAGTTCAAGGGCCTGCTGCTGCTCGAGTCCGGAGAGGACGCGGCGCAGCTTCCACATGATCTTGACCTCATCAGCCGAGAGCAGGTTCTCCTCGCGGCGCGTGCCGGATGCGTTGACGTCCACTGCCGGGAAGATGCGCTTGTCTGCAAGGTTGCGGGACAGTCGCAGTTCCATGTTGCCGGTGCCCTTGAACTCCTCGAAGATGACCTCGTCCATCTTCGAACCGGTCTCCACGAGGGCAGTCGCAAGGATGGTCAGGGATCCACCGTTCTCGATGTTGCGTGCAGCACCGAAGAACCGCTTGGGCGGGTAGAGCGCCGCCGAGTCCACACCACCGGACAGAATGCGTCCGGACGCGGGTGCGGCCAGGTTGTAGGCGCGGCCGAGGCGGGTCATCGAGTCGAGAAGAACGACGACGTCCATGCCCATCTCCACCAGGCGCTTGGCGCGCTCGATGGAGAGCTCGGCAACCGTGGTGTGGTCATCGGCAGGGCGGTCGAAGGTGGAGGCAATGACCTCTCCCTTCACCGTGCGCTGCATGTCGGTGACTTCCTCGGGACGTTCGTCGACGAGGACCATCATGAGGTGAACTTCGGGGTTGTTCACGGTGATGGCGTTCGCGATCGCCTGCAGGATCAGGGTCTTGCCGGCCTTCGGCGGTGATACGATCAGGCCGCGCTGGCCCTTTCCGATGGGAGCCACCAGGTCGATGACGCGGGGACCGATCTTCTTGGGATCCGTTTCCAGGCGTAGGCGCTCCGACGGGTACAGCGGAACCAGCTTCGCAAAATCTACGCGGTCCTTCAGTTCCTCCGGAGTCTTGCCGTTCACCGAGGTGAGGCGAACCAGTGCGTTGAACTTCTGGCGCGTGTTGTTCTGGTTCTCACCTTCGCGCGGAGCACGGATGGCACCGACGACGGCGTCACCCTTGCGCAGGCCGTACTTCTTGACCTGGGCCAGCGAAACGTAGACGTCATTCGGGCCGGGCAGGTAGCCGGAGGTGCGCACGAAAGCATAGTTTTCGAGCACGTCCAGAATGCCCGCCACTGGCAGCAGGACATCGTCCTCGGTGACCTCGACGTCGTCGACATCCGGATTCTGGTTACGGTTCCGGCGGCGCTCATTGCGGTCGCGGAAGCGGTTATTGCGATCGTCCTCCCGGTTGTTGCGGCCACGGTTGCGACGGTTACGGCCGCGCTCGTTGCCGTCGTCACGGTTATCGCGGTCATTCCGGTCGTTCCGGTCATTCCGGTTGTCACGGTCGTTCCGGTCATTCCGGTTGTCCCGATCATTCCGGCCGTCGCGGTCGTTCCGGTTGTCCCGATCGTCGTCACGGTTGTTCCGGCGCTCATTGCGGTCGCGGTTACGCTCGCGACGGTCATTGCGCCGATCATTCTGGTCCTCGCCCTGGGTATCGGTGCCCTCGGATGAGTTGTCCCCGTTCTGCTGGGCAGCCTTGCCCTCGTTCGTTTCGCCATCTGCTGCGGCGGTCTCACCCTGAGAATCAGAGTCAGAGCGGCGGCTGCGGCGGTTGTCACGGCTGCGGCGTCCGCGCTCAGGTGCTACGGCCTCACCCGATGCTGCGCCCTCAGGAGCAACGGCATCACCGGAACCCGCTGTGCCCTGCGTAGCTGCGTCGGATGAACCGGTATCCACGGCAGACTGTTCTGTCTTGACAACGCCGTCGCTGCCTGCGCGCCGGTTGCGGTTGCGCGTACGTGCCGGCTTCTCGGCAGGTTCCTGGGCCGACTCCTGGTCGCTCCCGCGGGACGCGCCGTTCTGCGGGGTTACATCATCTTCCTTAGCCGGCTTCTGGGCCGGGGCGGACTTAGGCCGGTCGGCAACTGCCGAGCCTCGCTGATGGTCCGAAATAGCTGCCACGAGATCGCTCTTGCGCATTCGCGACCCCACGGAGATGCCGAGCTGGCCGGCAAGGGCCTGCAGCTGGGCAAGCTTCAGCCCGGCGAGCCCGGAACTTTTGGAAGCTGTTGCGCCGTTGGTCTCGGCGGCTTGGGTATCCACGCCTGTCGGCAGGTCAGTGGTTTGAGTCACGAAGGATCCTTCCCCCTCGTCGGGCGATCCATCTCTGATGTGGATCGCGGTTGGTTTGCTTAGCTTTCATGTCAAAGAGATGGAAGCTAAGGTTTCGGCTGCTGACCGGATGCTCTCCGGTGAGGCCGAGCGTGCTGAAAACCTCGGGATCTCAGTGCGAAGCAGTCACGGAGTGATTCGCTGCCGCATCAGGTCCTGGAGGTACACCTGAGATTGAGCTACTGCTGACATACAGGCAGTTTCACGACGGTCAAAGAACATGACGGCCAGATCAACAGAAGCACATCTGAACACGGTTTCCCCGGAAATGGCTTGGTGGGGTTTTACCGTTGGTGCACCTTCACTTTAGCACCTTCTGTGTCAACGTTCAGCCGTAGAACACGCCAGTCGACACCTTCTTCTGTGGCACCGACAATCCGCTCGATCGCCGCGATCGCCGCCCCAGCCTGTTCCTCGCCTACTGCAAGAGTCATGACGGTGGGGCCGGCTCCCGAGATGACGGAGGCGAACCCGTCCGAGCGCAGAGCGCGCATCAGACCGGCGCTGTGCATCATGGCCTGCGCTCGATAGTCCTGATGAAGCAGGTCGCGGGTCGCATCGAGCAGAAACTGCGGCGCCGAGCCCAACGCGTGCACCAGAAGCGCAGCCCGGCCGGCATTCGCCGATGCGCTGTTGTGCGGAACAGAAGCGGGCAGGAGTGCCCGGGCGGCTTCGGTGGACAGCTCGCTCGATGGAATTGCGACGACAGGTACTACGCCGGGGTGCACCGGCACCGTTGTGCTCTGGAAGGCGCGGCCGGTCTCCCAGGAAACAGCGAGTGATCCCAGGAGCGCCGGCGCAACGTTGTCCGGGTGACCTTCGAGCGTGGAGCAGAGTTGCAGGATTGCGGGCGTCGGCATCCGGGAAGCCTCCGGGAGCAGCGCATTGGCTGCTAGCACCGACGAAACAATCGCCGCAGCCGAAGATCCGAGTCCACGCCCGTGAGGGATCACATTCGTGGTTTCGATCTCAAGACCGGGGCTGGAGAACCCGGCGCGTTCCAGCGTCCGCAGGATGGTTGCGGCCACCAGGTGCCGTTCATCGCGGGGCAACGTCTCAGCGCCCTCCCCGGTGACGCTCACCGTCGTCGTGCCGGAGGTCGTCGTCCTTACACGGACCGAATCATACAGAGTGAGAGCTAGGCCGAGGCTGTCGAATCCCGGTCCGAGATTCGCGCTTGTTGCGGGCACCTCAACCGTGACCTCCTGACCGGTTGCGACCGGCGCCGATGCCAACACAGCGTTCGCTGCGCTAAGCATCGACGGGCTGGTCAGCGTCGGCCAGCCCCAGCGCGGAGGCGACGCTGACGACGTCGAACTCCACCTTGGTAGGTTCAACATCGGTTCCGTCGGCAGCCTTCAGAGCCCACTGCGGATCCTTGAGCCCGTGGCCGGTGACCGTGATGACAATGGTCTTTCCCTCCGGCACTTCGCCTGCGGCGTGCTTCTTGAGCAGACCGGCGACACCGGCCGCAGAGGCCGGCTCAACGAATACTCCCTCGCGTGAGGAGAGCCAACGGTGTGCGTGAAGGATTTCCTCATCAGTGACGGCTTCGATGAGCCCACCTGATTCGTCGCGGGCAGCGATAGCCTGCTCCCAGGACGCCGGGTTGCCGATGCGGATGGCGGTGGCAATGGTGTCGGGCTCGGTGACGGGGTAGCCCTTCACCAGCGGGGACGCACCCTCTGCCTGGAATCCCCACATCACCGGGGTCCTGGTCGCTACCGCCGGCAACTCGCCGGCCGTTGCGGATGTGTAGGGCTGCGAATACTCCTTGTAACCCTTCCAGTATGCGGTGATGTTTCCTGCGTTGCCCACGGGAAGCAGGTGGAAATCGGGGGCATCGCCGAGATAGTCGACCACCTCGAAGGCTGCGGTTTTTTGGCCCTCGATCCGCGCGGGGTTCACAGAGTTCACCAGGAAGACCGGATACGCTTCCGCAAGCTTCCGTGCAACCTCAAGGCAGTTGTCGAAGTTGCCGTGAACCTGCAGGAGCTCAGCCCCGTGCGCGATCGCCTGGCTGAGCTTGCCCATGGCAATCTTTCCGTCCGGCACGAGCACCGCGCACGTCAATCCCGCCTGGGTGGCATAGGCCGCAGCGGACGCCGAGGTATTGCCTGTTGATGCGCACACCACAGCCTTCGCCCCTGCCTCGACAGCAGCAGTGATGGCCATGGTCATTCCGCGGTCCTTGAAGGAGCCCGTGGGATTCATTCCCTCGACCTTCAGGTACACCGAGCAGCCGGTGAGTTCCGACAGCGCCGGGGCAGAAACCAGCGGAGTTCCGCCCTCCCCCAGCGTAATGACCCTGGTTGAGTCCGTTACCGGCAGACGGTCAGCGTATTCGCGGATGACGCCGCGCCATTGGTGAGCCATCAGACTCCCTCTACTCGGAGGACGGAGGTCACCGCGTTGATGACGTCCAGATCCTGGATATGTTTCACGGTTGTGGCGAGAGCTGCTTCGGTGGCCCGGTGCGTGGCAATCCTCAGTTCCGCGCTGGCCTCCCCGCCGGCTTCGGCTGCATGAATGGTTTGGCGCATGGTTTCAATCGAAACCCCATGCTCGGCGAAAAGCTGCGCGATCCTGGCAAGCACACCGGGCTGGTCGGCAACGTCAAGACCGATGTAGTAGCTGGTGCTCACCGTGTCGATACTCAGGGCCGGCACATGGCCGGTGGTGGTCTCGGTCCGGCCCGGTCCGCCGAGAACCATGCGCCGCGCGGCACTGACGACGTCGCCGAGCACTGCCGACGCCGTCGGTGTACCTCCCGCACCCTGCCCATAAAACATGAGCTCCCCGGCGTTTTCCGCTTCAATGAACACCGCGTTGAACGCGCCGCGCACAGCCGCGAGCGGGTGTTCCCGTGGAAGGAGGGTGGGGTGCACACGGACACTGACGCCGTCGTCGCCTGCTTGATCCTTCAGCAGTTCCGCGATTGCCAGCAGCTTGATGACGTACCCGGCGTCCTTTGCCGACGCGATGTCCTCCGCGGTCACCGCGGTGATTCCCTGGCAGTGCACGTTTTCCAGCGCAAACCGGGTGTGGAAGGACAGGGAAGCGAGGATGGCTGCCTTCGCCGCGGCGTCGTGGCCCTCGATGTCAGCGGTGGGATCGGCCTCTGCATAGCCGAGCCGCTGCGCGCCGGCCAGAGCGTCCGCGAACTGAGCGCCCGTGGTGTCCATCTGATCGAGGATGTAGTTGGTGGTGCCATTGACGATGCCAAGCACCCGGGTGATGCGGTCCCCCGAGAGACTGTCGCGAATGGGACGGAGGATCGGGATGGCTCCGGCCACGGCAGCTTCGTAGGACAGCTGCACGTGTGCCGCGTCGGCGCGCTCATACAGGGTTGGCCCGTCCTGGGCCAACAGTGCCTTGTTCCCACTGACCACTGTGGCACCGTGGTCGATGGCGCGCAGGATCAGGGTGCGGGCGGGTTCGATGCCGCCCATAAGCTCGATTACGATATCCGCCCCCTCGACCAGGGACTCGGCGTCAGTGGTGAAGAGCTCCCGCGGCAGCTCCGCATCCCGCGGCGCGTCGATCGAACGGACAGCGATGCCGGTCAGTTCGAGCCCCGCCCCAATACGGGCGGCGAGGTTATCGGCGTCCGTCAGGAGGATGCGTGCAACCTGTGAACCGACGTTTCCGCACCCAAGGAGCGCTACGCGCAGCGTGCTCGAAGGAACGGTGCTGTTGAGGTCGGTCTTGTCCGGGGTGTTCGTCAAATCGATCAGGCTCCTGCTTCAAGAGTTGCTCGGTCGGTGGTGTCCTGCCGCAGTACGTCACGGGACAGGAGATCTTCCTCTGTTTCGCCGCGCACGATAAGGCGGGCGACGCCGTCCTTGACCGCGACTACCGGCGGCCGGGTGAGGTAGTTGTAATTGCTCGCAAGCGACCAGCAGTAGGCACCGGTGCCCGGCACGGCTATCAGGTCACCGCCCAACGTGTCCGTCGGCAGGTACACGCTGCGCACAACGATGTCGCCGCTCTCGCAATGCTTGCCGACCACGCGTGTCAGAACCGGTTCCTGGAATGAAGACCTGGACGCCAGTACCGCCGAATAATCAGCGTCATACAGCACCGGCCGCGCGTTGTCGCTCATCCCGCCGTCAACCGAGACATACCTGCGGGGGTAGGTGCCGCCGTCGGTATCCACCTGCACCGTCTTGGTGGTTCCCGCCCGGTAAAGCGTGAACGTTGTCGGCCCAACAATGGCCCGTCCCGGTTCGATCGAGATGCGGGGCACCCGGAGTCCGTGTTCGGCGCAGGCGCTGCGTACGACGTCGGCCATCGCCTGTGCGATTTCAGTGGGAGGTCGCGGGGTGTCGGCCTCGGTGTAGGCGATGCCGTAGCCGCCGCCCAGATCGAGCTCGTGCAGTTCGACACCGTGGCGATCCCGGACCTCCGCCAGGAAGCCCAGCAGCCGCCGGGCGGCGAGCTCGAATCCGGCGGGCTCGAAGATCTGCGAGCCGATGTGGCTATGCACGCCGAGCAGCCGGATGCACGGGTGGCCCAGGGCGGCTGCAACGGCTTGGGCTGCGGGTGACTCCCGGTCCGACGACGACGGTGCGAGGGACAGCCCGAATTTCTGGTCTTCATGCGCTGTGGCAATGAACTCGTGCGTGTGCGCGTGCACGCCCGGCGTGAGGCGCAGCATGACATCCGCCGTTGCACCCCGGGCCTCGGCGAGTGCCCCGACGCGCGCCAGCTCGTCCAGGCTGTCGACGACGATGCGCCCGACTTCAAGGTCCAGCGCACGGTTGATTTCGGCGTCGGACTTGTTATTGCCGTGCAGCGCAAGCTGCCGTCCGTGGAGACCTGCGCGCATTGCGACTGCCAGCTCTCCACCCGATGCGGTGTCTAGGCGCAGGCCTTCCTCGGACACCCAGTGCGCAATCTCGCTGCAGAGGAACGACTTGCCCGCGTAGTAGACGTCGACTCCGCCGCACAGGTCTTTGAACGCGGTGTCGAAGGCGCTACGGAAGCTTCGGGCGCGGGCACGGAAATCGTCTTCGGACACAACGAACAGCGGCGTTCCGAACTGTTCAGCGAGCTCGGTAACCGGAATCCCGGCGACGGTCAGGACACCCGAGGCGGAACGGGCGACGTCCTGTGCCCACAGGACAGGGTTGAGCCGGTTGGCGTCCTTGGGCAGTGCGAGCCACTCCGGAGCGAGCGGTGAAGGAGAAGCCACGTTACATCCGCTCCGGAGCGGAAACTCCAAGGAGTCCGAGCCCGTTGGCAAGAACCTGCTTGGTTGCGTTGTTGAGCCACAGACGGGTGCGATGCACATCCTCGACGGGAGCATCACCGATGGGCGCGATCCGGCATGCGTCATACCAGCGGTGGTAGGTTCCTGCGATCACTTCAAGGTGGCGGGCCACACGATGCGGCTCGCGGAACGTCACGGCCTGAGCGACGACGCCGGGGAACTGACCGAGGGCGGCCAGCAGTTCACCTTCGGTGGCGTGGGACAAAGCGGCGGCATCGAACGCACTGGTATCCACACCGGCCGATTCCGCGTTGCGTTGAACGGCGTGGGTGCGCGCGTGAGCGTACTGCACGTAGAACACGGGATTCTCGTTGCTGCGCTTCGTGAGCAGGTCAAGATCGATATCGATGTTGGAGTCTGCTGAGAACCGCGCGAGGGTGTAGCGTGCCGCGTCCACTCCGACGGCGTCAACCAGGTCTTCGAGCGTCACCACGGTTCCGTTGCGCTTCGACATGCGAACGGGCTGTCCGTCCTTCATCAGGTTAACCATTTGACCGATCAGGACCTCGACGGTGTCCGGGTTATCGCCGAGCGCCGCAGCGGCCGCTTTCAGACGGGCGACGTAACCGTGGTGGTCCGCACCGAGCATGATGATATTCAGGTCAAAGCCGCGTTGCCGCTTATTCACGAAATACCCGATGTCACCGGCAATGTACGCGGGTTTGCCGTCCGACTTGATGACCACGCGATCCTTGTCATCGCCGAACTCAGTGGACTTCAGCCACCAGGCGCCACCCTCGAAGAAGAGGTTCCCGGAAGCCTTGAGCTGCTCCAGGAGTCCGCCGACGAAGTTGTCTGCGAACAAAGAGTGCTCATGAAAGTAGACGTCGAAATCCACGCCGAAGTTATGAAGGGAGTTCTTGATGTCACCGAACATCAGGTCGACACCCACAGCCCGGAACTGCTCGAGGGCGTCCTCGGCAGGCTGCTCGAGGATGCCGGGGGCGCTTTGCAGAACCCGGTCCCTGATGTCGACGATGTAGGCCCCTCCGTAACCGTCCTCCGGCGCCGCGTCGCCTTTGGCGCTCGCATAGAGCGACCGGGCAAACCGGTCAATCTGCGCCCCGTGGTCGTTGAAGTAGTACTCACGCGTCACCTCAGCGCCCTGGGACTGGAACATCCTCGCAAGCGCGTCTCCCACGGCCGCCCAGCGGGTTCCGCCAAGATGGATAGGACCTGTGGGGTTCGCAGAAACGAATTCCAGGTTGATCTTCGTTCCGGCAAGCGCGTCCGAGTTGCCGTAAGCACTTCCTGCCTCGACGATTGTCCGTGCCAGTTCACCGGCAGCGCCCGCCTCAAGCCGGATGTTCAAGAACCCGGGACCGGCGATGTCGACCGATGCAACGCCGTCGAGCCCTCCAAGCCGCCCTTTGAGGATCTCGGCGAAGGCCCGCGGGTTCATCCCCGCCTTTTTGGACAACTGCAGGGCAATGTTGGTGGCCCAGTCCCCATGCTCGCGGCTCTTGGGCCGCTCGACTCGAACAACGCCTGGCAACTCCACAGTGATTTCGCCGGCAGCGACGGCGTCTTTAAGGCATGAGGAGATTGCTGAGGAGAGTTCTTCGGGAGTCACCTGTCCAGCATAACGGCGCGGGTCTCTTCCGCCGGATTCTGTGACGGACGCCCAACCCGTTTGCTTATCCACCCGTCCGCGGACCGGACCGAACCGAATTGAACGCACTAGCGTTATGTATTTGATACTGCGCTATCCCCATTGACCTTCTTAGGAGACTCCGTGAGTAATGCCGTGCCGAAGCCGTTTTCCCGCTGGGCCCTGACGTCCCTCGCTGCAGCTTCCCTGCTCGGCTCTGCCGGATGCGCGGCGACGCCCACCCCTGCACCGGGCGCCGAGGGCGGCTCCGGAGAAACCTCCTCACCGGCCACGGACGGCGCGGAAGCAGCCGCGTTTGCAGACGGCACCTACACGGCAACCGGCTCCTACCAGACGCCAGGCGGCGAAGAATCGATCGAGGTAACGGTCACTCTGGAATCCGGCGCTGTCGCCGACGTTTCGACCGAGCCCATGCCAAGCAATCCCACCACCGAGCAGTACCAGGGGAAGTTCAGCAGCGGTATCAAGGACGAGATCGTCGGGACACCCATCGACGAACTCAACGTGAGCAAAGTCTCCGGTTCCTCCCTGACCAGCGGAGGGTTCAAGGAAGCCATCGATCAGATCAAGGGTGAAGCCGCACAGTGAGCCCTGCAGCGCTTCGGCACAGCGTGAACTTCGAAGCGATCGGCACCACCTGGCAGATCGATACCTTATCTGAGCTGACCGCTGGGGCGCGCGCCGCCGTCGTCGGACTCGTTGAAGAGTACGACGCCGTGTACTCGCGTTTCCGGGCAGACTCGCGAATCGCGGGCCTCGCCGACGGCGGGACGGTGGAGCTCCCGCCCCCACGGCGCCCACCTCGGTTCGCTGTACCGGACCCTGTATCGGCTCACCGACGGGGCGATGTCTCCCCTGGTCGGCGTATCGCTGGAACAGCTGGGGTACGACGCCGACTATTCCTTCACCCCGGCCGGCAGCCCCTGTGCCGCACCGGTATGGGACGAACGCTTCGACTGGACCGGCAACGTCATCAAGGCACAGGCGCCGGTCATCCTTGACGTCGGTGCCGCGGGCAAAGGGCAACTTGTGGATCTGGTGTCGCAGACGCTGAAGGAATTCGGTTACGCGGAGCACACGGTCGACGCCGGTGGGGACACGATTCATCACGGGTCACCTATAACGGTTGCGCTTGAGCACCCGTACAACACCGGCTCAGCGATCGGCGTCGTCCCGCTGGCCGATCGGGCGCTCTGTGCGTCTGCCTCCAACCGGAGGCGCTGGAGCGACGGCCTTCACCACGTGCTGGATGCAACAACCGGCCGATGCGTGGATAAAGTGGTGGCAACGTGGGTTTTGGCGGGCGACGCACTGCACGCAGATGCGCTGGCCACGGCCCTCTTCCTTGTCCCACCCGAGATCCTCCTGACGGAGTTCGACTTCGAATACGTCAGGGTGCACTCGGACGGGCGCGCGCAATTCTCGTCATCCCTGGCAGGAGCACTGTTCTAGATGTTCAGTCGACTCGATTCGCTTCTCGGGCGGATCACCATGTACCGCCTGGTCCTCGTCCTGCTCCTGATCCTTACCGTTTACGCGTTCGGACTGTCGGCACTCGACCTCCTGGCCTTCACGCCGACCGAACTGGGGGCGACACTCGCGGCAGCGCTCATCGCATCGTGGGGCGGCACCCGGGTCATGGCGTTGATGCTCAGGACCCGGCCGCATACCGAGTCCTCCCTCATCACCGGTCTGCTGCTGTTCTTTGTGATGTTTCCCTCCGATACCCCTACGGGGGTCGGCGGAATCGCTCTCGCGGGACTGATCGCGGCGGCCTCGAAGTACCTCATGGCATTCCGCGGCCGGCACATTTTCAACCCGGCCGCGTTCGGCGCCGTCGCCGTCACCCTGCTTGGATTGAGCGCCGCCGCCTGGTGGGCCGCCAACCCGGCCATGCTGCCGCTGGTACTGATTTTCACCCTGTTGCTGCTTTACCGCACACGGAAACTGTCCATGGGTGCGGTGTTCGTGATCGTCGCCGTCGGAATCCTGATTGTGCGGCTCATGGCCGGTGGTACGTCGCCGACCGAAGCCCTGCAGCTCGTGTTCGCCTCGTATCCCGTGCTCTTTCTCCTGGGGTTCATGCTCACCGAGCCGCTCACGTTGCCCCCGCGGCGGTGGCAGCAACTGCTGATCGCGGGCATAGTCGCCGTCGTTCTCGCCCTACAGATCAGTATCGGCCCGGTCTTCCTCGGCCCGGAATTCGCCCTGCTGATCGGCAACGCCATCGCCTTCGCGATGGGGCAAAGACGCCGGATTCGGTTACGTTACACAGGCTCACGCTGGCTCACCCCGACCAGTACAGAGGTCCAGTTCACGCCGGAGCAACCGGTCCGGTTCCGCCCCGGACAGTACATGGAACTGACTCTGCCGCACGCGCGTCCCGACCGGCGCGGCCTGCGCCGCATCTTCAGCATCAGTTCCACGCCCGACGACAGCACTGTCCGCTTCGGTCTGCGCCTCTCCGATCCACCGAGCACCTTCAAAAACGCGCTCCTGCAGCTGAAGCCCGGGGCGCCTGTCGATGCAACAACCGTGGCCGGCGACTTCGTCCTTCCTGACGATCCATCGGTGCCGCTGCTGCTCTTCGCCGGTGGTATCGGCGTCACTCCGTTCCTCAGCCAGCTGCGAGCCCGCCTACCCTCGTCCGACCGCGACATCGTGCTTGTCTACGTCGTCAGCAGCGCCAACGAGCTCGCCTATGCTGACGAACTGGCCGATGCACAGGTCCTCCTCTTCTGTCCGGATGATCCGGGCGAACTTCCCGCCGCCTGGACCCGTGGAGGAGGCAGCTTTCCCACCGCGGAGGAGCTGCGCTCCCTGATTCCGGATCTGCCGAAGCGCCGGGTGTACCTGTCGGGTTCGCCGGCGACTCTCTCGCGCGCCAAACCGCTCATCCGGGAGGCAGGCGGAAGGTCGGTTCAGACCGACGCTTTCCTCGGGTATTAATCGCCCCTGAGCAGGTACGGAACAGCGTTTCGTTCAGCCAAGATTCACCTGCTAAGCTCAATGAGTCCCTTCCGGCAACTGGTCTCACCAGACCTGCCGTGCCCTCGTAGCTCAGGGGATAGAGCGTCTGCCTCCGGAGCAGAAGGTCGTAGGTTCGAATCCTATCGAGGGCACTTTTACTCCACCTCCCATCTGCCGAATTCGGTGACCTCCGCCACACAGGCCTAGAATGATGCCACCAGTCGCGCACCGTGGGGAGGCTTGATTCAATGCGCACGTTTCGTGCCATAATCGCTGATCCGCTGCTGGTTTTTGGAGTACTCACGGTCCTCCTCATAGTCGTTGCTGCGGGATTCGTGGGCCCGCTCACCGCACTGTCTCCAGCCCTTGACCTGGATGGCGGGCAGCTACTGCCCAGTGCCGAGCCGAGTCCCACCGCCACCGAGGCTGTACCGGACGAATCTACCCCGGCCCCTGAGTCCTCAGGGAACAACCTGGCATTCCTCGTCTTCGCGCTTATCCTGCTCGCCATTGCCTTCTTCCTGATTCGGTTCCTGCTCTCGCTCAGGGGTGAGAGGTATCGGACCGAAGACCAGCCCGAATACCTTGATGAGCACTCCTCTCCCGAAGCCCGCGAAAGTGCCCGGCGCGCCGTCGTCGTCGGGCTCGAAAGTGCCGAGGACGCGCTGTCCGGGCCGTCGGCGTCACGCGATGCGGTGATCGCCTGCTGGCTGGCCCTTGAAGGCGCGACGTCGGCTGCCGGAGCTCCACGCAAAGGCCAGGAAACCACGTCCGAGTACACAGCGCACGTCCTGGCGAGGTTCCGGGCACCGACCGACGACGTAATTTTCCTGCAGCGCCTCTATCACCGGGCGAGGTTCGGCGACCACTCAACCACCGTTATCAGCGAAGCCGAGCTTGAACAGGCTCGCAGCGCCCTGATGAGCATCACAGCCGCCGTCGGAAGCGCAGTTCCCAAGAACGGTTCGGCCCGCACATGACGGCTGGGCAATGGCGGGTTACCGCACTCCTGACCGTGCTTGCCGCCGGATTCGCGATCTTCCTCTCGCTGGACTTCGGGCACGCGGCGGTGCTGGTGACAGCGGCGTTCGTCGGCGGTGTGGTCAATGGGATGCTCGACAACCTCGATGCGGACCGGCTGCCGGCTCTGAGCACGCCGCCGCGGTCAAAAGGGCTGGCCGATGTGCAGGCCCTTGAGTTCTCGCTATCGGGCGCGCGCGCCGGTGTCGGAGTCCGGGCAGTAAACCAGCTGGCTGACATTGCCTCCGCTGCGTTCGACGCCCGCGGGATTGAACACCGCACCGTAAAAGGACCGCTGGGCACCGTTCTTGGCAGCCACCATCTGAACGACTCTGCGACGCCCGTGGACACCCGGACGTTCGACGCCGGCATGGATCAGCTGGAGCAGATCCTCCGACAAGATCCGCAGCAGGTGCCTGGCCACCGCCCGGCACCCCAACCAGAAAAGGATCATTGATGAGCCAGAGCCTTACTCCCGAGGACGCAGCCACACGATGCGGCGACGTCCTGAGAGAAGTCGGGACGGTGGTCGTCGGCATGGACACCACCCTCAAGCTGGCGCTCGGCGCGGTGCTCGCCGGCGGCCATGTGCTATTCGAGGACCTGCCCGGACTTGGCAAGACGCTGGCCGCAAAGACCATGGCACAGGCCCTGGGGCTGGACTTTCGCCGCCTGCAATGCACACCTGACCTGCTGCCGTCGGATGTGACCGGCTCATCGATCTTCGATCCGGCCGCGCGCAGCTTCAACTTCCTTCCCGGTCCCGTGTTCACCAATCTGCTGCTAGCCGATGAGATCAACCGCACCTCCCCCAAGACGCAGTCCGCGCTCCTGGAAGCAATGGCTGAGGCGCAGGTTTCTGTCGAAGGACGCACCCTCACGCTCGAACAGCCCTTCCATATTTTCGCCACGGCCAACCCCATCGAGTTCGAAGGCACGTACCCTCTGCCGGAAGCACAGCTGGACCGCTTCCTGATCCGGGTCGATGTGGGTTACCCGGAAGCGCAGGCCGAACACGACATCATTCAACGCCGTCTGAACCGGGGCTCGGAGGTCGCCTCTGTACGCACGGTAGTGCAGGCCACCGAACTGCTGGCGATGAGGGAGACCGCAAACGGCATTGCGGTGGATCCTGACGTCATCGACTACGCGGTACGCCTCACGTCCGCAACGCGCGCACACGACGCCGTCGACGTCGGGGCCTCCCCTCGCGGATCCCAGGCTCTGGTATTGCTCGGGCGGGCACTCGCGCTGATGGATGGCCGAACCTTTGTGCTTCCCGAAGACATCAAGCTCGCGGCCAAACCGGTCCTGGCGCATCGCCTCACCCTGACGCCGGGCTCGTGGGCACGCCGCGTGCGCGCCGAGGATATCGTCGCCGAAGTGGTGAATCGGATTGCCACGCCAACCACCGCATCTGCCCGTGAACGGTAATCGAGGGTTTCGTCCCGGCGGTCAATGGAGCCTCGCAGCGATCACTCCGATGACCTGCCTCGCAGTAGGACTTTTCATGGGCAGGCCCGATGTCGCAGTCCTCGGGCTGCCGCTGGCTGTCGCGGCATCCTCGGGTTGGGCAGCTCTTCTTCGTAGCGGTGGCCGCAGACCTTCACAGAATGAGGGTCAACCCGCGACGTTTCGGATTGAGGAGGCCCGGACCGATTCCGACGGCGGCCGGCGCACTTTCCATGTTGTCTCCGACGGCCCTCCCGGCGCCGCGCTGATCGAGGCAGTCGCTCCGGGACGCCCTGCGGTCTCGGCCCTCATCCCGGTTGGCGGGCCGTATGCTGTCTCCGTGCCGGTGCCGAGATCCGGGCGGGCGCGAGTGCTGTCTGTGGGCGCCGCCGTCGTCAGCCTCGACGGCATCATGCGTCAATCGCCCACGGAGCTCGACCCGGTACACCTCACCGTCCTTCCCCGTGTGACTGAAACCCGCCTGCTCCCGCTCCCGTTCCGCCTGCGCGGACACACGGGCGAGCACACCTCGCGCAACAGCGGCGATGGCGGCGAGCTCCGCAGCATCGATGCCTTTCGACCTGGGGACCAGCTGCGTCGCATCGACTGGCGTGCAACCGCCAGGCAGTCCGCGGACCAGGATCGTCTGTTCGTGCGCAGGACCTACGCGCACTCGGAAGCGGGCGTCCACCTGCTTCTCGACACAGCCTTTGATTATCCGTCCCATGTGCGAGCCTGGTTCCCAGTACGCAGCGTGCCGGTGGCAGGTGAGGGGTCGCTTCACCTCTCCCGGGAAGCAGCAACCCGCCTTGCCGCTTCCTATCTTTCTGTGGGCGACAAGGTGGGTCTCAACGAACTGTCGG
This sequence comes from Arthrobacter tecti, assembly GCF_054511355.1. NCBI lineage: Bacteria > Bacillati > Actinomycetota > Actinomycetes > Micrococcales > Micrococcaceae > Arthrobacter > Arthrobacter tecti. The sequence goes on from NZ_JBTNCT010000002.1 coordinate 322,324, forward strand.
GGAGGCACTGGCCGCTGCGCGCAGCCGGTGGGCGCCGGCAACTGGAGATCATCCGGACGCACCTGGCGCTCATGGCCGCCAGTCCCCGAAGGGACCGCGCGTCCAGGGAAGCCGGCGTACCAGCGGGATCACTGGTCTACGTCTTCAGCCCGTTCACCGATGAGGAGCCGGCCAGACTGATGCGTGCGTGGCAGGCCGCCGGGCACCGGGTCATCGGGGTAGACACCTTTCCTGTGCTCGAAGGCACCGCCGCGTCGCCGTCGGGCCGCCGGGCGGTAAAGCTGGTGCTCCTGCAGCGGCGGCAGGTGCTCAATGGGCTGGCCGCGGACGGCGTACCGGTCTTCGGTTACCGGGGAGAGAGAATGCAGCCGGAGGCCGAAACGCTCGATACACTGCCCGGTCAGCTTCCGCTAGATGTCGGTCTCGCAACTCTCCGCGGCCCAGCGCGTCCGGGAGCACGCGCAGTGGGCGGACGCGCATGAGCGGCGGCCTGAACCAGGACATTATTGCCGGACCGGTCCGGGATCTGGACATCGGTCCTTCACTGTCCGCTTCCTGGCTGCGTGGTGGAACATTCGCGGTTGCAGCTCTCCTCGGGCTACCCCTGTGGGACAACACGCCGCTTGTGGTGATTCCCCTGGCGCTCTTCGCGGCGTCCGTGCTTGTCCCGATGGTGTTGCTGCCGCTGACTTCCCTGTTGCTCCTGGTGGGAAGTTACGCCGCGCTGGTGCCCCCTGGCTCCTGGGCGGTCTTCCCTTACGCAGCCGGAATCCACCTGCTGTTCGTGATGTTTGCTTTCCTGTTGGGCATTCCACGCCGAACGGACGTTAGCACCGCTGTTCTTCGACGCGTCCTCCTGCGGGTGGGCAGGATCCAGTTGCTGGTCCAGCCGACCGCCGCCGTCGCCCTGTTTGTGCAGGACTCCGGCACCCAGCCGGCGCTGGTGGCAGTGGCTTGCGCCGGGTTTGCGGCATGGGCGTTCTGGCTTGTCAGGATCCTGCGGCGGAAGTGACCTCCCCGGCGAACCTGTGGCCCCACAGATCCCTCAACAGCGCCACCTCGGAGAGATGGTGGATCATTTCCCGATTGATGTGCTGCACTAGGGCACCCATCGACGCCTCTGCGAATGGCCCCTCAGCGGGACCCACCGGTTGTGACATCTCCTCGAGCGAAAGGCCCGACACAGCCCGCGACCAGTCCGCATACATGACGTCCAGTTGCTCCAGCGCGTCCGCGGCGGTGACCGGATAATGAAAGCTCTCGTACGTGACCGGTGCCCCACCGAAGTGGGAGGCCAGGCGTTGGCCGAGCACGCCGACGAAGATGTGGCCGAACCGCCAGGCGATAGTGGTCACCGGTGCGGGTACCGGCTCGGGAATAGCGAACTCGATGACGTAGTCTCCCCCGCCAACCTGCAGCGGTGCCGAGCCCATACCGCGAGGGCGTACGCTCCAGCTTCCAGGCACCGGCTCCCAGAAATACTCCTCATCAGTCAACCCGTCCAGCCGCGGCCGCGCCTGATTCTCCCAGTGCCACTGAAGTTGGTCGGTTAATTCTTTGCAGATGTCCATAGCATCTTCCCTTTCATCCCGTAGCTGGCTCGTAGCCTAAACCGCATTGCGGACAGTTAATGTCCGCATAAGTCGGTACGGTGATTCCATGTTGGAAACCTCTGCCCGCCTGCTACAACTGCTTTCCCTGTTACAGCTTCGCCGCGAATGGACCGGTGCGGCGCTGGCTGACCGTATGTCGGTGACCGAGCGGACAGTCCGGCGGGACATCGGCAAGCTGCGCACGCTGGGCTATCCCATTTCCGCCTCACCGGGCATCGCCGGCGGGTATCAGCTTGGCGCCGGTGCGCAACTGCCGCCGCTGCTCCTCGATGATGACGAAGCGCTCGCCGTCGCCATCGGGCTCAGCGCCGTCACAGCGAGTCCCGTTTCCGGGCTGGGAGAGGCTTCAGTTCGCGCACTCACCAAACTGGAGCAGGTGCTCCCGGGCAGGCTTCGCCCCAAGTTCGCAGGGCTACGCACGGCAGTGACCCGCATGGCGGCAGCAAGCACTCCGGTAAATCCGGAAGTACTCACCGCGCTCTCCTCCGCAATCACCGAGCGCCGCGTGGTGGTTTTCCGGTACGCCAGACACGACGGCGAGTCCTCCCGCCGTGTTGTGGAACCTGTACGGCTGGTGGACACCGGGCGACGGTGGTATCTGGTCGCCTGGGATACCGGCAGACAGGACTGGCGCACCTTCCGGGTGGACCGCTGCCAGAGCGTACCCTCGCCCCGTGAACGGTTCCCGCAGCGCCCGCTTCCCGCCAAGGATCTGGCCGCGTACGTGCAGAAGTCAATCACGCGTTCGCCGTACCGGCACGACGTCGTCGTGCGGATCTCCGCGCCGCTCACCGAGGTGGGCCCAATGATCCCGCCCAACGTGGCGGAGTTGGAGGACAGCGGCGGCAGCACGGTCATGCGCTTCGGCGCAGACTCACTGGACTGGCCGCTGATGCATGTCGTGGCGCTTGGGTTCGAGTTCCAGATCCTTGAGCCCCAGGAGCTGAAGGAACATGCCGTCTCAGCAGCAGGCCGGCTGACCAGGGCCGCGGAATCAGTCGACGACGGCGGCTATCGCCTCAATCCCCGGCTGGCTGATGATCGTAGCCAGGAGGGTGCGCGTCCGTCATAGGCTGAGACCCGGTACGAGAAAAAGGAGGTTGAGATGGCAGCGACAACACTGACAGATACGACGGTCGCCGAGGCTCAGGCCGAACTGGCTGAGCTTGAGGACCCAAAGGCACGCGCGGTGAACGAGAAACACGGCGACGACCATGGGGTGAATCTTGGAAAGTTGCGTGCGATCGCAAAGCGGCTGAAGACCCAGCACGAGCTCGCACGCCAGCTTTGGGCAACGGAGGACACAGCGTCGAGGTTGCTCGCAATCCTGATCTGCCGTCCGAAGTCCTTCGAACGAAACGAGTTGGACTCAATGTTGCGAGCTTCGCGCACACCCAAGGTGCACGACTGGCTCGTGGGGTATGTGGTGAAGAAGAGCAGGTACTCGGAGGACCTGCGCCTGGCCTGGTTCAACGACCCTGATCCGGTGGTTGCCAGCGCCGGCTGGGCGCTTACATCGGAGCGGGTTACGAAAGTGCCCGAAGGCCTGCACCTCTCAGGACTGCTGGACATCATTGAAACCGAACTGAGGGACGCACCCGACCGCCTGCAGTGGGCAATGAACATGTGCCTGGCCCACATCGGCATCACGCATGTGGAGCACCGCGCGCGTGCTCTTGAGATCGGCGAGCGCCTGGAGGTGCTCAAGGACTATCCGACTCCCCCGGGCTGCACCTCACCGTTCGCGCCCGACTGGATCAACGAAATTGTGCGTCGGCAGCAGGCATAGAAGCGGCTTACTCTGGAGCGAATCGGGCGACGGCGCGTTCCACCTCCTTGGTTATTCCGCTCCCGCCGTGCCCGTCCTGGTCGACGACCACAAGTTCAGCCGCCGGCCATGCCTCGGCCAGGTTCCACGCGGTGGAAAGTGGCGAACTGACGTCCAGTCTCCCGTGGATGAGCACAGCAGGAGTGCCGGCGATGCGATCCATCCGGTCGAGCAAATCATCACCGCCGAATCCTGCATTGCGCCAGTAGTGAGTGACGAGCGTTGCGAACAGTAACCTAAACTCCGGCGTTTGATGCTGGAGGTGCGGCGTCGCCTTGGGGTCCAGTGACATGTGGACGTCCTCCCAGGTGCACCAGGCGAGGGCCGCTGCTTCCCGCACGCCGGGGTCCTGCTGCGTGAGCAGTCGGTAGTAGGCGTCCACCAACCGCTCGCCTGGCTCGGCGCGGGCGGAGTCTGCGAATCGGTCCCACTCGCGTGGGAAGACCCGGCCCATGTCCTCGGTGATCCATGCCACCTCAGCCGATGACGTCGTCGTCACTGCCGCGAGGATCATCTCGGAGAGCGCCGGCTTACCAGTTGGGTTCCCTGACGCTTCCCAAAAGACCTCATTACCGTCCCCAACGGGGAGCATTCCTGATTCAAAGGGTTCCACGGGACCAGGCATCCATCCAGCCTACGCGGATGCCGGGCGCATCAGAGTAAACTTGGAAGCAATCATGTCTCTGACGATCACCTATCCCGCCCAGCTACCGGTCTCGGAACGGCGGGCCGACATCATGGCCGCCATCGCGGCCAACCAGGTCACCATCATTGCCGGCGAAACCGGCTCGGGTAAAACAACACAGATTCCCAAGATGTGCCTGGAACTCGGACTCGCGAAGACCGGGATGATCGGCCATACCCAGCCGAGGCGCCTTGCCGCACGGACTGTGGCCGAACGCATCGCCGAGGAGCTCGGCGTCTTGCTCGGCGAAGAGGTGGGTTACCAGGTTCGGTTCACGGGCGAGGTTGGCCGAAGGACGCGCATCAAACTGATGACGGACGGCATCCTGCTTGCGGAGATCCAGCATGACAAGCTTCTGAAGAAGTACAGCACGATCATCATCGACGAGGCCCACGAGCGCAGTCTCAACATCGACTTCATCCTCGGTTACCTCAAGCGCATCCTGCCCAAACGGCCGGACCTGAAGCTCATCATCACGTCGGCGACGATTGACCCGGAGCGGTTCGCCAATCACTTCGCGGCCGACGAAGCGGTTGAGGCCCAGCAGCGGGCGCCCATTATCGAAGTGTCCGGCCGCACGTATCCCGTCGAGATCCGGTATCGGCCGCTAAGTCAGCCCGCCGGGAGCTCAGAATCCGACTCGGATGACGAATTGGAAGAAGACCGGGACCCGCTCGATGCCGTCTGCGACGCCGTCGACGAACTGGCGCATGAAGCACCCGGTGACATCCTCGTCTTTTTCTCGGGCGAGCGCGAGATCCGTGACGCCGCCGACGCCCTGCGTGCCCGCGTGCAGACCAACCCGCGACTGCGCGGAACCGAGATCCTGCCCTTGTTCGCCCGGCTCTCCCTGCAGGAACAGCACCGGGTGTTCAACCCGGGCGGCTCCGGACGGCGGATCGTCCTGGCTACCAACGTTGCGGAAACCTCGTTGACCGTCCCCGGTATCAAGTACGTTATCGACACGGGCACCGCACGCATCTCGCGCTATTCCCACCGCACCAAGGTGCAGCGCCTGCCGATCGAGCGGGTCTCGCAGGCATCTGCGAATCAGCGGTCCGGCCGTTGCGGGCGCGTCTCCGACGGCATCGCGATCCGCCTCTACTCGGAAGAGGATTTCGAGTCCCGGCGTCCCTTCACAGACCCGGAAATCCTCCGCACCAACCTGGCCGCCGTCATCCTGCAAATGACGGCCATGGGGGTCACCCGCGGCCCCAAGGATGTAGCCGCCTTCCCGTTCGTCGAGCCGCCGGATTCGAAAGCAATCAACGACGGCGTCACCCTCCTTCGCGAACTCGGTGCGCTGAGCGCGGATGGCGCTATATCCGCCGTCGGCCGCCAACTTGCCCAACTGCCGGTGGATCCGCGCCTCGGGCGCATGATCGTGGAGGCAGGACGACGCGGGTGCGCCAAGGAAGTCATGGTCCTCGCTGCGGCACTGACCATCCAGGACCCGCGGGAGCGCCCGCAGCCGGACCAGGCCGCGAAGCTGCAGACCGCGACCGAGAAGCACCGGCGGTTCCTCGACGAAAACTCGGACTTCACGGGTTACCTGAACCTTTGGCGCTACCTTCAGGACCAGCAGAAGGAACTGTCCTCCACCCAGTTCCGAAAGCTGTGCCGCAACGAGTTCATCAACTATCTCCGCGTGCGCGAGTGGCAGGACCTGTTCACCCAGCTACGGCAGCTCGCCAAGCCGCTGGGAATCACCATTCCGCCGGGAGCGGTTGATCCGGTGGCGCACCACGACGCCATTCACATCAGCCTCCTCTCGGGACTCTTGAGCCACATCGGCCTCTACGACCAGCGCAAACGGGAGTACGCCGGCGCACGTGGTACCCGATTCGCGATCTTCCCGGGCAGTGCCCTCTTCAAGAAAAGTCCCGACTGGGTGATGGCCGCCGAGCTCGTGGAGACGTCCCGGCTATGGGCCCGCGTCGCATCGAAGTTCGACCCGCTGTGGGCCGAAGAGGTAGCGCCGGATCTGGTGAAGCGCAGCTACAGCGAACCTCACTGGTCCCGCAAGATGGGCTCCGTGATGGCCTACGAAAAGGTCACGCTGTATGGCGTGCCCATAGTGCCGCAGCGCCGTATCAACTACGGACGCATCGATAAGGAACTGGCGCGGGAGCTGTTCATCCGGAACGCGTTGGTGGAGGGCGACTGGCGCACGCACCACAAGTTCTTCTCCCGCAACAAGGCGCGCATCGCCGAGATTGAGGAGATGGAGAACCGGATGCGCCGTCGGGACCTGATGGTTGACGACGAAACCCTTTTCGCGTTCTATGACGCGCGGGTGGGCCCGGATGTGGTCTCGGAACGGCACTTCGACAAGTGGTGGAAAAGCGCGCGGCAGGACAATCCGAACCTGCTGGACATTTCGGACCAGGAGTTACTCAGCCGCGACGCAGACCTGGATGAGGGCGCCTTTCCCAAGACCTGGCACCAGCAGGGGTTCGAACTGCCGCTGGCCTATGAGTTCTCTCCGAATGTGCCCGGCGCATCGGACGGTGTAACCGTTCAGGTTCCCGTCCTGTTCCTCAACCAGCTCAAACCGGGGCCGTTCCAGTGGCAGATACCCGGACTCCGGGTGGAGCTTGTCACCGCCCTGATCAAGTCCCTGCCAAAGCAGATCCGCAAGAACTTCATCCCCGCACCCGATGTAGCGCGCAATGCCGTCGACGCCCTCCATAAGGATTTCGATTCCGCACAGGATGAGCTCGAACCGTCGCTGGAACTCGCGCTGCGCAGGCTCAAGGGACACATCATCCCGCCGGGATCGTGGAACCGCGACATGCTCCCGCCCCACCTGCAGATGACATTCCAGATCGTTGACGGCGCTGGCCGGATCCTCGACGAAGGCAAGGACCTGCAGGCTCTCCAGGAGTCGCTTGCACCACAGACCCGGCGCGCCATTGCAGAGTCGCTCGGTGCGACGCCGGGCACAGTCGGATCGAAGCAGCCGAGCGCACGCCGCAAGGAGCGGGCGCCGTCGTCGTCCGTTCAGGAAACGGACCCCGGCATCAAGGAAGTCAGCGGCGCAACGGAATGGACGTTCGGGAAGATTCCCCGTGATGTCTCGCGAATCGTTGGCGGACACCGGGTCACCGGCTACCCCGCGCTCGTCGATGAGAAGGACAGCGTCGGGCTCAAGGTCTACCCCAACCCGGCTGAACAGGCAGCCTCGATGCGCGCCGGTGTGATCCGGCTACTCGCCCTGCGGGTGCCGAGCCCTGCCCGGTATGTGCTCGAGCATCTGAGCAACGCCGAGAAGCTGACCTTCACGCAGAACCCGCATGGAAGCGTCGCCGCCTTGATCGAGGACTGCTCGATCGCCGCGATCGACAAGCTGACACCTGACGCACTCCCATCCTCCCGGGAAGAGTTCGATGCCCTGTACGAAAGTGTGCGCGCGGAACTGATCGATACCGTCTTCACCGTCACGGCCACAGTCGAGAAGATCCTGGCAAGCGCCCGGCGGATTGAGAAGCGGTTCAAGGGGTCCACGAGCCTGGCTCTGATCACCGCACTGAACGACATCAAGAGCCAGCTGGAGCAGCTCGTTTATCCGGGTTTCGTCGCGTCGACGGGTTACGCGCAGCTGATTCACCTTCCCCGCTACCTTGCCGGGATTGAGCGGCGGCTGGAAAAGCTGGACACGAGCGTCCAGCGCGACAGCGTCAGCACCGCCGTGATCCAGCGGCTGGAGGATGAGTACGACGACGCCGTGGCCGCCGTCGCGCCGCACGGCCGGATGGTGCCGCCAGGCCTGCGGCGCGTCCGCTGGATGCTGGAAGAGCTGCGGATCAGTCTCTTCGCGCAGGAACTGGGTACGGCCTTCTCGGTGTCCGAGAAGCGGATACGTGCAGCGCTCGGAGAAGCCCTCGCGGCCTAGAACCTAAGGAACTTTCGTGCAGCGATGGCGGCTTAGAGGCGGCTGAGGTCACCAGAGCTGCACGAAAGTTCCCCTGGAAAGTGTCAGTCAGGAACGTGCTCTGAGTACCCCGCTTTGCGCAGGGCGGACCGGAGGCGTTCGGCATTCCCGTCGAGCTTCGCTGGATCCGGGTTGTGGTCGACGTTGTGCACGTCGAAGTCGGCGGGACTCTGGGTCGGCCAGATATGGACGTGGACGTGGGGAATTTCGTACCCCTCCATGAGCACCCCGATCCGCTTGGCGTTGAACTCGGCTTCCTGGACCTTCGCGATTTTCTGGGCCACGTTCATCAGCTTGCCGAGCAGCTCGGACTCGACGTCGACCCAGTGCGCAACTTCCTGCCGGGGTACAACCATGAGGTGCCCGTCGGTGATGGGCTCGATGGTCAGGAAGGCGACCACTTCCTTGTCCTTCCAGACAAAGCGGCCCGGGATCTCGCCGTCGATGATCTTCGTGAACAGGGTGCTCATGCTTCCTCCTTCAGGGAGCTCACGTCCAGGACGAAACGGTACTTGACGTCGCCGGCCACCATCCGGTCATAGGCGACGTTGAGCTGGTCGCCCGTCACGATTTCAATGTCGGATACCACGCCGTGTTCGCCGCAGAAGTCCAGCATTTCCTGTGTTTCCTCAATTCCGCCGATGAGCGAACCGGCGTAGGCCAGGCGCTTGCGGATGAGCAGTCCCGGATTGACGGCGGGCATGGGGTCCGCAGGCAATCCCAACTGAAACAGCGCACCGTCGAGCCTCAGCGTCCGGAAGAGCGGATTCAGGTCATGGGGCGCTGCCACCGTGTCGATGATGACGTCAAGTGTGCCGGCAGCGGCGGCCATGGCGTCCGGGTCCTTCGAGATCACCACGTTGTCTGCACCCAGGCCGCGCGCGGCGTCGACCTTGCCCGGAGATGTGGTGAACACCGTCACCTCGGCGCCCATGGCCTTGGCGATCTTGACCGCCATGTGGCCCAGGCCGCCGAGCCCGACGACACCGACGGCGTCACCCTTCTCCACCTCGAAGTGGTTCAACGGCGAAAACGTGGTGATGCCGGCACAGAGCAGGGGCGCGGCCGCAGCAGGATCCATGCCCTCCGGAATGGACAGGACGTACCCCTCGTTCACCACGATCGAGGTGGCGTAGCCGCCCTGGGTGATCTCGCCGTCGTGCCTGCGGTCCGGCGTACCGTAGGTACCCGTCATTCCGTTCAGACAGTACTGCTCAAGCCCTTCTGCGCAGCTCTCGCAGTCACGGCAGGAGTCGACCATGCAGCCGACCCCAACCCTGTCTCCCACCGCGAAGCCCGTGACGGAGTCCCCTACCCGGGTGACCCTGCCAACGATCTCGTGACCGGGCACCAGGGGGTACCGCGTGGATCCCCACTCGCTGCGCGCAGCGTGGACGTCCGAATGGCACAGGCCGCAGAACTCGATGGCGATCTCGACGTCGTCGTGCTCCGGCGAGCGGCGCTCAATAGTGGTGAGCCCCAATCCGCTCGAAGGCGACGTGGCGGCGTAGGCGTGCACAGAAGTCATCTGCCGGTCCTCTCCTGACTGGAGTTCAGATCTGTTCCGGCATTTACTCTCTCACAACACTCATCGATGCGCTCCGGAGGCCTCAGGGACCGGTGGCGACAGGGAGATCTGCGCGTCCGCACCACTGGGACCAGGACCCGGGAAACAGCGCAGCAGAGAAACCCGCAATATCGAGTGCCGCAATCTCATGCGCGGCCGTGATACCGGAACCGCAGTACACCGCAACCTCGGCGGTGTCGCTCACGCCGAGCGCCGCGAACCTGCTGCGCAATTCCGCGGACGGCAGGAACGTTTTCTGCGGTGTCAGGTTGTCCATGGTCGGAGCGCTGAGGGCACCTGGGATGTGGCCCGCCAACGGGTCAATGGGTTCGGCCTCGCCGCGGAACCGTTCCGACGCGCGCGCATCCAGCAGGACACCGTGCGCCGGGAACCCGGCGACATCGTCCAGCTCCAGGACAGGCATTTTGCCGTGATGCAGCGTCACATCGCCAAGGCAGTGGTGTTCAACGCCCCGCTCGGTTTCGAACCCTGCAGCCTTCCAGCCCGCGAGTCCGCCGTCGAGCAGGTGCACCGTGGTCATGCCTGCGTCGCGCAGCAGCCACCAGAGTCGTGCGGCAGCAAGATTGCCGTTGTCGTCGTAGGCAACCACGACGTCGCCGTCGTTGATGCCCCACTGACGTGCCGCTTCCTCGAGCATTACCGGGTCCGGAAGCGGATGCCTGCCTCCTGCCGCGGTTGGGGTCGAGCAAAGCTGGGATTCCATGTCTACGTAGACGGCCCCGGGAATGTGAGCTGATCGATAATGTTCTTGACCGTGGGGGTCGCCCAACGCCCAGCGAACATCCAGCAGGACAATCTGCTGGCCGGAGGTCATCCGGTTTCGCAGCGCCTGCACGTCCATCAGAGTCTCCATGAAGATCTCCTTATGAATGTGTGACCGGTGACACACCGGTCAGGGTGTGAATCAAGTTCACCACAGGGGAACCGGACACTCCAATCCGCCCTGCAGTACGGACCGGATTGCGGTGGCCCTCCGTCGGCGTACGCGGTACAAAGGGGTAATGACAGCTTCACTGGTGCTCGGCCCGCTGCTCCGGTACGTCGATGAGGATTCGGCCAGCGTCTGGGTGGAAACCAGCGCCGCCTGCCGGGTGGTTCTCCGCGCGCGGGACCGCCACTGGGAAGCCCGGACCTTCGCCGTCCACGGCCACCACTACGCACTCATTGAAGCGTCCGGTCTCGAACCGGGGTCAGCCACTCCCTACAGCGTGGAGGTTGACGGCGAGCGCAGCTGGCCGGAAGCGGGCTCCGCCCTCCCGGACCCGGTCATCCGTACGCTCACGCCTGAGCGCGCCTTGCGCATGGCTTTTGGTTCCTGCCGCACGAGCGTTCCCCACGATGCGGACGGCAATGGCCGCCACGGGATCGATTCGATGCGCGCCTATGCGCTGCACAGGGCCAACAACGACGACGACGGCGACTGGCCGGATCTCGTCGCTTTTCTGGGCGACCAGGTGTATGCCGATGCCACGAGCAGTCAGATGCAGGAGTTCATTCGTGCGCGGCGTTCCCTCGACGAACCGCCAGGGGAAGAACTGAAGGACTACGAGGAGTACGCGCACCTGTACAAGCTCGCCTGGTCCGACGAGGCCAACCGCTGGCTGCTCTCCACCCTGCCGAGCGCAATGATCTTCGACGACCACGACATCCGGGACGACTGGAACGCTTCGACGAACTGGCGCGACGAGATGCACGCGACCTCCTGGTGGCACGGCCGGATCGTGTCCGGCCTGGCGTCCTATTGGGTCTACCAGCACCTCGGCAACCTCTCACCCGCCGCGCGCGCCGAGGATGAACTCTGGAAGCAGGTCTGCGCGCACATCGGGCCGGATGAACTCGATCTGACCGAAGCAATCGACGCCTTCGCCGAACGGGCTGATAAGGAACCGGACAGCTACCGCTGGAGCTACTGCCGCGACATCGGCGATGTGCGGCTGATCACCGTCGACTCCCGGGCCGCCCGCGTCCTCGAATCCGGCAAACGCTCCCTGCTCGATGACAAGGAACTCGCGTGGCTGGATGAACACATGCAGGGCGGCTTCCGGCACCTGGTGATCGCAACTTCGCTGCCATTCCTCCTCCCGCGCGGCCTGCACCACATCGAATCCTGGAATGAGGCGCTGGCCGAGGGCGCCTGGGGCAAGCGGGGTGCGCAGATCGGGGAACGTATCCGCCGCGCCGTGGACCTTGAGCACTGGGGTGCCTTCCAACGCAGCTTCCGCGCCGTCGCCGACTTCGCCGTCGAGGTCGCAGACGGTAAGCGCGGCGCACCCCCGCAGACCGTGATGTTCCTCTCCGGCGACGTCCACTTCTCCTACATCGCCGAGGTGGAACGGGATTCGGGAAGCCGGATCATCCAGGCGGTGTGCTCACCGATCCGTAACCCACTCCCGCGCATCATGCGCTTTATGACGGCCATCATGTCATACGGTGTGGCCAGCCCCGTCGGCTCCCTCGTTGCCCGCTCCGTGCGGGTTCCAAAACCGCCGTTCCGCTGGAAGGGCGTCAGGGGCCCGTGGTTCGACAACAATCTCGCGGGCCTCGAAGACACGGCCGATGGAATGAGGCTCTGGTGGACAACCGGTGTCCTCGACGGCGCCGATGTGGAACGGCCGGGCTTGAAGCAGGTTGCGACCTACACCGTTCAGCCGCGCCTGCGCACCGAATCCGTTAGAACCGACTAGCTTCCAGCCTCCGCCGGCTCCGGATTAGCCGAGCGTGACGCTCTCGCGCGTCTCGAGGTGGCTGAACGCTGTTCCGTAGTGCTTCCCCAACCGCGAGACGTGGCCTTCGACCATGGCCAGCCCGGTCTCGTTGAGCAGCGCATCGTGGATCTGGTGTGCCCGCGGCGCGCGAACCGACGTCACGAAGTCGATCACCTCTGCCGTCTTGGACCACGGCGCGTGAACAGGCACCAGCAGGGTTCCGACGGTCACGCCGTGGGGAACGATGAACGAATCTCCGGGATGATACAGCTCGTCGTTGATGAGGTACCCGATGTTTTTCACGATCGGCAGGTGCGGATGGATGAGGGCGTGCTGTCCGCCGAAAGTGTGCACCTCGAACCCGGCGATGGTGTAGTTCTTCTCGGGCTCGACCGTATGGACGCGCGCGGCGCCGTCGTTATCCAGAATGTCCCTCAGCCGGGCCGCGACTCCCGCCGGAGCGTGGACTTCAAGCCGCGGGTTCGCACGCACGGCAGCGGAAATCCGTTCCTCGTCGAAGTGGTCTGCGTGTTCGTGGGTGATCAGGATGGCGGTGGCGCCTGCAACGGCCTCCTCAACCTCCGAGAAAGTGCCCGGATCGATGACAAGCGCCGAGCCGTCCTGCTCGAGCCGGACACATGCGTGGGTGAACTTGGTCAGCAGCATGGGGCCAGACTATCGCCGTCCGGGCGGGAAGTCTCGGGGGTACGCCGGTGCTACCCTTGACGCGGTTGGGTCGAGCACAGGAGGTGACCAGCCAAGCATGCCAGCGGAAACAGGACAGCCGGTCCGTAAGGGTTCGGAGCAGCGCGTAACGAAGCAACGCCGGGCGGTCAGCGCCACACTCGACGAACTGGACGACTTCGTGAGCACCCAGGAGCTGTACCGGAAGCTGCACGAGCGCGGCGAATCAGTCTCCCTCGCCACCGCCTACCGCATCCTCCAGTCAATGGCCGACGACGGCCTCGTGGACGTGCTGCGCAACGGCGAGGGTGAAGCGGTGTACCGGCGCTGCGCCGTGGAGCACCATCACCACCATTTGCTGTGCCGGAACTGCGGGCGCGCCGTTGAGATCGAGGCTCCCGCCGTTGAACAGTGGGCGGCCCGCGTTGCACGCGAACACGGCTACACAGAAGTGGCGCACACCGTCGAGATCTACGGGCTCTGCCCCGAGTGCACCTCGAGGAAAGCCTAGGAATAAACCGGCTGGAACGTCCTAAGCGTGCTGCGCTGCGCGTGGGGTGACCGATGAACGCCTGGACCGCTGCCACGCGATAAGCCTGCAGACCAGGTAGATCAGGAATGAGATGGTGGTCACGTAGGGGCTGATCGGGATTCGCCCGCCAAGAGCGAGCAGAATTCCGCCCACCACTGAAGTACACGCGAATACCACGCTGAGCAGAACCACGAGGCGCGGCGAGGAAGTCACCTTCAGCGCCGCCGCAGCCGGGGTGATGAGCAGGGCAAGCACCAGCAATGCGCCCACTACCTGAATGGACAGCGCAACGGCAACGCCGAGCAGGAACATGAACACCAACGACAGGCCGCGCACAGGTACACCGCGGGCTTCGGCAAGCTCGGCATCCACGCTCGCGAAGGTCAGCGGCCGCCAGATGGCCGCGAGCGCAACCATAACGACGACGGCGCAGCCGGCCAGCAGGGTCAACTGGACCTGGTCCACGGAAACGATCTGCCCGGTCAATAGTCCGAACTTGTTCGCCGCCCGCCCCTGGTACAGGGCGAGGAACAGGATGCCGAGTCCCAGGCCGAAGGGCATGATGACGCCGATGATCGAGTTGCGGTCCCGGGCACGGATACCCATCAGCCCGAGCAGCAGGGCTGCGATCACGGAGCCCACCAGCGAGCCGAAAACCACGTTGGCACCGATCAGCAGGGCGAACGCGGCTCCGGCGAAGGAAAGCTCTGCGATTCCGTGCACCGCGAACGCCAGGTCGCGCATCATGACGAAGGTGCCGATGAGTCCGCCGAGCAGGCCAAGTACGGCCCCGGCCCAGATGGAATTCTGGACCAGCGGCAACAGTTCGCCGTAGTTGTCGAACGTGAAGATCGCGCGGAATATCTCTTCGAAGCTCACTGCTACCCCACCTCAACGTGGTGGTGGGTGGTGGCGTCCGGGAGCCCCACCACCACAATGCGTCCGTTGTTGCGGATCACGTCCACCCTGCTGTCGTAAAGGTCCGAAAGAACCTCACTGGTCATGACGTCCTCCGGCCTGCCAACGCGGAAACGCCCGCCTGCGAGGTAGAGCACCCGGTCAACGTAGTCGATGATCGGGTTGATCTCGTGGGTGACAAAAACCACCGCCGTGTTGTGCTCACGGCACTGTGCGTTGATGAGCCTGCTGACTGCCTGCTGGTGATGCAGATCAAGGGACAGCAGCGGCTCATCGCACAGGAGGACTTTAGGGTCCGTAGCCAGTGCCTGTGCGGCCCTGAGCCGCTGCTGTTCACCACCGGAGAGCCTTCCGACCGGCGCGTCAGCGTACGACGACGCCCCCACCTTCTCAAGAAGTGCATCGACTGTGCGACGGTACCGGGCACCTCCACGGCGGAGCCCCCAACGGTGTCCGTCTACCCCGAGCCCCACGAGATCGCGCGCCCGAAGCGGAGTCTCCGGCGCAAAGGATTTCTGTTGCGGAATGTACCCGAAGTCGCGGCTCCCACGATGCAGGGGCTGCCCCTGGATGGTCGCTGTACCCGAATCAAGGTCCTGTAGGCCCAACAGCACCTTGAGCAGGCTGGTCTTCCCTGAGCCGTTCGGTCCCAGCACAGCGAGGAACTCGCCGGGATGAAGGTCAAGGTCCAGGTCGTGCCACAGCGTCCGGGAACCGAACGCAAGTGAAGCCGACCGCAGGCTGACCACCGGATGGGCGGCAGCGCCGTCGTCGTCGGCCACCTGGCCTCCTAGGTGCAGGGAATGAGTGTCTGCAGCCAATTCTGTCAGGACTTCAGCGCATCGGCGATGCTGTCGAGATTGGCACTCATCCAGGAGAGATAGTCCCCGCCCTCGGGCAGCGTTTCGGTGAAGTTCACCACCGGAACCGAGGCAGACTCCGCCACGTCCCGGACTGCCTGGGTCTGTGGGCCCTCGGTCTGTTCGTTGTAAGCAAGGAACGCAACCGATCCGCCCTCAACGAGCTCCTGCATCTCGTTCAACGCGGCAACAGGGACATCGGCGCCCTCTTCGATGGCTTCGGTGTAATCGGCGGGCGTGAGGTTCTCAAGGCCCGCGGCCTCCAGGAGGTAAACGGGCACCGGTTCGGTAATCGCAACGGACTTGCCCTCCGCGTCGGCGTGCAGGCTCTCCGCGCGCTCCTGCAGTGCCGTGACTTCGTCGACGAAAGTCGCCGCATTGTCCTCGTAGGTGGCGGCATTGTCCGGATCCAGCGCTGCGAGCTTTTCACCCACAACGCCCGCGAGGTCAGCCATCGCGTCCAGCTTGTACCAGACGTGCTCATTGAAGGAACCGTGGGCGTGCCCGTGGGCGTCCTCGGCGTGCGCTTCTTCCTCGGCGTGCGCTTCCTCTTCAGAGTGTTCGCCCTCTTCGGCGTGCGCTTCTTCTTCGGGTGCAACCCCGGAGATCTCGACGGCACTCACGATGTATTCGTGGTCCATCTCGACGTCATCCGCGAGCAGGTGGAGGAACGGGTCATAACCCCCGCCGTTCTCCACCAACAGGTCCGCCTTTGACACGGCCAGCTTGTCCTGCACCGTCGCCTCATAGGAGTGCGGGTCCTGGCTGAGGCTGTTGACGATCGCGGTGACCTCAACCTCTCCCCCGCCTACAGCCTCGACGATTCCACCGTAGACGTTAGTGGAGGTGACTACCTGGATGGTGCCGTCGTCGGCAGCGTTCGCGGACCCGCTGCCGCCCTGGCCGCAACCGGCGATAGCCAATGGAAGAAGTGCACCGGCGGCAAGCGCCGTCGTCGTACGCGCGGAAATACTGCGCATTGTTTCCCTCGATCTACTCAAGTGTGAGGTAGGAGTGTTGATGAACAGCCTCCAGTCTAAACTAAACGCGAATCATTCGCATTTCTTCGGGAAAAGTACGACGGCGGCGGCCGCCTCTAGCGATGCAAGAATGGTTCAGTGTCCGCAGCGATGACCCTTCCCGAACTGGTATTCGCTCTCGCAGCCGGTGCCTACGCCATCAATGCCGCCTTCGGAGCCTCGGTACGCCTCCGCTGGCTGGACTCAACGCGATTCCGCTGGGTACACCACGGGCTCTACATCACTACTTTCCTGCTCACAGTCGCCGCCGTCAGCTCAGTGCTGTGGAGCAGCAGCCGGGCCGGCTGGTACCTGCTGCCCGCCGTCGTACCGCTCGCCGTGCTTCCGTACGCCGGTTCGGCGCGCAAGTATCCCCGGCGGCACATCGCCGTCGCGCTTAGCGCCCTGCCGTTCTTCATCCTCGGCCTGGCTGTGGCATTCTCGGTCTGACAGCTCACAGCCCGCGGCCCATCGCCGACCGATCCGAAGGACACTGAAGTGGAATTCCTTGATGTTGTGTTCAACCGCAAGACGACGAACGGACCGTTCCTGCCTGACCCGGTGAGGGTGGAACACCAAAAACTCCTGATGCAGGTTGCCGGCGCGGCACCGTCGCAGCTGAACAGCCAGCCGTGGCGGTTCGTGGTGGTGGAGGACCGCAGCACCGTCGAACAGATCGCGGCAATCAGCGGCGAGAGCATGACCCAGGTAATGGCCGAGGGCACGTTCTTTGAGCGCTACAAGCGCTATTTCCGGTTCAGCGAAGCCGAGATGGACGTTCGGCGCGACGGCATGCTGTTTGACCAGCTGCCCGCCCTCCTGCGTCCGTTCACCAGGAAGGTCTTCACGCCTTCCGGGCA
Organism: Arthrobacter tecti; assembly: GCF_054511355.1. Taxonomy (NCBI): domain Bacteria; kingdom Bacillati; phylum Actinomycetota; class Actinomycetes; order Micrococcales; family Micrococcaceae; genus Arthrobacter; species Arthrobacter tecti. Next base: position 339,550 of record NZ_JBTNCT010000002.1, read on the forward strand.
AACCCTCATGAACAAGCTTCGCGTTCCCCAGACGCTCGGTGAGGAGAACCGGAAGCTCGTTGCCGGCTCACCGCTGCTGATCGGGGTGATGCTGGACCGTGGGGAATACCGGCCGGGCGAGCTGTCCGGCTTCTATTCGGTATTCAGCATGGGCGCGGCGATGGAAAATCTCTGGCTGACCACCGTCGAACTCGGCATGGGCATCCAGTTCGTCTCCTTCCCCATGGAGGTTCCGGAGAACTGGAAGAGGGTCGAGCAGATTCTCGGCGTCCCGGAGGAGCTCGAACTGATGGCCGTCTACCGCCTCGGTTATCTCCCCGAGAAGCAACGGCGGCCGGCCATCGACTGGTCCAGCGGCCAGCGCAAGCGCCCCTCCCAGTACGTATTCAGGGACACCTGCGCCACACCCCAGGAGGGTTGGGACTGAAGCGGACGACGACGGCGGGGCCACCTTTGGTGCCCCGCCGTTGCCTGTTGCCCTGCGAACCTTAGGCGGACCGGAAGTCAGTGCCCGCCTGGAGCGATTCCCCGGTGCGCCGATATCCCTGACTCTGCGTGGCATCACGGATTTCGCCGATCAGCTGCTCGATGACGTCTTCCAGGAAAAGGACGCCCCGGGCCTGCCCGTCTCCGGTCATCACACGGGCCAGGTGGGACCCTGTGCGCTGCATGATCGCCAGGGCGTCTTCGATTTCGTCGTCGACGCCGAGGTTGGCGAGGGTGCGGACCTTATTCTCCGTGATCGGCCGCGAATACGCCTCCTCCGGCATGGACATGACGTCCTTGAGGTGCATATAGCCGGTGAGGTTGTTGTGCTCATCAATCAGCACGAAGCGTGAGAACCCGGTGCGACCAACCGCCTTCTCGAACTCCTCCGGCGTGGAATCGGTGCTCATCGTGACCAGCTCGTCCAGCGGCACCATGACCGTCCCGGCGGTCTGACCCGAGAATTCAAGGGCACCGCTAATCAACCCCGAATCGTCATCCACCAGCCCATGGCGGGTTGACTCCTGGACGATGGACTGCACTTCCTCGAGGGTGAAGGAAGAGGTGACCTCATCCTTCGGCTCGATGCGCATGGCGCGCAGGATGTGGTTCGCTGTCCAGTTCAGGCTTGAGATCACGGGGTGCACAACCTTCGCCACCATGACCAGCGGAGGCGCAAGGACCAGGGCAGCCTTGTCGGCCACAGATACCGAAATGTTCTTCGGGACCATCTCGCCGAATGTGACGTGAAGGAAGGTCACCAGAGCGAGGGCGATGGCAAACGCGACACCATCGGCGAGCCCACCCGGCAGGCCAGCCGCTTCGAGCGGTACCACGAGGAGGTGATGGATTGCCGGTTCGGCAACCTGCAGGATCAGCAGTGAGCACACCGTGATGCCCAACTGGGCACAGGCAAGCATGAGAGAGACGTGCTCCATCGCCCACAGCGTGGTGCGCGCCCGCTTCGAGCCTTCTTCAGCCAACGGTTCAATCTGACTTCGGCGTGCACTCATCACAGCGAATTCCGCACCCACGAAGAACGCATTGCCGATCAGCAGGATGACCAGCCAGAGAATTCCCACCCAGTCGCTCATCGTGCACCTCCAACGGCCGGAGCGCCGTTCTCGGACTCGTCCGCGTCCTGGGCAACAACCGGAATGAAACTGATGCGATCGATCCGCCGCCCGTCCATCCGTTCCACCTCGAGGATGCCGCCGGTCACCTCAACCCGGTCGCCAACCTCGGCGATGCGGCCGAGAACGGCCATGATGAAGCCGCCGACTGTCTCATAGCCCGCTTCATCCGGCACCGAGAGGTGAGGGATCTGTTCGCTGACCTCGTCCGGACGCATGATGCCCGGAAAGAACCAGTTTCCGGCAGCGCTTTGCAGCACACCGGGCTTGAGCTTGTCGTGCTCGTCGGCGACCTCGCCGACAATCTCCTCGACCAGGTCTTCCAACGTGGCCACCCCTGCCGTCCCGCCGTACTCATCGAGCACGACGGCCAGTTGCAGGTTGGCCTCGCGAAGCTCACTCAGGAGCGAGTCCAGGTGGACTGTCTCGGGCACGCGCAGGACGTCGGTCATGATGGTTCCGGCCGGCAGTTCCGCACGGCGGGACCGCGGTACGGCAACGGCCTTCTTGACATGAACCACGCCGCGGATGTCATCGGGGGAGTCGCCGATGAGCGGAAACCGCGAGTAGCCGGTCTTCCGCGCGAGGTCGACGACGTCCGCTACTGTCTGCTCCGAGTCGATGGTTTCCATTCGAATGCGAGGAGTCATGACGTCCGCGGCGGTGCGCTCGGAGAAGCTGAAGGTCCGGGACAGGAAGTTCGCTGTGCCCTTGTCCAGGGTGCCCATTTCAGCCGAGCGGCGCACCAATGAGGACAGTTCCGACGGCGTACGCGCACCTGATATTTCCTCTTTCGCTTCGAGACCGAACAGGTGCAGCACGCGGTTCGAGAAACCGTTGAGGAGGATGATCGCGGGCTTGAAGATAGCGGTGAAGACAAGTTGCGGCCGCGCGAGTGCGCTGCCGATCTTGAAGGGCAACGCAATCGCCATGTTCTTGGGCACCAGTTCGCCCATGAGCATCGAGAGCAGTGTTGCCAGCACCATCGCGAGGATCAGGGAAATTGACCCCCGGATTCCTTCAGGCACCCCAAGCGCGCCGAGCGGCCCCTCAAGCAGCCGGCCGACTGAAGGTTCCATGACATAACCGGTCAACAGTGTGGTCAGAGTGATGCCCAGCTGGCAGCTGGAAAGCTGTGTGGACAGCGACTTCAAGCAGCGGAGCAGGGGCTCGGCGCGTTTGTCGCCGTCGTCTACGGCTCGCTGAACATAGGTCTGGTCCAGTGCGACCAATGAGAATTCGACGGCAACGAAGAAGCCGGTGCCCAGAATGAGCAGCAGCCCGGCGATGAGAAGGAACCATTCCATCAGCGGCTCACCACCCGGACGGGGATCGTCGGGAGAGGAGCCGAAGAACCGGCGTCAGCCGGTGGGGGTTTCGGAGGTTCCGCAGGTTGGGACGGTTCTCCGGACTGTGAAGGATCGCCAGACTGCGAAGCCGGCGACCCGCACTCGGAAGGTCCTGTGGTGCCGTCCGCATTCGTGTCGCACGAGGAGACTGAAGCATCGGCGGCCGAATGTGCCGGAGCGGGCTGGTGACGATGGGCATGTGTACGGGGTTTGCCGGCACTGGATGGCTGCGCTGCACATCGTGGTGATGCTGCTTCTCGCTGCGTGCGCACCATGGGCCGGCCCCTAGAGGAACTGTCCATAAGACTTCCAGTTTACAACAGCGGCCCCTGCTCCCGTGTTGGTCGGAAGCAGGGGCCGGCTGGGACTATCTTTACCAGCTTTGCGGAAGGGGGCGGCCTTCCTCATAGCCTGCGGCGGACTGGACACCGACAATGGCGCGCTCGCGGAATTCGTCCAGCGAGCGTGCTCCCGCGTAGGTCATTGAACTGCGTACACCCGCCGTGATCATGTCCAGCAGGTCCTCCACACCGGGCCGGGCAGGGTCAAGGAACATGGTCGAGGTGGAGATGCCTTCCTCGAAAAGGCCCTTGCGTGCGCGGGCGAAGACGTCATCCCGCTGGGTTCGGTTCTGCACGGCGCGCGCGGAGGCCATGCCGAAGCTCTCCTTGTACTGGCGTCCCAAGCTGTCCGTCTGGAGGTCTCCAGGGCTCTCATAAGTCCCTGCGAACCAGGAACCGATCATCACCTGGCTGGCGCCGGCGGCAAGCGCGAGCGCGACGTCGCGGGGATAGCGGACCCCGCCGTCGGCCCACACATGTGCGCCCAGCTCCCGGGCAGCCTGCGCGCACTCGTACACGGCGGAAAATTGCGGCCGCCCGACCGCCGTCATCATCCGCGTGGTGCACATGGCACCGGGGCCGACGCCCACCTTGATGATCGATGCTCCGGCCTCCACGAGATCCCGCACACCGTCTGCGCTGACCACGTTTCCTGCCACGATCGGCACGGACGGGTCCAGCGACGCCACAGCCTTGAGCGCGTCCAGCATTTTGCGCTGGTGGCCGTGGGCTGTGTCCACGACAAGCACGTCCACGCCGGCCTCGAGCAATTCCGCGGCCTTGGCCGCGACATCGCCGTTGATTCCCACCGCTGCCGCAACGCGCAGCCGCCCGTTGCCGTCGACAGCCGGTGCGTAGATAGTGGACCGCAGAGCCCCCTTGCGGGTGATCACACCGGCGAGTTGCCCATCACGGGCGACGGCGGCGAGTGAGACGCCGGCGGCGTCGAGTTCCTCAAACGCCTCCTGCAGCGCTACATCCCGATTCTCGGAGAACCGCGCGGCGTCCAGGGTGAGCGGCCTGGTCCGCATGACGGACTCGAGGGAGGCGAAGCGGTCAACGCCGTCGCAATCGGAGGCCCGAACCACACCGACGCAGCGACCTGCTTCATCCACCACCATCACCGCACCGTGGGCACGCTTGTTGATCAGGTGCAGTGCGTCGATAACGGTGTTACCAGGCTCCAGCTTCAGCGGCGTTTCGAAGATGAGGTCCCGCTGCTTGACCCACTGGGTGACCTCGCGGATGACGTGGGTTGGGATGTCCTGCGGCAGTACCGCCAACCCGCCCCGGCGGGCAATGGTCTCCACCATCCGGCGCCCGGTGACTGCCGTCATATTGGCGACCACAAGCGGGATGGTGGTTCCGGTTCCGTCAGCGGTTGCCAGGTCCACGTCGAATCTGGAAATGACTTCTGACGAGGACGGAACGAGGAAAACATCCGAGTAGGTCAGGTCGGTTGAGGGCGTGTTGATGAAACGCACGGCGTGCTCCTGCAGTCGGTTACTCAGGCGAGTCTATGTCCAATCCAGTGCACTCTCTGAATCGCTTACGCCCCACTAAGACGTGACCTGCACAACAGTGCGACAGCGCCTCGTAGTAACCCCGAAGAGATTGGCTTGTTGCCTGAAACTGTCATTAGACTGATGTCCGGGTCAACAGAGTCGGGCGAGTGCGGATGCGTGTGCCGACTTCCGACCGTTTGTAGACCCTTTTGGGCCAAGGGCAACTCATGGAAGAGGGCGTATAACAAGTGCCAGAACAACCCAACCACCGTCTACCGGAAGACTTCGGCGGAAATGAATGGCTTGTGGATGAGCTGTATGAGCAATTCCAACAGGACCGAAACTCGGTAGACAAAAAGTGGTGGAGCCTGTTCGAATCCTTTGAAGCCGGCAACAGCGGCTCAGAGAACGGTCGGCATGCGGCGCCCCGTTCCAACGCAGCACCGGGTGATGAAAGTAAACCGACCACCCGCGAGCTTCCCGTCGTGAAGACCGAGAAGGACGCGCCAAAGGCATCGGGCGAATCCCCCGCTGCGACCCAGCAATCCGGCACTCCCCCGGTACCAAAGGAAGCCGCAGCCGGCAAGGAGAACGGAGCATCGAAGCCCGCGGCGGACGCAAAGCAGCAGGCCAAGGCGGAACCGAAGGCCGAGAAGGCGCCAATCCCCGCCCAGCTTCCCAAGTCAGACCTCAACCCCGAAATGGATGAGGATACGGTTAACATCCTTCGAGGACCGGCGAAGGCAATCGCTACCAACATGGATGCAAGCCTCACAGTGCCGACGGCCACGAGCGTCCGCGCCGTGCCCGCAAAACTGCTCATCGACAACCGTGTGGTGATCAACAACCACCTTGAGCGTGCGCGTGGCGGCAAAGTGTCCTTCACCCACCTCATCGGCTACGCCATCATCCGTGCCCTGGCCCAGTTTCCGTCGCAGAACGTCTACTACGACGTCGTTGACGGCAAACCGGCGGCAGTCCAGCCCGCACACGTGAACTTCGGCCTGGCGATTGACATGCCCAGGCCGGACGGTACGCGCCTTCTGGTCGTCCCGAATATCAAGAAGGCTGAGACACTCAATTTTTCAGAGTTCTGGCATGCCTATGAAGACCTCGTCAAGCGCGCCCGCGCAGGAAAACTGGGAGCCGACGACTACGCCGGAACCACGGTCTCGCTGACCAACCCGGGCGGCATCGGCACCGTCCACTCTGTGCCCAGGCTCTCAAAAGGCCAGGCCTGCATCATCGGCGCAGGCGCACTCGAATACCCGGCTGCGTTCCAGGGCGCCAGCGACAAGACACTGGCCCAGCACGCCATCAGCAAGACCATCACGCTTACCTCCACCTATGACCACCGTGTCATCCAGGGCGCCGGCAGCGGTGAATTCCTTCGTATCGTCCACCAGTTGCTGCTCGGTGCGCAGAACTTCTACGACGAAATCTTCGAAGCCCTGCGCATCCCGTACGAGCCGGTCCGGTGGAGCGCCGACATCCAGGTTGATCCCATGGACGAGATCAACAAGGTCGCGCGCATCCAGCAACTCATCCATGCCTACCGCGTGCGCGGGCACCTCATGGCGGACACCAACCCCCTGGAATACGTCCAGCGGAAGCACGCCGACCTCGACGTCCGCACCCACGGCCTGACCCTCTGGGATCTGGACCGGGAGTGGCCCACCGGTGGCTTCGGCGGCAAGCCCACCCTGAAGTTCCGCACCATCCTCGGCGTACTGCGTGATGCGTACTGCCGGACAACGGGCATTGAGTACATGCACATCCAGGATCCGGAGGAACGCCAATGGTTCCAGGACGAGCTGGAGCATCCCTACTCGAAGCCCAGCCGCGAGGAACAGCTGCGCGTCCTGCACCGCCTCAACGCGGCAGAAGCGTTTGAGACCTTCCTGCAGACCAAGTTCGTTGGCCAGAAACGGTTCTCGCTGGAGGGTGGCGAGTCGCTGATTCCGCTGCTCGACGCAATCATTTCAGACGCCGCAGATGACGGCCTCGATGAGGTCGCTATCGGCATGGCCCACCGCGGCCGCCTGAACGTGCTCACCAACATTGCAGGCAAGACCTATGCCCAGGTATTCCGTGAATTTGAAGGCACACAGGACCCTCGCTCCGTCCAGGGCTCCGGTGACGTCAAGTACCACCTGGGAACCGAGGGCACCTACACCTCGGACAGCGGCAACGAAACAAAGGTCTACCTGGCAGCGAATCCCTCGCACCTGGAGGCAGTGGATTCCGTGCTGGAAGGTATTGTCCGCGCCAAGCAGGACCGCCTCGACCAGGGCGACACCTTCCCGGTTCTTCCCATCCTCGTGCACGGCGACGCCGCGTTCGCGGGCCAGGGTGTGGTCGCGGAAACCCTCAACCTTTCCCAACTCCGTGGATACCGCACAGGCGGAACAATCCACATCATCGTGAACAACCAGGTTGGTTTCACCACTTCTCCCACGTCCTCGCGCTCCTCCGTGTACTCCACGGACGTCGCCAAGATGGTGCAGGCTCCGATCTTCCATGTGAACGGAGATGATCCGGAGGCCGTGGTTCGCGTGGCGCAGCTCGCCTACCAGTTCCGCCAGCGGTTCAACAAGGACGTAGTCATCGACATGGTCTGCTACCGTCGGCGCGGCCACAACGAGGGCGATGATCCTTCGATGACCCAGCCGATGATGTACAACCTCATCGAGGCGAAGCGTTCCGTGCGCAAGCTGTACACCGAGGCCCTGATCGGCCGCGGCGATATCAGCCAGGAAGAGGCGGAGCAGGCGCTGCGCGATTACCAGGAGCGCCTCGAACGCGTCTTCGCGGAGACGCACGCCGCGCAGACCTCCCCCATTCCGGTCGTCACAAAGGACGCTGCGGCGATTTCCGACATCGAACGGCCCATCGCGCAGCAAAGTGACAACGGCGTGGGCGTCCCCGCAAGCACAGCCATCACAGCTGAAACCCTTGCCCATATAGGCAAGGCGCATGTGGACTTCCCTGAGGGATTCACCGTCCACCCGAAGCTGAAAGCGCTGCTGGAGAAGCGGGAACAGATGTCCCGCGAAGGCGGTATCGATTGGGGCTTCGGAGAAGTCGCTGCATTCGGAGCCCTGCTCATGGAGGGTGTGCCGGTCCGCCTGGCCGGACAGGATTCCCGGCGCGGCACCTTCGTGCAGCGGCACGCAGTGTTCCATGACCGCGCCAACGGCGAGGAATGGCTCCCGCTGGGTGACCTTGCCGAGAGCCAGGCCAAGTTCTGGATCTACGATTCCCTTCTGTCCGAGTACGCAGCAATGGGCTTCGAATACGGCTACTCCGTTGAGCGTCCCGATGCACTCGTGATCTGGGAGGCGCAGTTCGGCGACTTCGTCAACGGCGCGCAAACCATCATCGACGAGTTCATCAGCTCCGCCGAGCAGAAGTGGGGGCAGCGCAGCTCGCTGGTGCTGATGCTTCCTCACGGCTACGAGGGCCAGGGACCAGACCACTCATCCGCCCGTATCGAGCGTTTCCTGCAGATGTGTGCAGAGGACAACATGATCGTGGCTAACCCCACCACTGCGGCCTCACATTTCCATCTCCTGCGTCGGCAGGCCTACAGCCGGCCGAGAAAGCCTCTCATCATCTTCACTCCGAAGCAGCTGCTGCGCCTCAAGGCAGCCGCAAGCAGCGTGGAAGATTTCACCCAGGGTGGCTTCAAGACGGTCATCGGCGACACCGCCGGGTTGAATGCACAGGACGTAACGCGCGTTCTGCTCGTTTCCGGCCGGCTCTACTATGATCTGGCCGCGGCCCGCCAGAAAGCGGACGACACCTCGACTGCGATCATCCGGGTGGAGCAGCTGGCACCGCTTCCAGCAGAAGAAATCAAGTCCGCCATCTCCGCCTATCCCAACGCAGACGTGGTGTGGGCACAGGATGAGCCGGCGAACCAGGGTCCCTGGCCGTTCATCGGCCTCAACCTTCCGCAGCACCTCGACCGCCCGGTGCAGCTGGTATCGCGCCCCGCATCAGCGTCCACAGCTACAGGTTCCGCGAAACACCACGCCGTGGAGCAGGAGCTGCTGATCAAGAGGGCATTCGACCGCGGGTAGTCGCTGGACGCGTGAACGTAGAATGGGCGGGGTCTGTTGGGACCCTGCCCATTCCCGTTATACGCTGACAGGCGCCGGAGGTCTGTACGGCCCGGCGCATGAAGAAGACGTTCGAAAAGGTACGAGCAAACGCGAGGGGAAAAGTGGAACAGCGCAGAATCAGGCTGGCCGCCGTTGGAGATGAGCTGCTCGCGGGTCTGGGCGATCCTCGTGCGCTCGGCTGGCTGGGCAGGGTTCTCGCCAGGACGTCCGCGGACAACACAGTTGTCGAGGCCTTCAGCCTTGCGGCTCCCCGCGAGGGAACCGAAGCACTTGCTGCCCGCTGGCTGGATGAGTCCGGCAGACGCTTCGCTGAAGACTCCGAGAACCGTCTCGTCATTGCGCTTTCCGACCGTGACCTGGATCTGGAAGTGTCCACGGCACGCAGCCGGCTCAACCTTGCCAACATCCTCGACGGAGCAGCGCAGATGAGCATCAAGGTCTTGGTGGTCGGACCTCCGCCCGGCCTGGATGCCGAACGCAACCGCCGGCTCGCCGATCTCTCGGCAGCCTTTGCCGACGTCACAACCCGCCGCAAGCACGTCTATGTCGATACGTTCACCCCGCTGCAGTCGCACGAGCAGTGGCGTTCCGACCTCGCCGCGAACGGCGGCGCTCCGGGCCAGGCGGGTTATGGCCTGATGGCCTGGCTGGTGCTGCATCGCGGCTGGTTCCAGTGGCTGGAGATTCCGGCACCCGCCTGATCCCGGGCGTTATCCGGATCACCCCTTGCAGGAACGCAAAACGCGATATATCGTGTTTTGCAGGACGCGATATATCGCGACATACCTACGAAGGGCACATCATGGAACAGCAACAATGGCAGGTAAGCTCCCCGCAGATCCTGGAGCTCGACGATGTCCGGTCAATCAAGGCCGGGATCATCGCCGGCCGTGTGGATATTCTGGTCCACGACGAACCGGTCACCCGCATTGAGGTGTCCGAAGTGCAAGGCGATCCCATCGACCTGATTCTGAACGACGGCGTGCTTGAGCTCGTCCACACGCCTGGTGCGGCGCGCAGCGGATGGCTGGGATTCACCGGGCAGATTGTCACTGGCAGGACTAAGGAGGCCGCCGTCATCAGTATCGCGGTTCCCGAAGGAACGGCCGTGGCACTGCGCACGGTGAGCGGGGACGGACTGGCCTGTGGCACGCGGGAAACAACACTGGACACTGTCTCCGGCTCGATCATGGCCGATGACACCACCGGGACCCTGCGGGTCAGCACCGTCAGCGGCGAAGCGATCGTCCGGCACCATAGTGGCCATCTCGTCGCCAAAACCGTCTCCGGGGAGGTGACTGCCTCCGGTTACTGCGAGAGTGTCCGCACCAACAGCGTCAGCGGCGGAATCACGCTGGACCTGCTCGGTGAACCGGGTGACCTGATGGCGAAATCCGTGTCCGGTGACCTCACGGTGCGCCTTTCCAGTGAGGTGGGCGTTGACGTATCCGCGACGTCAATTTCGGGAAGCCTGACGGTGAACGATCAAAAGTTCACAGCCCGAGGCAAACATACGCATCGGGAAGCCGGGTCCACAGGGTCCGTCCTGACGGTGCGGGCAAGCTCCGTCTCCGGCGATATCGCGATCTTTCATCACCGTCCCGACTACCTCGCCGGAAACGGCTCCGTCGAGGCGCAGGACGGGGGGCTCTAGTGCCTGCAGTCTTCGCGCACGGTGCGTTGCGCCTCTATCTGCTGGCCCTGCTCGAGGATGGCCCGAAGCACGGGTACGAGATTATCAGGGCGCTGGAGGACCGCTTTGGCGGAACCTACTCCCCCAGTGCAGGCACCATCTACCCGCGCTTGTCGAAGCTGCAGGCTGAAGGACTCGTGTCAACCGAGTCCGAAGGCCGGCGCACCACATATTCCATCACCGCGCACGGGCTTGCGGAGTTGACGGAGCGCAGAGGCGACCTGGCAGACATCGAGGAAGACATCTCAGCCTCAGTGCGTCGTCTGGCTGATGGCCTGCGGGAGGAAATCCGCGCCAACATGCGCGGCCTGAGGGCAGACGTCGCCGCTTCAGCCGAGGCCGCACGACGGTCGGCGCGGCAGGCACGGCAGAGCCAACCACCCTCCAGCGATTCCGGGAATCGTCGGGTCCTCAAGGATCTGGAACAACTCGTCAGCGAGTTCCGCGACGATGTCCGCAGGGATCTGCGACACCACGCGGAGGCGCAGGGCGGAATCAACGACGCCGTCGCCGACACTGTGCGCACGGTACTCCGCCAGGCGCAGTCATCGATCCGGGTCTCTCTGTCCGGTCTGCAGTAAGAACTTCAGTCGGCGTGGTCGAACACGATCTTCCCGAACACTTCTTCGCGGATCATCCGCTCAAAGCCTGTGTGTGCCTCCACGAGGGGATAGACGGAATCCACCTCCGGACGCACGCCCGTGACAGCCAGGAACTGCGCGAGGCGCTGCAGCTCATCCCTTGTGCCCATGGTGGACCCGAGAACCTTCAACTGGAGAAAGAACACCCGGTTGAGATCCGCGGACGGCGCGGGCCCGCTGGTGGCTCCGCAGGCAACCACGGCGCCACCTGGTTTGAGTGCCTTGAGGGAGTGCGACCAGGTGGCTTCCCCGACTGAGTCGAAGACAACATCCACGCGCTCCGGGAGGCGGGCACCGGCGTCGAACGCGTCTGCAGCTCCCAGCGCGCGTGCCTGCTCCTGCTTGCGCGCACTTCGGCTGGTTGCCCATACCCGGAAGCCAGCCGCGCTGCCGAGCGCGATCAGCGCAGTGGCCACGCCTCCACCTGCCCCCTGCACCAGGATCGTGGAACCCGGTGCAGCCGGTGACGTCGTGAAGAGCATCCGGTAGGCGGTGAGCCACGACGTCGGAAGGCAAGCGGCCTCGGAGAAGCTGAGCTCAGGCGGTTTAGGAACGAGGTTCCGGGCCGGCACCCAGACGTAATCCGCCATCGTGCCCGGATAGCGCTCCGACAGGAGCGAACGGCGTGGATCCAGGGTTTCGTCGTCCCGCCAGCCGGGCGAGGAAATCACGCCGTGCACGAGGACCTCATTGCCGTCGTCGTCGATCCCGGCCGCATCGCAGCCCAAGACCATCGGCAGTTTCTCCTTCCCCAGTCCTACTCCGCGCAGCGACCAAAGGTCGTGATGATTCAGCGACGAAGCCAGCACCCGGACCCGGCGGAAATCCTCCGGGACCTCCGGCTCGGGAAGCTCACCGACCCTCAGCCCGGTCAGTGGCGACTCGGGGGAGATCGACTCGGCGTACACTGCGCGCATTGGTGCTCCTTCGCTTCGGGCAATCCTGATGGTTCCGCTGCCATCCTATGCACCGTGCGCATCCTCATCGGCTCATCCGGCGTTTAGGTCGCGGCCGCCCGCATGTGCGAGACTTGACTGCAGTCCAGCTAGGTAAGGAGGCAGCCATGAGCAAGCGTGCACGCAAGCGCCGTGATCGCAAGCGCGGCGGCGCTAACCACGGTAAGCGCCCCAACACCTGACATCACGGTCAAGAACAGAAGAACCCCCGTCCGAAGACGGGGGTTTTTCCATGTCTGACGTGCCTCGCGGTCAGTGGTCCACAGTCTTGATTTGGCTGATCCGGTCCAGAATGCTGGCCTTCAGCGTGGCGGGCGCAACTTCAGTGCAGGACCGCTTGACCACGGAGCGGATAAGGCACTCCAGATCGTGTTCCTGTGCGCACTCCGGGCAATCTTCGAGGTGGTCCTTGATTTCCACCAGGTCCGCATGCGACAAGGCGCCGTCGAGGTACTCGTAGAGCCGCTCGATCCGTGAGTCATCGCAGTTGCCAAGGCTATGGCAGTCGCTCATTTTCCGCTCTCCTGGGTAGTTCCGCCCTTGCCGGCGGAAGCGCGTGCCGGAACATTCATACCGCGCTCGTGCGCGTACTCCGATAGAAGCTCGCGCAGGAGCTTCCGGCCACGGTGCAACCGCGACATGACCGTCCCGATCGGGGTGTTCATGATGTCCGAGATTTCCTTGTACGCGAAGCCCTCCACGTCAGAGAAGTACACAGCCAGGCGGAACTCCTCGGGGATAGCCTGCAGGGCCTGCTTCACGTCGGAGTCCGGCAGGTGGTCGAGCGCCTCAACTTCCGCCGACCGCAACCCGCTTGAGGTGTGTTCGGCCGCCTTTGCCAGCTGCCAGTCCTCAATGGTGTCGGAATGGGACTGCAGGGGCTCGCGCTGCCGCTTGCGGTACAGGTTGATGTATGTGTTGGTGAGGATCCGGTACAGCCATGCTTTCAGGTTGGTTCCCGGTTTGTACTGGTGGAAAGCGGAGAATGCCTTGGTGTAGGCCTCCTGCACCAGGTCCTCGGCGTCAGCAGGATTACGGGCCATCCGCATTGCCGCCGAGTAGAGCTGATCCACGTACTGCATGGCGTCCCGCTCAAACCTCGCTGTCCTTTCGGACTCGGATTCCTTGGACACGTCCAGATGCTCATCTTCGGTTGGGCTGGGCCCGGCCGCGGCTGTGGTATTCATTGCTGCAAAGTCTACGCGTCCGCGAACCTGACGAACCGGCTTCGCGAGCGTTGGGGTGCTCACGCGCAGTTGGCCGACGTTGTCCCTCGTCGATGTTGCAGTACCCAAGATGCTCCTCACCTACGTTGCCGGGCATCGCCCGTCATACACTAGCCATAACGGTGTGCCCTCACGGGATATTCCATGCCCCGCGCCGGCCGGATCGCTGACCGGCGCCTGCTCGATACCTTGCGGGTGCCGACGCCGGATCGCCACGGCGGGCGCAAAAGTGTAAAACTAGACACATTCATCCAGGTTTGTGACTGACTTTGTTCGCATACATAGATCCGGCGCCCTTTGGTGCCGGAAGCCAGGAGGCATTGTGACCCTTGTTCGCGTACTAGCCCGCCCATTGCTTGCCAGCAGCTTCGTCCTCACGGGCGTCGACCGGCTCCGGAACACTGACTCCACCGCTGTCGCCCTCCGCCCTACGCTGGACCGGATCAACAAGATGGTGCCGTCCGCGGCCTCCGCAACAAACAATGAGAAGCGCGTTGCCCAGGTACTTGGCGCAGCTCACCTCGGCGCAGCCGTGATGCTCGGGATCGGCCGTTTTTCGCGGCTCTCAGCGCTGGTGCTCGTCGGAACTTCCGCCCTCAACACGGCCGTGGAGTTCAACAACGCAGACTCGTCCACCCCCGAGTCGCGCAAGGTGCGCCGCAACCAGCTGATCAAGAACCTGTCCCTGATCGGCGCCGTGCTGCTGGCCGCCGTGGACACCAACGGCCGCCCGAGCTGGGCCTGGCGCGCCGAGCATTTCGCAGAGGACGCCCGCCGCAATGCGCTGGTCCTCGGGCATGACACCCGAAAGACCGCGCGCTCGCTGGCGCGGGACACGGAGAAGCGCCTGAAGAAGGCGGAAAAAGCCGTGCGCAAGACTGCCTCCGACGTGGCCGGCCACTAGCCAGTATGAGCGCACCGTCCACAACCCCGTCGACGCAGTTCTGGCCGGCTCCGCATCCCGGCGGTCCGGTGGACGCAACGGTTGAAGTACCGGGCTCGAAGTCACTGACCAACCGTTACCTCATCCTTGCCGCGCTTGCCGACGGGCCGTGCAGGCTGCGCTCCCCGCTACATTCGCGGGATTCCGCCCTGATGGTACGTGCGCTGCGTTCCCTGGGCGCGGTTATTGAGGAGATCGACGGCGAGGGGCCGTTCGGAGCCGACCTGCAGATAACTCCGATCCCCACGGATGCCTCGGGGGATGCAACGGTTGATTGCGGGCTCGCTGGAACCGTGATGCGTTTCGTCCCACCCGTGGCCGCGCTGCGGACCGGGACCACGGCATTCGACGGCGACCAACATGCCCGCCGCCGTCCCATGGGCGCTGTGATCAACGCGCTGCGTGGCCTGGGCGTTGAAGTGCACGATGACGACGGCGCCCTCCCCTTCGCGGTCGCCGGCTACGGCGAAGTAAAGGGCGGCAGGCTGGTCATCGACGCCAGCGCCTCGTCACAGTTCGTCTCCGCGCTGCTCCTGGTCGGCGCACGGTTCACCGAAGGGCTGCACCTCGAGCACGTTGGAAAACCCGTTCCCAGCCTGGACCACATCGCGATGACCGTTGCGGTCCTGCGGGAAGTCGGCGTCATCGTAGACGATTCCGTGCCCAACCACTGGCGGATTGAACCGGGGACGATCAACGCGTTCGACGTCCGGATCGAGCCGGATCTGTCCAACGCCGGTCCCTTCCTGGCGGCAGCCCTTGCAACCGGCGGAACAGTAAGAATGCCGCACTGGCCGGCCACCACCACCCAGGTGGGCGAAAAGTGGCGGAGCATCCTCCCCCAACTGGGTGCCGACGTCGTACTCACTGAAGATTCCACACTCATTGTCCGCGGCACAGGGCGTATAACGGGCGCCGAACTGGCGGACACCAGTGAGCTGGCCCCCACCGTCGCGGCAATCTGTGCACTGGCTCAAACGCCGTCTGTGCTGACCGGCATTGCCCACCTCCGCGGCCATGAGACAGACCGGCTGGCCGCGCTCGTTGCGGAGATCTGCCGGCTGGGCGGTGACGCCGAAGAGACAGTGGACGGCCTGATCATTCGCCCCGCTGAGCTCCACGGCGGGACATTCCACAGCTACGAGGATCACCGCATGGCCACCGCGGGAGCGATCATCGGGCTCGCAGTACCGGGCGTGGAGGTCGAGAATATTGCCACGACCGCGAAGACCATGCCGCAGTTCCCCGAGCTCTGGCAGGCGCTCACCGCGACGGCTGACTCGAGCGGTTCGCGGTGACGCCAGCGGGGTCAAGGCGCGGGCTCTCATCCTGGGATGAATCGGACGTCCGCATCAGACCCAACAAAAAGGGGTCGCGTCCCCGCACCAAGGAGCGACCAGCGCACGAAGACGCCGTCACAGGTCGAATCATCACTGTGGACCGAGGCCGCTACACCGCCGTCGTGGATGAAGACACGCCCACCGAGCGCACAGTAATCGCTGCCCGTGCGCGCGAGTTGCGGCGCTCCCCCGTTGTCGCAGGGGACCTCGTTGCACTGGTGGGCGACGTGACCGGCGAGCCCGATACTCTCGCGCGGCTCGTCCGTATCCATGACCGCGCGACGCTCCTGCGACGCAGCGCCGACGACACCGACCCCGTTGAGCGCGCCGTGGTCGCGAACGCGGACCAACTGGTGATCGTGGTGGCCGCCGCCAATCCGGACCCGCGCACCGGGTTCATCGACCGCGCGCTGGTTGCAGCCTACGACGCCGGCATCCACCCGCTGCTCTGCGTCACCAAGGCGGACCTGTTGGATCCGGCTGAGCTGCTGGCCAATTACGAGCATCTCGACCTGACGATCATCACGAGTCGAACCGCTGCAACGGACGACGCCGTGGAGTCCGTGTCCGACAGCGGCACCTCGGCGCTCCTGGCCTCCGGAGCTATCGAGCAGCTCAGGATCCTCCTCGACGGCAAAGTAAGTGTGCTCCTCGGGCACTCGGGCGTGGGAAAGTCCACTCTCGTGAACGCGCTGACCGGCGCGAATCGGGCTACCGGCGGCGTCAACGCGGTGACCGGCCGCGGTCGGCACACGTCGTCGTCGGCGTTTGCACTGAAAGCGGCCGACGCCGCTGAGGGCACCTGGATCATTGACACCCCTGGAATACGCTCGTTCGGACTCGCACATGTGCAGCCGGACCGCATCCTCGCCGCTTTTCCCGACCTCGAGCCCGGGACCCAGGACTGCGAACGTGGCTGCCGCCACGACGAGGCAGCGGTGAACTGTGGACTGGACGACTGGGTCGCGGGCGGATACGCGGGCGAGTCCGGTCCGGTCCGCCTTGCATCCCTCAGGCGGCTGCTTGGAGCCGGTACGGAACCGGCGCGGGACACGAAGGAACTGGGTACACACTAAGGTGCCTGTTTTTCCTGCTAGACTGAACGAAGTTGTTGTGTTGCGCACTAATTTTTAAGCCTTGATTTCTCTCCGGAGTTCGAAAGCTTTCTTGACAGGCGAAAGAACACCGCGACAGGAACCCCGAAGTACGGGGGGATCCTCACACTCAAGGAATAGAAAAAAATGGCTACAGGTACAGTCAAGTGGTTTAACGCTGAAAAGGGCTTTGGATTCATTGCTCCTGACGACGGCGGCGCTGACGTTTTCGCACACTTCTCCGCGATCAACTCGGGCGGCTTCCGCTCACTCGAAGAGAACCAGAAGGTCAGCTTCGAGACCACCCAGGGCCCCAAGGGTCCGCAGGCTGAGAACATCTCCGTTCTTTAAGAGATCCGTTCTCTAAGAGATCCGTTCTTTAGTCTTTAGCAGTATTTCAGAAGGGCACCGGCCGTTTGGTCCGGTGCCCTTCTGGCGTTAACCGCTTGTCCCATTGTCCGCCGTCGCCACACGATTACCGATGGCACTCCGCTCCCGGATGGCGCCCGTCCCACACGATAGGTTGAGAAGTATGAACCTCCAGAGCTACAACGATGACCTGCGCCTTGCCCACGTGATGGCGGACTCGGTGGATGACCAGACCATGTCCCGATTCAAGGCCCAGGATCTGTCGGTGGAGACAAAACCGGACTTCACGCCGGTCACTGACGCCGACAAGTCTGCCGAGGAAGCGATCCGCGGGCAGCTCTCGCGCGCCCGTCCGCGCGATGCAGTGCTCGGGGAGGAGTTCGGAAGCAGCGGTGCGGGCTCGCGGCGCTGGATCATCGACCCCATCGACGGCACCAAGAACTTCGTGCGCGGCGTTCCGGTATGGGCAACGCTCATTGCCCTCGTCGATGAAGGCCGCCCCGTGGTCGGCGTCGTCAGTGCGCCGGCCCTTGGCAAGCGCTGGTGGGCGGCAACCGGCACGGGTGCGTTCATGGGGAAGTCGCTCGCTGCGGCCACCCGGCTGCGGGTGTCCAATGTGTCGCGGCTGGAAGACGCATCCCTGTCCTACTCGAATCTTTCCGGCTGGCGGGAACGTGGCAACTTTGATGAGTTCGTGTCGCTCACCGATTCGGTCTGGCGCACACGCGCCTACGGCGACTTCTGGTCCTACTGCCTCGTCGCCGAGGGTGCGGTGGATATCGCGTGCGAACCGGAATTGAACCTGTACGACATGGCCGCGCTCGTGCCGATCGTCACGGAGGCTGGAGGCCGCTTCACCTCTCTTGAAGGCTCGGACGGTCCGTTCGGCGGCAATGCGCTGGCAACGAACAGCACGCTGCACAATGAGGTCCTGAAGAAACTCAACCCCGCCCTCGACGACCTTCTGTAGGCCTCCTGCGCCGGATAGCGCCGTATCAGGCGCAACGGATTCGCCGTCTGTAACCCTGTAACAATGCTGCAGGACTGCTCCACCCTGCCCTATGCTGAAACACATTGGTCACGAGTGCCAGCGTAAAACCCCGGTTTGCTGGCCGGCAACCCTCCTTCCGCGGTGGGGTGCCCCGGGTGACGACCAGGCCGCACCAGAAAAATGATGCGGCAAGCGCGGAACCCCTGAACGGCGGTTCCCTGAGACCACTGTGGGGTTACTCCATGAGCAACGCAATCCTTGACCAGACAACCCTGGTGTCCGCCAGCCCCCTCGCTCCGGTGCTTGGCGGGGAGCTGCCGGCTCCGCTGATCGACGGCACCACCGTGCGCTACGTGAACCTGGACTACGCGGCGTCGGCGCCGGCGCTCCAGGAGGTCAGCGACTACGTCCAGAGCGTGCTGCCTTACTACGCGAGCGTCCATCGGGGTGCGGGCTACGCTTCACAGATATCTACATCGCTATATGAGAACGCCCGCAGGATTGTCCGGGAATTCGTGGGCGGACGCACTGATGACGCCGTCATCTTCACGCGGAACACCACAGATTCCCTGAACCTGCTCGCCGGATGCGTGCCGGGCGAGGGCGAAGTCCTCTACCTCGACCTCGAGCACCACGCCAACCTTCTCCCCTGGCTTCAGCGGCCGCACCGCAGCGTCACAGCCGCCGGCACCGTGGATGCCACCATCGCAGCGCTCGAGCGGGAACTCGCCGCCGGCGGGATCAACCTGCTCGCGGTGACGGGGGCTTCCAACGTTACCGGTGAGGTTCTTCCCATCGGGCGGCTCGCTGAGATCGCCCACGCTCATGGCGCGAGGATCGTCGTGGACGCGGCACAGCTCGCTCCGCACCGGCGGTTGGATGTGTCCGGGGATTCGATCGACTACGTCGCCTTCTCCGGCCACAAGCTCTATGCGCCCTACGGTGCGGGTGTGCTGGTCGGCAGGCCGGACTGGCTCGACGCCGGAACCCCGCATCTGGCCGGCGGCGGAGCCGTAAAGACGGTCAGGGTGGACTCCGTGTCATGGGCAACCGGTCCTGCCCGTCATGAGGGCGGCTCGCCGAACGTTTTGGGGGCTGCTGCGCTCGCCCACGCAACGCAGGTGATCTCAGGGCTCAGCGAAGCGGACTGGCAGCGCCATGAGGGTGAACTCCGCGCCGCGCTCATCGATGGCTTGTCGGATCTACCGGAGGTTACCGTGCACCGCATCTTCTCGGAGGAGACCGACGCCATCGGTGTGGTCAACTTCTCCGTGAACGGTTACGACGCGGGTCTGGTTGCCGCTTACCTGTCCGCTGAACACGGGATCGGCCTCCGCGACGGCAAGTTCTGCGCCCATCCGCTGCTCAAGCGCCTCGGCCTGCCTTCGGGGTCGCTGCGGGCGAGTTTCGGGCTGGGATCGCGGCAGGACGACGTCGAACGGCTCCTCGGCGGATTGCGTGCCCTGATCTCCAACGGGCTTGGGACCGACTACGTGGTCGATCAGGGCCGCTGGGTCCCTGCCGTGGAGACCCGCAACTTCCCCGAGTGGGCTCCGCATACGCCCGGTACCGCCGGCGCGGCCCCGTGCACCACGGACTAGGCACATAGCGGTCACCGCGGCGCAGTCCGGTGCTTTAATTATTGGGTCCCACACCCGCACGCGAGGAGCTCACCACTATGGTTCCTGGAGGTCCGCGCCTCGCCGCGCACCGCCGTCGTGCACTTGCTCGTGGGTATCTGCAGGACGGCGAGCGCTATGACCGGGTGCGTCCGGGCTACCCGGGAGATTGCGTCGACTGGCTTGTTCCGGCCTCAGCGGTTCGGGCAGCTGACATCGGCGCTGGAACGGGCAAATTCACCGAAGAGCTCGTGCGTCGCTGCGGCGAGGTTGTGGCGGTGGACCCGTCGGCAGACATGCTGGCGGTGCTATCGCGCAGCCTGCCGGAAGTGCGCACTGTTGAGGGTACCGCCGAGTCCACCGGGTTGCCTGCCTCAAGTGCCGATGTGGTGACCATCGCCCAGGCGTGGCACTGGTGCGATCCGGCGGAGACCGTTGAAGAAGCTGCCCGGATCCTCACCCCGAAAGGTGTGCTTGCCCTGGTCTGGAACCAACTGGACGTTTCAGTGCCGTGGGTGCACCGGCTTTCCCGCATCATGCACGCCGGTGATGTCTTCCGTCCCAGCTACCGGCCGCTGCTCGGCGCGCGCTTCACGGCGCCCGAGTCGAGGGTCTTCGCGTGGACCCAACTGTTATCAGCGTCGGACGTCGTTGAGCTTGCGCGCTCACGAAGTTACTACCAGAACGCTTCCGTTTCCACCCGGGCCAGGGTCGACGAGAACCTGCGTTGGTACCTCCACGAACACCTCGGCCACCCGCGGAACGTGACCCTCGAGCTGCCGTACCTGACGTACGCGTGGAGGGCGACGCACTCTTCGTCCTAGACGGCCACAGCTGGCGCCGGAACGCGCTTAGCGGTATGTTTTAGGCATGCCGAAATTTCGTCTTACGGTACTCCTTATCGTGATGACACTCGTGGTCGCCTCATGCGGGTCCCCCACTGTGCAGCGCGCAAGCGGGGAGGAAGATCCCCGCCCTATGGTGCTTACCACTTTTTCGGTGCTGGCAGACCTCACGCGCACTGTGGCGGGCAACCACATCCGCGTCGATTCCATTACCAAGGTGGGTACGGAAATCCACGGATACGAACCTACGCCGTCAGACCTGATCAATGCCCAGGACGCAGACCTCATCCTCGACAACGGATTCGGTCTGGAGCGTTGGTTCGAGCGGTTCGTCCTGTCTGTGGATGCACCCCATGTGGTGCTTTCCGACGGCGTCGAGCCTGTCGACATCCGGTCCGGGGACTACAGCGGGCTGCCAAATCCGCACGCCTGGATGTCCCCCAAAGCTGCACAGGTGTACGTGGACAACATCGTCCGTGCCCTCTCCGACCTTGATCCGGCGCATTCAGCAGAGTTCGCTGCGAACGGGCAGGCACTGAAGGAGGAACTCGAGAGCTTGCTTGATCACCTGCGCACCTCCCTGGCCGACAGCGGAGCCCTGGTGACCTGCGAGGGTGCATTTTCGTATCTAGCGCGGGATGCCGGACTTGCTGAAGCATTCATCTGGCCCGTCAACTCCGACAATGAGGGGACTCCTCGGCAGATCAAGGACGTCATCACCTTCGTCGAGGAACACAATGTGCCCACCGTCTTTTGTGAATCCACCGTGAACCCTTCAGCACAGCAACAGGTCGCCAACGCAACCGGGGCAGAACTGGCCGGCCCGCTGTACGTCGATTCGCTCTCTGGACCGGATGGCCCGGTGCCGACTTTTCTCGACCTGCTGCGCTACGACATCAACCTCATCATCGAAGGACTGACGCGATGACCACACGTACCTCCTCTCCCCCGGCTGCTGCGATCAGCGTGCGGCAACTGAACGTCCATTACGACGGCGTGGTGGCACTCGACGCGGTCGACTTCACCCTGGAGCGCGGCCAGGTCTGTGGGCTCATCGGTGTCAACGGCTCCGGTAAATCGACGCTCTTCAAGTCGCTGATGGGGCTCGTTGTCCCACAACGTGGCACCGTGTCGCTCTTCGGTCGCGCACATGCCGCCGCGAGGAAGGAGAAGCTGGTTGCCTACGTTCCGCAGTCCGAGGACGTGGACTGGAATTTTCCCGTCTCGGTGGGCGACGTCGTCATGATGGGACGCTACGCCCACATGGGGCCCGTCCGGCGGGCCTCCCGTGCAGATCGGTCCGCAGTGGACCACGCCCTGGACAGAGTCGGCCTGACGGAGCTGCGCCACCGCCAGATCGGAGAGTTATCCGGGGGGCAAAAGAAGCGCGCCTTCGTGGCGCGCGGCATCGCCCAGGACGCACAGCTCCTGTTGCTCGACGAACCCTTCGCCGGTGTGGACAAAGCCAGCGAGGCCACCCTGGTGACCCTGTTGCGGGAATTGAAGGAAGAGGGCCGCACCGTACTGGTATCAACGCACGACCTCGCTGGAATCCCACAGCTGTGTGACCGCGCGATCCTCCTGCACCACAGCATCCTTGCCGAAGGGGTGCCTGCCGACGTCCTGACCCATGAGAACCTTGCTCTGGCATTCGGGACTGCGGGAAGTGCCGCTGTCGCACCCTCTCCTGAGCGGCGAGGAGCATAAATGGACCCCGTCTCCTTTCTCCTGGAGCCCCTCCAGTACGGCTTCCTTACCCGAGCGCTGGTTGTCACGCTGGCGGCGGCCATCGTTGCGTCGGTCCTGTCCTGTTGGCTGATCCTGATGGGGTGGTCGCTGATGGGCGACGCCGTATCCCACGCGGTACTGCCGGGCGTAGCCCTCGCCTACATCGTCGGAGTTCCGTTCTCGCTGGGAGCTTTCGTGTTCGGTGCAGGTGCCGTCGCGTTGATCGGTGCGGTCAAGTCCACCACCAAGCTGAAGTCCGACACGGTGATCGGCGTAGTCTTCACCGCACTGTTTGCCGTAGGGCTGGCGATCGTTTCGCGCACGCCGTCGCAAGTTGACCTCATGCACATCCTGTTCGGGAACGTGCTCGGTGTGACGGACGGCGAGCTCTGGCAAGTACTCATCCTCGGTGCGCTGACCCTTGCGATTGTGCTGTTCAAACGCCGTGACCTCACCCTCTTCGCGTTCGACCGCACTCACGCGCACGTCATCGGTCTCAACACCCGGCTGCTCAGTGCGCTGCTGCTCGGCCTGTTGGCCCTCAGTGTGGTCGTCGGGTTGCAGGCCGTCGGTATTATTCTCGTTGTGGCGATGCTCATTACTCCTGGTGCCACGGCATTCCTCCTCACCCGGAGCTTCGACAGGATGCTGCTGCTTGCTGCGACAATCACGGCTGCGGCCTCCGTGGGTGGGATTTATGCAAGCTACTACCTGGACATTTCTCCAGGTGCCGCCGTGGTGCTCGCCCAGGCCCTGGTCTTCGCAGTGGTCTATCTGGTCGCGCCGAGAACCGGGCTGGCTGCCCAATTCGCCCGACGACGGCGGCCTGCCACCAGCCAGGAGGCGTAACCGACATGGCACCCAAGGCAAGCGCTCTCGGCATCGACTCCACTAGCGTCCAGGACTACGTGAAAACCATCTATGCCCTCTCGGAGTGGCATGATGCGCCCGTGACATCATCAAGGCTGGCTGCCAGGCTGGGGGTCGCAAACTCCTCGGTCTCGGAGATGATCAGGAAACTCGACGACCTCGGCCTGGTGCGCCACGAGCCCTACCGTCCGGTCGAACTCACCGCCGGGGGCCACCGCCTTGCGCTGGCGATGGTTCGGCGGCACCGCCTCCTGGAAACGTTCCTGGTCCGCGAGCTCGGCTATCGTTGGGACGAAGTACACGATGAAGCGGAACTGCTGGAGCACACTGTCTCCGACACCTTCATTGACCGGCTCGACGCAAAACTGGGCTGCCCTGCCGCGGATCCGCACGGCGATCCGATTCCCACTGCGGATGGATCCATCACACTGCCGGATGCTCTTCCGCTGAACCGGCTCGACGACGGCCATTCCGGCCGGGTGGCGAGGATCAGCGACGAGAACCCCAGTCTGCTCAGATTCCTGGCAAGCGAGCAGATCGGTATCGGATCCCCCGTCACCGTGCTGCAGCGCAAACCGTTCGGCGGATCGCTGCAGGCGCGGGTCGACATCGGCCACAGTACCCGTGAACTGGACCTGGGCGACGAACTGACCGGCGCCATCTGGATCGAGTCCGTGGGCAAGCACGCAGGTTGCAGCCTGGTTCCATGAGCAGGCCTCTGCCGAGGCGTTCGGGTCTGACCTCGTGGAGAACCTGGACCGCCGTCGCCGTCGGCGCGTTCATCGGAACCGAGATGCGCTACCTGTTGGTGCTGCTCGTGCCGGAGCCGGCCGGTACCTTCCCGTGGAACACGCTCAGCATCAACGTACTGGGTAGCCTCCTGCTCGGGTGGCTGACCGGACTCTGGGGAACCAGATCAGGGCCACCGCGTTGGCTCCAGGCCGGCCTCGGCCCCGGCCTCCTGGGCTCCTTCACCACCTTCTCCGCGGTGGCGCTCGTCAGTGTGCTCGAGACTGAACTGCTCGTTCCCTACCTGGGGCTCTCCTTGCTCCTCGGCCTCGCTGCGGCCGCCGCCGGCGTGATCCTGGGGCAGCGGAGCGGCGCATGATCACCGCGCTGCTCGTCGGACTGGCGGGAACGGCCGGCGCGCTCCTTCGGTACGGAACCGACGCCGGAACCGAGGCATACCGCGCACGACGACGACAGCCACCGCAGCGCGATGTTCCGTTTCCTGCCGGCACACTCATTGTCAACGCTGTTGGTTCCCTGATCATCGGCCTGTGCTGGGGCATGCTCCGCGAAGCACGGCTGGAGATTGACCAGTACAACATCCTTGCCGTGGGATTCGCCGGCGGCCTGACCACCTTCAGCACACTCAGTGTCGCGGCTGTCACCCTATGGCGAGACGGACGGGTGGGTGCCGCCGTCGTCCATGTGACTGGAAACCTTGTCTTGGGGCTAAGCGCCGCAGGGCTGGGACTGAGGCTGGTTGGCGCTCTGTGACGAGCCGTTCCCGTCACGACCGCGGTCCTGCCTACACTGGGAGCGATCCGAACGGCCACGGAAAGGCACCACATGACCACGCTGGGAATTGAAGAAGAGTACCTCCTGCTCGACCCCGTCTCAGGCCTGCCCGTCTTCAATGCCACCGAGGTCCAGGAATTGCTCGAATCCGGAGACACAGTCACTGGAGAGGACATCCAGCGGGAGCTGCTCAGCTGCCAGATCGAGACAGCGACCCCGGTCTGCGAAACGCTCACCGAGGCCGAGGAATCACTGCTGAACTTCCGCCGCCAGCTCTCGGCTGCAGCCCGTAAAGCCGGAGTCCGCGCTTCCGGCACAGCGACCGCCCCGCGCATCGAGGAAGGCTACCCCCAACTCACCGACAAGCAGCGCTACCACGAGCTCAAATCAAGCGCCCGGGGCATCGTCGCGGACCAATTCGTCAACGGGCTTCACGTGCACGTCGGGATTCCTGACAAGGAAACCGGCGTCCAGGCACTCAACCGCATCCGCATCTGGCTGCCCATCATCACGGCACTAAGTACAAACTCCCCGTACTGGCTGGACCGCGACAGCGGGTTCGCCAGCTGGAGGACCGTTCATTACCGCCGCTGGCCGGTTCAGGGCTGCCCGCCGATCTTCGCGGACACCGAGGATTACGAGCGGCGGATCCAGCGCCTGGTGGACACCGGCGTCATTATCGACCGGGGCGTACTCACCTGGGTTGCGCGCCTCTCGGACCACTACCCCACCCTGGAGGTCCGGACCGCGGATGCCCAGCTTGAGGCACAGGACTCCGTGCTGCTTGCCGGGCTGATTCGCGGACTCGTGAGCACCGCCGTGCAGGAAGCGTTGGACTGCGTACCGTATCCGGATCCTGACCCGGAACTGCTCGACGCCGCGCAGTGGCAGGCGGCGCGCCAGGGGCTGGGCGACGTCGTCGTCAATCCGCTGACCGGCAAGCTGGTGCCGGCAAGGGAGCAGGTAGATCGCCTGCTTGAGCACATCGGTCCGGCGCTCGACGACGCGGGGGACACGCATTGGATCCAGAGCGGGCTGAAAACCGCCTGGGAGCGCGGGACGGGCGCTGAGCGCCAGCGGCGGGCGATGCAACAGAGCGGCATGACCGGGCTGATCGACCTGTACACGGAAACACTGATCGCCGAGCGATAGCCCCAACGACTTCGCAGGACACGCCGCGATGCACTCTTGAATGCGGCGTGTCCTGCGTAGTGGATTGGAACCGTGACCTTCAGGCGACCCGCAGGATCCGCACTTCCCAGGGACGGAGTTCCGCGCCGTCCGGGCTTTCATAGTTCCCGAGCACCAGTGGGCCGGTCGGCAAATCAGCCGGCAGGGCCAGCGGGTCCCCGGAGACGTTGCCCACGGTCAGCAGGGTGGAGCCGTTGTAGCTGCGGGTGAAGGCATAGAGTGTCGGGTGGTCCGCCGCGAGCATCGAGAAGTCTCCGAGGCGCACGGTTTCGTCTTTGTGCCGTAGCTCGATGAGCTGCTGATAGAACCTGAAGACTGACTTTTTTGATGTGCGGTCAGCTGCAGCGTTGAGGCTCGCATAGTTCGGGTTGACGTCGATCCACGGAGTTCCGGTGGTGAAACCCGCCTGCTTCCCTGCCGTCCACTGGACCGGAGTGCGCGCGTTGTCCCGGCTCATGATGCGAAGGTTGCGCAGCACCTCCTCGGGATCGTGCCCCAGCGCTGTCGTGGCCTCATAGAAGTGATTAACCGATTCCACATCGCGGAAGTCGCTCACGGCTTCGAACGGCGCATTCGTCATGCCGATTTCTTCACCCTGGTAGATGTAAGGTGTGCCGCGGTGCAGGTGCAGGATGCCCGCCCAGAGCGTAGCGGATTCGTAGCGGTACTTCGCGTCGTCGCCGAACCGCGAAACCAGCCGCGGCTGATCGTGATTGTTGAGATAGAGGCTGTTCCACCCCGTGTCAGCCAAGCCCTTCTGCCACCGGTTCCAGGACGTCTTGAGGTCCCGGAGGTCCAGTCCCTTGTAGTCCCATTTGCCGCCCGGACCGTAGTCGAGGCCCACGTGCTCGAATTGGAAGACCATGTCCACTTCCCGCCGCGTGGGATCGGTGAATAGCTTCGCCTCGTCGATCGTCACACCCGGCATCTCGCCCACTGTGATGAGCTCAGCGTCGCGGCCCTCGAACACCTCGCGGTGCATTTCCCGGAGATACTCGTGGATCCGCGGACCGGAAATGTAATGAGGGGAACCGTCGCCCCACAGCTTCCCAGCGGGTACCGGACCATCCGGCAGCGCGGGATCCTTTGAGATGAAGTTGATGACATCCATGCGAAAGCCGTCCACTCCGCGGTCCAGCCACCAGGTCATCATCTCGTAGACGGCGGCTCGTACATCGCGGTTTTCCCAGTTCAGATCGGGTTGCTCCGGCGCAAAGAGGTGCAGGTAATACTGGCCGGTCGCTGGGTGTTGGGTCCAGCTTGGGCCGCTGAAGGCGGAGCCCCAGTTGGTGGGCTCTGCACCTTTCTCCCCCGGGCTGAAGCCCTCACGGGCCTCGCGCCACCAGTACCAGTCCCGCTTCGGGCTGTTCACCGACGAGGAAGAATCAATAAACCAAGGGTGCTCGCTGGATGTGTGGTTGACCACGAGATCCATGACCAGCTTCATGTCACGGCTGTGAACGCCCTCGAGCAGCTCGTCGAACCGCTCAAGAGTGCCGAACGTGGGATCGATTTGCCGGTAGTCACTGATGTCGTACCCGTTGTCGTGCTGCGGCGAGGAGTAGATCGGCGAGAGCCACAGGACGTCCACACCAAGATCGGCGAGGTGGTCGAGCTTCGCGATGATGCCCCCGAGGTCGCCGATTCCGTCGCCGTTGGAATCGGCGAAGCTGCGCGGATAGATCTGGTAGACGACGGCGCCGGTCCACCAGGCTGGCTCGGTTGCGGAAGTGTTGGGGGTGCTCACTTTGTCGGTCCTCTCATCCCCCGGATATTACCCAACGCCGCGCGATCAGGTGGACCCGCAGGAGCGGGGCCCGCTGACTACCGTCCTTCGTTGCGCCTGGTCAACCCGACAATCAGGCACACGAGGCCCACCGCCAGGGGTAGAAGCGTATAGAGGGTGTGCGTGCCGCCAATGTAGCTCATGATGAAGATGTAGATGAAAGTGCCCACAACGAGGACGAGCCCAACAGCCATCAGTGCCCGGCCGCGGTGCGGAGGCGGTATGGGCGGCAGCCACGAGGGACGATCATTCATCCAGCTCACGTGCTAAGCCTACCGGCAGGGTCCCGTGGCGGAGCGGAGCGAGGTCATGGGGGGCCGGGAGGCGCTACCGGCAGGGTCCCGTGGCGGAGCGGAGCGAGGTCATGGGGGGCCGGGAGGCGCTACCGGCTTCGGTCCCATGCCCGAGCGGCACTTAAATGCCAGCACCCCTGACCATTGGCCAAGGGTGCTGATTCGTGGAGATGGCGGGAATTGAACCCGCGTCCGATGCAGTGTAGTCAGGGCTTCTCCGGGCGCAGTTTGCGTCGGATTTTCTCGGCCCCAGCCATCATGCAAACAAGTGGCTGATCCGGGCCCAGTTGCATAAAAGTCCCCCTGGTTCCTGCAACGAAAACCAAGAGCAGTGGCCCTCTAAATGACGCCAGGATCCGGGTCGAGAGCATACCCGGGCTGACGGACTAGCTCGGCTGCTTAGGCAGCGAGAGCGAAGTCAGTGCGCTTTTGTTCGGCACTTATTGTTTTACAGAGAGCGTTTACGAGATAACTCTGTATCCTCGGCCCGCTTCCCCTGTCGCGACTAACATCGTCGAAACCTGTCATCCCCGTATTGAGTTATCAATCCCGGATTGCTCCGGGCTACTTAGTCTAACGCACCTCGACCAGGAATCATTCCCGAGAAGCGCCTTGCTAGAAGTTGAAACCCAGGATCACGATCTGTGCCTGCCACAGCATCAGAACCACGAAGGATACGGCGACGAAGGCCAGTCCAAGGGCCGCCAGGGCCGTAGTCGCAGCCTGTTTCCGCCGGAAGCTCCACCCGAAAAGAATGATGTTCATGAGCACCAGCAGTGGGGACACCCACACCAGGACCTGCGCCAGGTAGACGTAGATCAGGAAGAAGAACGGAATGAGTGCGAGGATCCCGGCAGGCACAATGGCGAACAGGATAAGCAGGTCAATGAGTGCCGCTACGGTAACCCACCACGGGCGCTTATATTTGAGTTCTGATTCTTCTTCGGTCTCGTCCGAGTCCTGGGCTTCCCAGAAGACATCGCTCATGCGCCGAGATTCCTTTCGCGCATTGCACGCTGCGCTTCGCGGTTGTCCTGATGCTCGCGCAGGGTCTGGCGTTTGTCGTATTCACGCTTGCCTCGGGCAATGCCGATTTCCACTTTCGCGCGGCCGTTGAGGAAGTACAGCTGCAACGGAACGATCGTGAACCCGCTTTCGCGGATCTTGTGCGAAATCCTTGTAAGCTCCTCGCGGTGAAGGAGCAGCTTACGACGACGGCGCGCGGCATGATTTGTCCAGCTGCCCTGCGAATACTCGGGGATGTGGATACCCTCAAGCCACAGTTCGTCGTTGTAGAAGATGGCGTAGCCGTCCACCAACGATGCCCGCCCGGCCCGCAGCGATTTCACCTCGGTGCCTTGCAATGCAATGCCGGCCTCGTAGGTGTCCAGCACCAGATAGTCGTGCCGGGCCTTCCGATTGGTGGCCACTACCTGACGGCCACTTTCCTTGGGCACGGTTCAACTCCTTCAGTAGCGCTGGTCCTTGCGGTCGCGACGGACCGCGACCGGACGTAAACAATTCGCATACCAGTCTACGCTCGAAGCGGCTAGAGAACGCCCATCGGATCGACCAAGCTGCCGTTGAGCACTGTTTCGAAGTGCAGGTGGCAGCCTGTGGAGTTGCCCGTGGTTCCGGTGTAGCCGATGAGTTGACCGGCGCTCACGTTCTGTCCCGGAGCAACGAGGTAACTGGACAGGTGGTAGAAGTTCGTCGCCAGCGCATTTCCGCCGATCACGCCGTGGTTCAGCACAATACGGTTACCCGCACCCGGCAACGCGTTTGAATCGGCGAACCATACTTCGCCCGCAGCTGGAGCGTATAGCGGCGTACCGCAGGCAACGCCATAGTCAATACCAGTGTGTGTGTAGCCACCGGTACCGTTGAAGTCGATCGTGCCGAGAGGCGTCGGACGCCAACCATATCCGGAGGTGATGGGGCCATTGACAGGCGCCTGTAGTCCGAACGCTGAGGGACTGGACGTCTGCGGCGGCTCGATCACCGGTGCTACAGGTGCGGGGACAACGGGTGCCGGCGCTGGCCTGCTAGCCGCGGCCGCAGCTTCAGCGGCCCGGCGGTTTGCCTCGGCGGCTTCCGCTGCACGCCGCGCGTTCTCGATGCGTGCACGCTCTTCAGCTTCCGCCTTCAGCCGCGCTTCTTCCCGTTTACGGGCCTCTTCGATGAGGCGCCGCTGCCGTTCTGCAATATCGTCAACGACCTGCTGGTGTGCTTCCTCGACCTGCGCGAGCTTCGCTTCAATGACGGGCTTCTGCTTCTGCAGCTTGTCCGAGAGCGCGGAAGTGTCGGAGATCAGCTTGTCGACCTTGGCCTTCTCAGCTGCTGCTTCGTCCCGCGCTGCCTGTTCGGCGGCAAGGGCGGCGTCGGCCTTCGCCTTCAGATCGCGGATCTCTTCCTCAACAGCTACCAACCGTGCCTGGGAGTTCACGTTCGTCGCATTCTGCTGGGCGAGCCGTTCCAGCGCGGCGTTCTGGCTGCGCAGGGCCTGGTCGACCAGCTCCATGGACGCGAAACTGTCTCCGCCGTCGCTGCCAAGCATGAGCGACAGGCTGGTGGGTACGCCCCCACTCTTGTAAGCCTGGGTGGCAATCTGGCCGATAACCTCACGGGTCTTGGCCATCTCGGCTTCGTCCTGCTTC
Organism: Arthrobacter tecti; assembly: GCF_054511355.1. Taxonomy (NCBI): domain Bacteria; kingdom Bacillati; phylum Actinomycetota; class Actinomycetes; order Micrococcales; family Micrococcaceae; genus Arthrobacter; species Arthrobacter tecti. The sequence goes on from NZ_JBTNCT010000002.1 coordinate 370,257, forward strand.
AGCTGCTCCGTGATCTTGTTCTTGGTTTCCTCCGCCAGCTGGACGCGCTGAGCAAGTGCGTTCACTTCGGCGGTCGCCGCTTCAACGCGGCCCTGCGCGTCAGCCAGCGCCTGCTGCGCTCCGGGGAGTTGGCCCTGGAACACCTTGAGCTGCGCGATGGTCTCGGTGATGTCGGCGTCGAGATACTCGATCGACTGCTGGACCTCGGCGATCTCCTGCTCAAGCGCGTTCTTCCGGTCATCGAGCTCATCCGCGAACACGGGGCTCAGCGTCAGTGTGAGGGCAGCTACGGTGGCAAGTGATACTCCAGTGATGGCCTTTACGACGCCGGGGCGACCGAGTGGCCGGACGTATCCTGCAGTCAGGGTGCGCGCGCTTTCTCTTCTCACGGTTACCACCCTAAACCTTCAAGTAACGTCTGAGGGTTAGGAGCGAAGATGCGCCCGCCAACAGTGCTGCAAGGAGGAAGAGTGCAGGCACGACGAGCAGCAGCTCCTGCGTCGAGATGAAACCCATCTGCGGATACTCGCGGGAAAGCCATTCCCCGCCGTAGCGCAGGACCGCCCAGAGAGTGCCCGAGGCGATCGCGGCACCAAGAATGGCAGCGATAACTCCTTCGAGCACAAAGGGCAACTGAATAATCGCCTTGCTCGCGCCGACCAGTCGCATGATGCCGGTTTCACGCCGTCGGCTGAAGGCAGAGAGTCGGATTGTGGTGGCAACCAGCAGGATCGCACCCACGCTCATGACGACGGCGATGCCTAGCGCCACGAGCGATGCGATGTTGATATACCCGAAGATCTCCTCGAGGAATTCGCGCTGGTCGCTGACAATGTCGACCCCGGGCTCTGAAGAGAAAGCCTCACTGATCACTTCGTACTTCTCAGGATCCACCAGGCCCACCCTGAAAGACTCGGGAAGCTGCTCGGCGGTTACTGCCTCGACGATCGGCGAGTTGGCGAGCTGCTCCCGAAAGTGCACCAGCGCCTGTTCCTGCGATTCGTACTCCACTGTCTTGACGTAGGCGCTGAGTTCAGGCGATTTGAGCTTGGCTTCAATGGCGCTGCGCTGCTCATCGGTGACCGGCCCGGCCGCACAGCTTTCCGCCGTCGAGTTCTCTACGCAGAGGAACACGGCTACCTGGACGCGGTCGTACCAATAGCCTTTCATCTGGTCGATTTGAAGCTGCAGCAGGCCCGCGGCGCCAACGAAGGTGAGCGAGATGAACGTGACCAGCACAACGGATACAACCATCACGAGGTTCCGCCGCATCCCTGAAGCGATCTCCCCAAGGACGAATGCGAACCTCACTTGGCTGCCGCCGTCGTCGTTCCGATGTAGATGCCCTGGGCGTCGTCACGGACCACTGTGCCGTCGCGTAGTTCGACTACGCGCTTGCGCATGGTGTTGACGATGTCGTCATCGTGGGTGGCCATGACAACGGTGGTGCCGTTCTGGTTGATCTTGTCCAGGACCTTCATGATGCCCATGGACGTGGTGGGATCGAGGTTTCCGGTGGGCTCGTCAGCGAGCAGGATGCCGGGCTTGTTCACGATCGCGCGTGCAATGGCCACGCGCTGTTGCTCCCCACCGGAAAGTTCATGGGGCATGCGGTTGTTCTTGCCTTCAAGGCCGACAGTTTTCAGTACTTCGGGCACTGTTTCGCGGATGACGGCGCGGCTCTTCCCGATGACCTGCATGGCGAATGCGACGTTGGCGAAGACGGATTTGTTCGGCAGCAGGCGGAAGTCCTGGAAGACAACGCCGATTCCTCGACGCAGCTTCGGCACGCGCCAGCTCGGGATGTTCGCCACATTCTGTCCGGCGACGTACACGGCGCCGCGGGTGGCGCGGTCTTCCTTGAGCACCAGGCGAATGAACGTCGATTTTCCGGATCCGGATGCGCCGACCAAAAAGACAAACTCGCCACGATCAACATCAAGGCTGACGCCGTCGAGGGCGGGCTTGGACTTTTGATCGTAGATTTTGGTGACTTGCTCGAATCTGATCATGACTACTTTGCGCCCACGTGTTGCTGCCAGTGCGCGGGCTCTTAGGTGGGGGAAGGAAGCACCGGCTCCTTGACTATAGGCAGCCGATCGGCGTATTGATGGGCAGGTTCCCGGTGTGTCGCGGAACCGTAACGCCGGTTTGGGGACTCCCGGATCAGTTCTCGCTGTTGCGGGTATTGGCGCGCCAGCGGATGCCGGCGTCGATGAAGTCGTCGATCTCGCCGTCGAATACCGCTGACGGATTGCCTACCTCGTGTTCGGTGCGCAGGTCCTTGACCATCTGGTACGGATTCAGGACATAGGAGCGCATCTGGTCTCCCCAGGAGGCCTTCACATCCCCGGCGAGCGCCTTCTTTTCCGCGTCTTCCTGCTCCTTCTTGAGCAGCAGCAGACGTGACTGCAGCACGCGCAGGGCCGCCGCGCGGTTCTGAATCTGGGACTTCTCGTTCTGCATGGACACGACGATCCCGGTCGGGATGTGGGTCAGCCGTACTGCTGAGTCGGTGGTGTTGACCGACTGACCACCCGGGCCTGAGGACCGGAAGACGTCCACGCGGATTTCGTTGTCTGGGATTTCGATTGAGTCGGTCTGTTCAATGAGGGGAATGACTTCGACGGCGGCGAAGGATGTCTGGCGCCGTCCCTGATTATCGAAGGGGCTGATGCGCACGAGGCGGTGTGTGCCGGCTTCAACCGATAGCGTCCCGAAAGCGTAGGGGGCCTTGACCTCGAAGGTTGCGGATTTCAGGCCGGCTTCTTCCGCGTAGGAGGTGTCAAGGACCTGCGTTGGGTACCCCCTGCGTTCGGCCCAACGCAGGTACATGCGCAGGAGCATTTCGGCGAAGTCCGCGGCGTCCACTCCCCCGGCGCCGGACCGGATGCTCACTACGGCTTCGCGTTCGTCCCACTCGCCGGCCAGGAGTGTGACTACCTCGAGCTCGTCGAGCGCTTTGCTGAGTGAGGTTAGTTCCTTGACCGACTCGGTACGGGAGTCTTCATCGTCTTCGTCCTGGGCTAGCTCCACGAGCACTTCGAGATCATCGATGCGGGCGGTGAGTCTCTCGAGGCGCTCGAGCGCGGACTGTTTGTGGGAGAGCCTGGAGGTGATCTGCTGTGCTGCGGCGGGGTCATCCCACAGGTTGGGGACACCGGCTTGCTCGCTGAGTTCGGCGATTTCGGCGCGGATCCCTTCGACGTCCGACACTGCTTCAATGGACTCGTATTTGGCTCGGAGGGCGCGGATCTCTGCGGAAAAATCAATGTCTGCCATGGTGTTTCAAGCCTACGTCATGGTGTGGCGGTCACAGCTATCGCCTCAGATCCGCGCGGGCGTCGGCCGTCGCGACAATGGGGATGCCTGCGGGCACGAGAAAATTCACAATCGGCGGGTGTACGACGGCGGTGAGCACCACCCGCGCGGTGCGCGGGTCCGGTGCCCCGGTTGCCGGGTCCAGCGCGAGCTCGTTGAAGCGGGAACCCGCCCCTGAACGCTCGAGGTATCCTGACGCCGCGCGGGCCACGGACTCGGAGTCAAGTGTTGGGGCAGGCTCGCCAACGCCGGACTCGATATTGGCGACTCCGAAGGTATCGGCGGCCGTGAGTACTGCACCGTCGGCGACGGACAGCAGCTTCTTGTGCTCGATGTATACGGCGGAAATGGCCGTGACCACAGCGACGACCAGCAGAGAGAGCAGGATGTAACCGATGATGAGGATTGAGATCTGTCCGGATTCGGGATCCCCTGATTCCCTCTGTACTCCGCTCATCCGAAGCGCTCGACGAGCTGCGTCGCACTGGAATCGACCGTGGCGGCCGCGGTGTTGAGTCCCGGCATGGTGGGAATCAGCGGCAACGGAACGCTGAGAACCACGTCTACTCTCACACTGGAACCGGGCTCAAGGCACGGGCCGCCGCAGACGATCTTTATGGACACGGACTCCGCTTCGAACCCGAAATCGGTCACTGCAAGCAGCGCCGCCTGCTCCGCGCGGGCGTGAGCTTCTTCCGTGGTCTCGGAGTCCACGAATACTTTGGCCGCCTGATCGGCCGCACCTACGACGGCGAACGCCCCGCCCTGCAATTGGCCCACCGTAAGGATCAGGTAGACGACGGGTACAAGGAGAAGCAGGCCGAGGAATGTGAACTCGAGGACGGCGCTGCCGTCGTCGTCGCTTTGCGCAGCCTGCTGGAGGCGGTCACGAAGGAAGCGCAGCACGCCCGGTCACCTCCATTGTTCCTGACGGACCGATCAGGCCGATGACGGGGATCGGTGCGCGGACGGTGACCTGCAGAACTGGAACGCCACCCTGGTTCACCTGTGTGACTGACACGTCCTGTGCGTATTCGCTGTTGATGGTCCCCGATATCAGGGAGCTCGTGCGAGCCGCTGCGTCCGACGGCGTACGATCCGCCAGCGTCCCGTAACGCGCACCGGAAGAGGCGGCGTCGATGAGCGTGTTGCGCACATGAAGGACGAGCGTGAGTTGCAGGATTGCGATGAAAATGACGGTCAGGAGTCCTCCGACAAGTGCGAAATCGACCGTGGCGGCACCGTATTCGTTCTGGCGCTGCGCACCAATTCGTATACGACGCCAAGCGTTCCTCACCGGCTAAGGGCTGACGCGGTCGATGGCCTCGTTGAACAGGCCTTCGAGGGCGGGCGAGGCGATGGCCAGGAGAGCGGCCACCAGAACGGCTGACATGAGGGTGATCATGACCCAACCGGGAACGTCTCCTCGTTCACGATTGTCGGATGAGCCCACCGTGAGGTGAGCGCAAAGGAGGGCCATGGCGGCGATGGCGCATGAGGTGAGGCGGTTACGCATGCTGTTTTCCTTGCTATCGGTTGGTGGGTGGGTTGGAAGTGGGAGCTAAAGTCCGAGCTCGATCAGTGCGATACCGGGATAGACAGCGAAGAGGACCGAAAGGGGGAGCACACCGAAAACGACCGGAACCATCATCGCAATCTCCTTGCGGCCAGCGGACTCCATGAGTTCCCTCTTCGAGAGGTCGCGCACGTCCTGAGCCTGCGCCCGGAGTACATCCGCGAGCGGCGTACCGCGTTCAACTGCAACGCTGATTCCGTCGACGAAGCGCACAAGCGGGGCAAGCTGAGTGCGGTTTGAGAAGTTCTGCAGTGCCAGCATCAGGGGCGCGCCTGCGCGCGTCTCGGCAAGTACTCGAGAGAACTCCTTGGCAAGTTCACCATGACCGGTCCGGCAGATGCGTTCGAGTGCCCCGCTGGCACTCTCTCCAGCACTGACAGCGAGCGCCATAAGCTCGGCCAGGCTGGGGAACTCGGCGAGTATCCTGCCTTCACGCTTCCGGATCTGCGCGCTCAATACGTAGTCCCGCAGCAGGTACCCGCCCGCCGAGGTCCCGATGATGATGAGGACAGCGAGGAGCGGATTGAAGTTCCCGGAGACCGCAAGCATGACTATCACGGTTGTCGAAGCGGCGAGCCCCGCGCTGGCCCAGATGATCTGTTCTGCACGGAAGTCCAGAACCGATTGACTTCGTCCGGCCTGATCGAGACGCTTGGCGAGCACGGAAGACGCGGGACTGAATCTGTTGAGCCAGTTAACTGCATCGCGAGCGACCGGTCGGACAATTCGTTCCAGCGGCCCGAACGGGGTCACTGTCTGCGAGCTCAGCAGCCTGGAGCTGACGTCCACCGACTTCAGTTGCGGTGCGATGCGCTCGGCGAATCGCGGCCGGCGCATCGCCGGGAGACGAACAAACATGAGCCAAAGTCCGGATCCAAGACACGCACCGGTCAGAGCGGCAATTGCGAGGGCACTCATCAGCGCAGCACCCGCTCGTCTTCGGGAAGGGATCCGACGCGGAGCATGACCCAGTAGCAAAGGACCGAAATTACGAGGCCGCCACCGAGTACGACGGCGCCGGCAGCCGTGCTGTAGGCCTCCACTGCTTCCGGCCTGGTGGATAAGAGGGCAAGCACAACCCATGGAGCCGTGATCGCCAGGCGCGCCGCGTTCACGGTCCAGGATTGACGTGCTTCAAGTTCACTTCTGGTGCGGGCGCTGTCCCGGAGGAATTCGGCAAGGGTGCCGAGGAGCCGCCCGAGGTCCGTACCGCCGACTTCGCGGGTGAGTCGCAGAGCTTCGACGATCCTGTCGGCGACCGGATCCGCCAAACGGTCCTTGAGATTATTGAGCGCGTGGTCGAACTGGCCACCCGAACGGTAATCAGCCGCGAAGTCGTTGAAGGCCGGACGCAGTTCCACCGGGCCTTTTGTCCCCAACTGCATTAGTGCTTCCGGTAGCGACAGCCCGGCGCGGATAGCGGACCGGAGGTGGTCGACGACGTCGGGCCACAACTCCCGCAACGACGCGGTGCGCCGGCGTGCACGCCATCGGACGATCATCAGGGGCGCAACACCGCCGAAGATTGCAAAGCAGGCAGCAATGGGCGGCGTCCCCGTAAAAACGAAGGCCGCGAGGAAGACGAATACCGCGGAGACCACGCTCGCGGCGGCAAGGCCTCCGGCGGTGACCTTCTCAACGCCTGCGCGCAGGAGAAGTTCGTTCACCCGACCGATGCGGCGTTTCCCTTTCGGCGCTTTCGGCGGCACAGCCCACGTGGACCACCAGATGAGGAAAAGCCCGGCGCCAAGACAAGCACCCCATGCCGCGGTCATGACGGACCCAGCAGATTCGCAACGCTATAGCCTGCAGTTGCAAACTTCTCCTCGGCAGGCATATCGGAGGCCGTAACGCGCAGTTCGCCATCGATGCGTTTGAAGACAGTCGATGTTTCGATGACTCCGTTTTCCACCCGCCGGCCAAGCGCAACGACTTCCGCTACCTGACGCTTGCCGGCGCGGTCACGCGTGCAGTGGACTACAAGGTCGATGCAGGAGGCCACAGTCGGGACCACGAACGCGCTCGAGATGTTTTCACCTGCCAGCAGAGGGAGCGTGCAGATCTTGGTGACGGCGTCGTGAGCACTATTGGCGTGAACGCTACACATTCCGGGAAGGCCGCTATTAAGTGCAATGAGCATGTCCAGGCTCTCTGCTTCGCGGACCTCGCCCACAATGAGGCGGTCGGGTCGCATCCGGAGGGCTTCCTTGACGAGCCGCCTGAGCGGTATCTCACCATGGCCCTCAAGGTTGGGTTGCCGGCATTGAAGGCCTACAACGTCCCGAAGCGGAAGTTGCAGTTCGAAGATTTCCTCGACAGTCACGACGCGTTCGCGGCTGCCTATGCTGGCACCTAGGCAGTTCAACATGGTCGTCTTGCCGGCCTGTGTAGCACCGGAAACCAGAATATTCAGGCCGCTTGCCACCGCAGCGCCAAGAAAGCGCGCAGACTGCGGTGACAGGGACCCCAACTCGACCAGATGTTCCAGCCGGGTAGCGCGCGAAATGAACTTCCTGATGTTGACGGCCCAATGCCGGCGGGTGACATCCGGGATAACAACGTGAAGACGCGAGCCGTCAGGTAGGGAGGCATCGACGAACGGCGAAGATAGATCCAAACGACGTCCGGAAGACTTGAGCATCTTCTCGACTAGGTCCCGCACCTGCTGCTCGGTCAGCCTCAACGAGGTGAGTTCCGATTCTCCGGCCCTCGCGACGTAGATTTCCGACGGTGAATTGATCCAGATTTCTTCTATCGTTGGATCATCGAGGAGCGGTTGCAACGAACCGTAACCGGCTACGGCGTCGAACACGTAGCGCCGCGCCTGCTCAAGGTGGCCAAGAGGTGGCAGTGAACCGATGATCGAGCGTTCGTCGTAGTCGTTGACGGCAGCCTCGACCAAGCGCCGTACTTCTGCACTCTGGTGGGTTGGGTCTATCCCCTGTCGACGGATAAGTTCTCGGACTTCATCCTCAACAATGCGCACTGCATCCATAGTTTTCCCCAAGGATTCGGCTGGCGGGCAGGAGACCCGAGCCGGAGACTGTCAGACTGATATTGCTTGTTCGCTGCCTAAAAGCGTAGGCGAGAACCGGGCATCGACCTAGCCGGGTTAACGGACCTGTGGACAAGTCCTCGCCTACCAGTCACTTCTGTCCCTCTAGTCACATCAGTAACACACCGGTACCCTTACTTGGGACAACGCCCCGCCTTGCTGGGGATTGCTCTTATTTGGAGATTCTCTCGTGATAGCTTCTCGCGCCTCGAAAACCGTCGCTCTTTCATCCCTCGTAGCCCTCACCCTACTTTCCGGCATGACACCGGCGGTGGGAGCCGAGCTCACAACGCAGGAAACCGCCCCTCCGGCGCAATCGCCCAGCGTTCCGAGCCAAACACCACCTGCTCAGCCCTCCGCGACTGAACCCACGGCTCCAGCGGTCGAAACAGAACCGGCACCTACCGGACTGCCCGTGGTACCGAGTGCGCCTGCCGATCCCGCGCCTGAGTCGACCACGTCGGGCGAAACCGCGCCGCCGCCGTCGTCGTCGGTTCCCGCCGCACCCACCGCCCAGAAAGAACCCGCCCCTGAGGACTACGCCAACAACCCGGAACTGCTCGCCGAGCTGATCGGCCGGAACGGCGCGGAGATGGGACAGGGACTCGAGAGGATCGCGGTTACCGGAGATCCACAACAGGCGCCCCCTGCTGAGTCGCTGATGTCGGAGGGCTCGGCGGCTACGTTGGATGCTGCGCCCCAGGCAGCGGCGGCCCCCGCTGCTACCAATTACTGGCAGCCCTCCACCGGCGTGGTGGGCGTCGATGTCAGCAGCCATCAGGGTCAATATGTGAACTGGAACGGAGCCTGGAACTACGGGTCGAGGTTCGCGTACGTCAAAGCCACGGAGGCGCTGAGCTACGAGAATCCCCATTTCGGCACGCAATATACGCAGTCCGGGAATCGCGGCATGATCCGCGGCGCCTACCACTTTGCTATCCCGAATGTCTCCAGCGGAGCGGCACAGGCAAACTACTTCGTAGCCAACGGCGGCGGCTGGTCAGCCGATGGCAAGACGCTGCCGCCGTTGCTCGACGTTGAGTACAACCCCTACCCGTCACTGGGTAACACCTGTTACAACATGAACGCGTCGCAGATGGTGAACTGGATCCGCGACTTCTCAAATCGCATGGTTACCCTCACCGGGCGCAAGCCGATGATCTACACCACCACCGACTGGTGGAGCCGGTGCACTGGGAACAGCAGCGCTTTCGCCGACCATCCCCTGCATGTCGCGTCCTACAACAACTCCGGAGCCGGCACCCTGCCCCGTAGCTGGAGCTACTACAGCGTCTGGCAGTACACCAGTTCCGGACCGATCATAGGTGACTGGAACCAGTGGAACGGCTCGTTGACGTCCCTGCAGGCATTCGCCCGCGGGTCGGGTGCAACCGGCTCATCAGGAGCCATTCATCAGGCGTGGCTCCGGTCCGGAGGCGCGAACGGGCCTCTTGGAGCAGCCAGATCCTCCAGTGACATCTGTGGCCTTCACGGCGGCGGATGCTATCGGTCCTATGCCGGCGGAAACATCTACTGGACAGCGGCAACCGGCGCTCACGCGGTCACCGGCGCCTACTGGAAAGCCTGGGGAGAAGCCGGCTGGCAAATGAAAATCGGCTACCCCACAGCCGGCGTCCGCTGCGGGCTCCACAACGGCGGATGCTACCAATCCTTCACCGGCGGCAACGTCTACTACCACCCCTCCGGCGGAGCACACGCAGTCACCGGCGCCTACTGGAAGGCCTGGGAAGAAGCCGGCTGGCAAATGGGAACCCTTGGGTATCCCTCCGATAGGGTGCGCTGTGGCTTGCACGGGGGCGGTTGCTACCAGGAGTTCGCCGGAGGGCATATCTACAACACGAGCGCCACCGGAGCGAACGCTGTTACGCAGCCCTACCGAGAGGCGTGGCGATTGACCGGCTGGCAGATGGGACGCCTTGGCTATCCCATGCAGCCCGCTGTTGCCTCACAGGGATACCGGAGTGTCGAGTTCGAAGGTGGTTGGCTGCGGTGGACAGCCACCGGCGTACAGGTGCGCTACAAGTAACATCCCTCAGACGCGCATACTCCCCCGCCGCCATAGAACGGCTCCTGCGATGCCCGAAAAAAGAGCAACTGCGGCGCAGGTGAACACGCCGGTTAGAAAGTCGGTTGGAAGGAAAACGAGGACAACAACGTAGGCAATAGCCGTGACTGAGCAGAGTACGTACAGTCTTACGGGCCAACCGCCGTGTGCCCTCTTCCTCACGAGGAAGAAGTACACCAGTCCGAGCACCAAAAAGGCTGCAGCGTTTGCCAGTGCCACAGCCACTAAATTTCCGTTCAGCGCCGGGACTACCGCGAGCGCAATCCCAATCAGCAGTACCGCAGGCGTGACAATGGCAAGAATCCCCGTGCGCCTGTCAGAGAACAGCAGGGTTGTGGCGTTCAGGTAGAGGACGTACCCCAGGGCGGTCAATGGCATGATCTGCGCCACCGGAATGAGGTCCTCCCTGCCATCCGCGAGAATGTGCGTCATCACGTTGGCACTCCCCGATGCCAGTACAACGATCCCGAGGGCGGCGAGACTTGCCGTCGACATTGTCTGATGCATCCGGCGCGGCCGTTCCTCCTTTGAAGCAGACATGATGCGCGGCACCCATACGTTGTTAAGTGCTCCCAGCAGGGTGATAGTGCCCAGGATGAAAACCTGGACCTTGCCGTAGTCACCGGATGTCGCAGTACCGCTGAGGAATGCGAGGAGGAAAACCGCGCCCTGAGTCAGTAACATCAGGGCTCCCGTGTGCGGCAGGACCGGAAGCCCTATGGCGAGCGCCTCCCTCACGGCACCCGGGGTCGCTGAAGGCGAAGCGGGCGGAGCAATAAGCAAGGATAAGCAAGCGGTTACCACAACGGCCAGGGCGAAACCTGCCAGATACAGCCAGGCAACCGGTTCGATCAACCAGATCGCCAGTAGTCCCGTGACGTGTGCCCCCACGGAGGCGCCGATGCTGAGTCCCACGAAAGCAACCGGTCGCTCCTGCGCCCGGAGAATTGCCTGGGCAGCGAGAACCGAAGCGAGGACGCCCATGGTCACCAGGGCAATTGTGAAGGTCGCCTGGCCGCTTCCCGCGATTACCGACTGGTACAACCAGAACCCCAGGGCCGTAGCCAGGCCCAGAGCCAAGCCAGCGATACCGAGGAACCCGCTGATGGCGCGAGCACGCAGCGGCCCGTCCTTGTCATCGAACCAGGCCCGGGTGATGGCAAGGGGCAACCCCGCAGCAGCTAGCACCACACCCACCTGAATCACCGATACGGAGATGATCAGTTCTCCCCATTCCCTGTCGCTGTCCATAATCCGGACGGCGAAGGGCTGCACGAAAACAATGCCGAGACCCTGGAGTAATGCTCCGACGAGGTAGAAGGCCGAGTTCCGGTGGCTTCCGCTCTCCACCACCGACCCGGCAGGTTTGCTCACCGAGTCTGTAACCACGCCAGGACCCGCTCGATCACCCGTTGCTGATCGGCGTCGCTGAGGTCTGTGGAACATGGCAAGGAAAGTCCTCGGGTGAATAACTCCTCGCCCACGGCACCTCCGAGGACCTGCTCCTTCGCCAAGGGCGGCTGCATGTGCAGCGGCCGCCACAGAGGACGGGATTCGATGTCCGCTGCACCCAGGAAATCCTGGAGGTTGTCTCGTGTTTCCGTGCCGGGCTCCGCCGAGGGAACCAGGATGGAGTACAACCAGTAGGTTGACTCCTCACCGGGCATACCGGGTGGACACGTTATCGGCGTCCCGGCGAAAGCGTCGTTGTAGCGGGCGGCGATGGACCTCTTCCGGGCAACAAACTCGTCCATCCGGCTCAACTGCGCAACGCCCAGCGCCGCAGCAATATTGGTCAGCCGGTAGTTGTAGCCGATCTCATTGTGGAGATATCCGCGTTCCGGCATCCGGGCCTGGGTGGACAGGTGCTTGGCACGCCGCGCGAGCTCCTCGTCGTCGGTAGTGAACATGCCGCCGCCGCCAGTGGTCATGATTTTGTTTCCGTTGAAAGAGAACGCTGCCATGTGCCCCACCGTGCCAACGTGGCGCCCAGCCAGCGGACCATCGGACCAGGTCGCGCCGAGCGCCTCCGCAGCGTCCTCGATCAGGACTGCACCGAATTCGTCCGCGATTTCCCGCGCACCCCGTGCGTCCGCGGGTTGACCAAGGATGTGAACCAGTTCGATAACCTTCGGCAGTTTCTGCCCTGTTGATCGACGACGCTGGAGTTCTGTTCGCAGAATGTCCAGGTCCATTCCCCATGAGTCCGGCTTCGAGTCGACCAGGAGAAGATCAGCGAACTGATAAGAGGCAGCATTGGAAGATGCCATGAAGGTGAAATCGGATACAGCTACCAGATCGCCCGGCTCCACGTCCGCAAGGCGCATTCCAAGATGCAGCGCAGCGGTGCCGGAGGAGCACGCCACCGCATACGGGGCTCCCACATACTCTGCGAACCGGCGTTCGAACTCGGCAACATACTCTCCTACTGACGAAACGAAGCCGCTGCGCATGGCGTCCGCGACCAGGTCAGCTTCTGTCTGTCCGATATTCGGAATGGCAAGGGGAACTCGGGTTGACACGTTTGCGCCTTTCACTAGGGCCGGTCAGCGTGCGTAGCGTGCGGCGGCTTTGGCGGTGATTCCGCGAGCATGAATCCATTCGGCGCTCCGCCGAAGACCCTCTTCAAGACCTGTTTGCGGGGCCCAGCCGAGTTCCTCCAAAGCCTGGGAAGGGTCAGAAAGCAGCCGCATCACCTCGCTCGCCTCCGGGCGAACCCTCACATCTTCGGTCACGATCTCTGCCTCGGAGCCGGTCACCTGACGGGCAAGGTCGACCAGCTCGCCGATACTCACGTCGTAGCCGGTCCCGAGCTGGATAACCTGTCCTTCCAGTGGGATATCGGCCGTCGCCGCCCGATAGAAGCCATCTGCAGTATCCGCAACGAAGGTGAAGTCCCGGCGCGGAGTGAGCGATCCCAACTGAATCTGTTCGGCACCTGCGAGCATCTGCTGAAGGATCGTAGGGATTACCGCGCGAGCGGACTGTCTCGGGCCATAGGTATTAAAGGGACGCAGAACCACAACAGGGGTTTCGAAGGAACTCGCCCACGCTTCGCAGAGCTTGTCCGCAGCGATTTTTGTGGCGCTGTACGGGGACTGACCGCGTAGTTCGTTCTGCACAGTGATGGGGACTGTGCTCGGAGTTCCGTAAACCTCGCTCGTGGAGGTATTCACCAGACGGGGAACGTTGTGGCGACGGACCGCTTCGAGAACATTCAGCGTCCCTGTCACGTTGGTTTCCACATATGAGCGAGGCGCTTGATAAGAGTATGGGATTGCTATGAGTGCGGCTAGATGGAGCACAACCTCGGATCCCGCAACAAGGTCAGAGACGAACTCGGAATCCCGTACGTCGCCGAGTACAAGATCGACGGAGTCGCGCTCTTCCTCGCTGAGGTCATCCAGCCACCCGTAGGACCCATTCGAGTTGTAGATGCACAGCGCGCGAACGTTGGCGCCCTCGGCGATCAGCCGCTGCGTAACGTGGCTACCGATGAAGCCATCGGCGCCGGTGACAACGACAGTCTTGCCTCGGAGGTTATGGGCGCTCTCTTTTTCCAACATGGTCATTGTCCTTTCGCTGCTGCCAGATCTTTGGGTGTGCCTACATCGATCCAGTCGGACAGCATGGGCCAGGCGGAAACCCCTTTGCCCTCGCGGATGCACGCGTCCATAAGATCCGGCATTGAATACGGCTCCCGAAAGGGAACCATAGCAAGTGTCTCCGGCGACACCGCATAGATTCCCGAGCTGATCTCGAACTCGATGTTTGGTTTCTCGACCACCCCGGTAACCGAACGGTCCGAACTGATCTCGAGTACTCCGAATGGCACTTGATGGTTATACGGCCTCGCCGCCACGGTGAGCGCCGCGCCATGGCGGTTGTGGAACCGCAGGAAGTCGGCTGCCGAGTAATGCACCATCAGGTCCGCGTTCGTGACAATGACCGGTTCGGAGATGTCCGGTGCTTCCCTGTGCAAGAGACCAAGCGCACCAGCCGTATTGAGCGGGCGCTCCGGGTCTTCGTGAATGTAGGAGATCCGGCAGCCCAACTGCTCACCGTCACCGATGTGGTCAATGATCTTCTGCGCGAGGTAGGCCACACTGATGTATACGCGAGTGATGCCCGACTCGACCAACCCGAGAATCACCCACTCGATGATGGTGCGGTCCGCAACCTTCATAAGGGGTTTGGGGGTTTCCTTGGTGAGGCTGCCCAATCTGGTTCCTTTGCCGCCCGCCATGATGAGCGCAACATTAGGCAGCTTGGGTTTGCCCACGATGTCAGTCAACGTTTGAAGGCCGACCAGAACCCCGTCATCGTCGACGACCGGAACCTCGCTGATGCGGATGCTCCGCATCAGATCGATGACGGCCGCACGTGAGGTTGACGGATTAACCACTTTGGGATTGGCGTTGACGAAGTCAACGACGTTGCTTTCCAAGCCTGCTCCAGCCAGCAGTGCCCTTCGAACGTCTCCGTCCGTCACGATTCCGAGCAGGTGCCGGCTCTCATCGACCACGAGGGCAACGGAGGACGCACCCCGGTCGATGGCCAGCAGGGCCTCGCGAACAGTCGCGGTGCGTTCCACACAGGCATTCTCGAGTGAACGGTCATTGCTCATCCTGAACTCCTCCGACACAAGCATCGACGAAAACTTTGGACATAGGCTCATCAAGCGAATCAGTGATGACCTGAACGATTCTTCCGGCGGCTCGCCCATCGCCATATGGGTTCGCTGCATCGGCCGCACGGGAACTGAAGTCAGCTCCGAGGGCCGTACTGATCGCCGTCTCCAGGTCCGCGGTGTTCTCGGCAGACCAGATAACATTACTGCCGCGCTCCCGCCCCTTTTGCCGATCGCCGACGTCGACGGCGGGAAGCTCGAACGATGCCGCTTCAATGATGCCGCTCGAGGAATTTCCGACCATCAAATCCGCAGTCGCCATGACTCTGGGATATGTCCGGCCAAGGCTGGCACGGATTACGAGGTTGGGGACTTTCCGCAGCTGCAGTTCAGCGAGGACGTCCAGGATTTCCTCACGACCGGCGTCGAAACCCGGATTCGTCAGAATGAGCGTGCCGGCCATTCTGAGGCTGCTCTCGAATACCCGTCGCGCAAGCACGCCCGGCGACTCCGCAGAACCGGCTGTTACCGGGTGGTACGTTCCGACGATAAGTGGACGACGCAGTGGAACGTGAAACTCTTCCTCGAATTCCGAATCGGTCAAAGGAGTCGCCTCGAGGAACCGGTCCAGGCCCGGAGCCCCGGTATGGTGAATACGCCCGGGGTCCTCTCCCAATTGCTCGACCCTTCGGGAGGCCCCGACGGTGCTGACACAGTGCTGGTCCGCCAATTTGGTCAACGCATGCCGCACCCGCTCGTCGAGAGCTCCTTCAGTGACTTCGCCGCCATGGAGGTGAATCACCCGTATACCCATGAGAAGCGCGGGCGGGACCGCGTAGAGCAATTCCCACCGATCACCGAGCACCACCAGCGCATCAGGCTCAATGGACCCGACGAGCTCAAGAAAATTCAGGGAAAGCGCAGCGCCGAGCCGAGCCTGGCCAGCCGGAGTGCTGTCCTGAAGAAAGAGCCCCAAATCATGGTGTGTGTGGGCATCCCGACGTAATCCTGCATCCAGCAGGACCTCGCGGCTTGTCCCGCCCTCGAAGCCCACGGCCGTGGCAATGTGCAGTTCGACGTCGGCACTCTCCTCAAGGCCAACAAGAACAGGACCGAGTGGGAACAGATCTGCCCTCGTACCTACGAACGCCAGAACCTTCACGGAGCTTTTCCGACCGATCCGGGCGCCACCGGAAATCCCGCGGGAAGATCGCGGACTGCGACGGCGCCGACTACCTGGGCAGACGGCTTCATCCCTCCTTCGGGGCGCAGGACTGCCACATCTTCCTCCGTGATCACGGCACCCTGGGGGATGGAGCGGACGGTGTGGTAACTCCGCCTTACAAGATGGGCGTTGTCCTCTTCGCTGGGCATACGGCGCTTCCGTCCATCTCCGAGGCTTTCCTTGGCCGCGCGAACATCAGACACATAGTCCGCGAATTGGGCGGCTTCCAGACTGGCTCGGTGGTCGGGCCCGTTTCGCTCCCGGTCCGTGGTGATGTGTTTCTCCAGTAGCGTCGCGCCCAGTGCCGTTGCCGCGATCGCCGTCACTGCACCGGGGGTGTGATCGGACCAGCCGATCTCAGTGCGAAACTCACGCCGCATTGCTGGAATAGCCAGGAGGTTCGCCTCGCCTAGTGGCGCGGGGTACGCCGATACGCAGTGCAGAAGGACAGTTGCAGGGGCATTGGCTGTCGCCTCGAGGGCTTCGTGAATTTCATCCACGCTCCCCATACCGGTGGAAACGATCAGGGGGATGCCGAGTTCTGCGATTGTTCGCAGGAATGGCACATTTGTCAGCTCACCGGAGCCTATTTTCAGCCCCGGGACACCGATGCGCGCGAGCATCTCAGCGCTTGCAACATCGAATGGTGTGGAGAGGAACGTAATTGCCCGCTCGTCGCAGTGCTGTTTCAGTTCTTCCCAGGCAGCATCCGGAAGCGTCAGCCTCGTGAGCATCTCGGACTGTGACTCGGAGAATCCTGCCTTCTTCTGGTAAGGCGTGGTGGCCGCGCCGGCTGTGACGAGAGCAGCCGGGCGAAACGTCTGAAACTTCACGGCATTTGCGCCGGTGTCCGCAGCAATGTCAATCAATTGATGTGCTATCGCCACGTCACCGTCATGGTTGACGCCGGCCTCCGCGATGATAAAGACGTCCTCATTCAGGCCCAGGGAGTGGTGTCCGAACTTGATGGATTCGGCGTGGCCGGTCTGGTTGCTCATTCGGTGATGCCTTTCATGGACGTTATGGGGGCGGCGGGAACGCCAACATAGGTTGTCGAACCCAGAAGGTCCTTTGTCGCCACCGTGCCGGCGCCCAGGATGGCGTCATCCGCCACCGATATGCGCGGCAGCACCCGCGCACCGGAACCCACAAATACCCTATGGGCGATCGAGGCTTCTCCCAAAAGCATCGCGCCGGGCGCGAGATGACATGAGTTACCGGTCACAGCGTCATGCTCAACAACCGCCGAGGTGTTAACGATCGTCGCCGCTCCCACGGTGGCGCCGGGCCCTACGTGCGCGTGTTCCAGGATCTGGGTCAACGGGGCCAAGTCGGCTGTGGGATCAACGGTGGCACTGCGGGCGACCAGCGGTCCGAGGTTTTCCGGAGGTAGCGCGCTCAAGAGCAACTCGGCGAGCCGCCAGCGGACCTGGTTTGCACCGATTCCGACGCAGACGGGAAGGTTACGGTTGAGCGCGAACTCAATGGCGTCGTCGTCGTTCGAGAAAGACTTCTGAGCAGGTTTCCATGAATTCGCACCATGACCGACTACACCGGCTACCGTCTCGCCCCGCCCCCTAATGACGGAGAGGAGGCTGCGTGCGTGGCCACCGGCCCCGAATATGACCCATTCCCGGGTACCAGGAGAGCGCAGGCCACTGTTCTCCGACGCCTGTAAGTCCATTTAGATACGCTGAGCCTCGACACTAGAGTTGGTGAGCATGATTTACGAATTCTATCCGGCGCCCGGACGGTGAATGTGCAGCAACAACGTGAGACCGTATCGGTTCGAGGCCGTGGCGTGCGTGCACTGGTCAGGGGGACGGGGTCGATCGGCGCACGGCATCTGCGCGTGCTCGAATCCATGGGGGTGGACGAGCTCTATGCCTGGCCCGTCCGGAAGGGCACAGGTTCTACGGAACGCGCGGATATTCCGTCACGCACGGTGTTCGTGGATACCTATCCGAGCGCTCCGCTGGACCTCATCATCATCGCGACCGATACAGTGCGGCATGTCGATGATGCCCTTGGAGCCGTCGAACAGAATCCCCGCTCCGTTCTGCTGGAAAAGCCCGTGGCGCCAACCGTTCAGCAGTGCCTGCCTCTCATCGGCCACCCCCGCGCCTCCATTGTCTCGGTGAGCGCACCCCTTCGATTTCATGACGGCTACGTCGAACTGGCGCAACTGCTGGATCTCGAAGGCACACCGACCTCGGCGCAGATAGTGTCGCAGTCCTGGCTTCCCTCCTGGCGCCCAGGCAGGGACTACAGGGAAAGCTACTCGGCGCGGTCCGATGAGGGCGGCGCCCTGCGCGACCTTGTGCACGACATCGATTATCCGCTTGCGCTCCTTGGCGCACCCGATACCGTCGTAGCCCGGCTTGGACACGGGGTGCTGGGGATTGAGGCCGAGGAGTCCGCGGACCTGCTCTGGCACAGTTCCGGGAAAGAACAACCTCCTGCAGTAACGGTGAGGCTTGACTACGTATCTCCTGTGAAGAAGCGTGAGATCCGCATCGCTACCGCGCACGGTGCCCTGTCGTGGAACGTTGTCACCAACTCCGTGATTGTTGAGCGCCCGGGCAGCACTCCTGAGCGCAGCGTTCACCCAGGTGACAGTGACGTAGACAAAGTACTAGCCCGTCAAAGCGGAACCCTCCTGCAGCGGGCGGGAGTAGTCGTTGACGGGTTGCGACATGAATACAATGCCGCGTCGCTTCAGGCAGGAGTGCTCGCTGTTGCCGTGTGTGATGCAGCCCGGCTGTCGGACAGGACGCGCAGGGGCGAAACGGTAGTGTTGTAGCCGGATTCCATCGCTCAACCCAAGGCGCCTCATGACCCTACGTACCGATCCCAAAATCCTCGCCGTCATCCCTGCCCGGGGCGGCTCAAAAGGTCTACCGGGAAAGAACGTGCGTCCTCTGCTGGGCAAACCGCTGATCGCCCACAGCATCGCCTTGGCGGAGCAGCTCGGAGCGTCCGTTCGTTGCATCGTGTCTACGGATGATCCAGGCATCGCGGAGATCGCGCGCCGGCATGGTGCTTCCGTTCCGTTCCTCAGACCTGCCCATCTCGCAACCGACACGGCTCCGATGAGCGGGGTCCTGAGACATGCGCTGGCGGAGATGGAGAACAGCACCGGTGAAAACTTCGATGTCGTGCTCCTTCTGGATCCAACGAGCCCTACCCGGACGGCGGAGGATATTCTCGCCGCAGTCAATAAGTTGACTGCCAGTGACGGAATCGACGGCGTTGTCGCCGTATCGGAACCGTTTTTTAATCCCACGTGGGTGGGCGTGCGCCCCACGGCCGACGGGACGCTCGAACGCTACTTCGATGCAGGACGTGGTGTGGTTCGCCGCCAGGATGTGGACCGCTACCTGCGCATCAATGGAAGCTTCTACGCGTGGCTGTCCCCGTTTGTGCGCAGGCTGAAGTCCAGCTGGTTCGACGAGGGAACCCACACCTACTTCGAAATTCCCGAAGCCCACGCCTTTTCCATCGATGACGAGTCCGAGTTCCGGCTCGTTGAAGCCGTAGTGCGGGCCGGGCTGGCACCTCTTCCCGGATTTGCCGGCAACAATGAGGAGGTCGGCCGTGCTTGAGCTTTTTTCCCTTCAGGGCCGCCGCGCATTGGTGACCGGTGGTACCGGCCCCCTGGGCCGGGTGCTCTGCGACACTCTCGCTGGGCTGGGGGCGGACGTCGTTGTTTCAGATCTTGACCAGGCCCTCTGCGATCAGTTCGCCACCGAGCTGGCCCGGAAGCATGGGATAGTTGCAGTCGGAATGGCAGCCAACCTGCTTGACGACGACGGCGCGTCCCACCTCGCGCGGGCAGCCACAGGCCCCCTCGATGTGCTGATTAACAATGCGGCGTTCACCGGAACGGCGAACATCCCCGGTTACGCTGTTCCGTTCGAGGAACAGACGGACGAAGCATTCATGCTAGCGACGAAGCTTAACCTGCAGGTGCCATTCACGCTTACCCGGATGCTCGCGCCGCAACTGCGTGAATCCGGTCACGGATCCGTGATCAACGTGTCCTCAATCTACGGACTTGTGGGTCCGAACATGGGGCTCTATGAGGGCACCCGGATGGGTAACCCTGCAGCGTACGGTGCGACCAAAGGCGGTGTCGTGCAGCTGACCCGTTACCTATCAACGGTGTTGGCGCCTGAGATCCGGGTCAACGCCTTCGCGCCCGGCGGCATAGCTCGAGGGCAGGCGGAGGAATTTACCGAGCGTTACGAGAAGCTCACCCCCTTGCGCAGAATGGCTACAGAGGATGACTTCCGCGGCGTAGTGATGTGGCTGGCGTCCAGCGCTTCCCGGTATGTGACAGGGCAGACCATTCCGGTGGACGGAGGATGGTCGGCGTGGTGAGTGCCATATGTGCGGGCCGCCGAAACAACCGTAATCAACCGCTCGATCGACTGCTTACACCAGCGACGCAGCGGGCAACTGCGCTGTCCGCCTGCGGAACCGGCCACGGAACTTCCTGCTGATTGGGCGTTCCAGAAGGTAATACGAGATGGACGCAACGAACAACGCCGCGCCCCACCCGACGATCGACTCAAGCGGCTGCGGCAGCTCCTGCACTGCAGGAGCGCGGAACACCGGGTAATGCCAGACATACAGTCCGTAGGAGATTTTGGCCGTGTACCCGGCAAACGGGTTGGCTGCCCACGTACCCCGTTGAACCACCGCCCAGCAAACAGCTACAGCGGTGGCGCACTGCAGCGCGACCATGCCAACGGTGAAGTAGGACCACCCGGGCGGCCAGAATCCCGAAGCGTAGGCCAGCAGGAAGGCCCAGGAAGCAATCACAATGGGGCGGTTGGGCTTCCACTCGCCGCGATGGTGGAACCACATCGCCACGAGGCAGCCGATCAGAAGAGCGTCTATCCTTCCCGGTCCGTTGTAGACCCAGCGGAGGGATTCCTCCAAGCTGGTCCAGTACGAGAATCGCCAGATCCAGATGCTCAGGACCAGCGCGATCGCACCGCAGGCCCATATGCGCCAGCGGCCCCGGACCAGCAGCAAGGTCAGGGGTGCAAGGAGAATGAACTGCTCCTGCGCTGCAAGCGACCAGGTGTGTGTCAAAGGATGGATGTCGAACTCCATCGCGGCAGCGAAATTCGAAAGGTAGAACAGGACAAGCACGGCACCCAGGACTGACATTCCCATTGCAAGGCCGACGAGGGTCACCGCGATGAGTGCCGGGTAGAGGCGGATTGCGCGTCGGGCGTAGAACGACTTGATGTCGATACTTCCGGACCTGCGCCACTCTTCCATCAGGGTGACCGTAACCAGGAACCCCGAGAGCGTGAAGAACAGATTGACGGACACCAGACCGCCGTCGTCAAGAAACCACTCCCAATTCGAGTGGCCGACCATGAGCAGCAAGATGGCTATTACCCTGAACCCATCGATGCCCTGGCGGAACCCCAGGACGAAGCGTGCTTGTTCCAAATTTGGGAGTACTTCAGTTGGCGTTTTGACGAATCGCTCCCGAAGGCAGCAGTTCCTCGCTCACCAGGCGGGGAAGCGGGGAAGGCAAGTGTTTCAACGGGTGTCGCAACCAGTGCCAGGGTGAGAGTCCCACCTCCGTAACGTGCGCACCATCCGGGCGCTTCTTCAGTCCCAGTACCGCCCTGGCCTTGTCGAACGGACCGCTCAACCAGTACTCAAGAAACGGTCCCGCAGAGGGCCGATTCCAGCCGAGCAATTCGATCAGTTCCTCCGGCGAACGCATGTCCGTCAAGCCGAGTTCGTCTCCAGCGATGGCACGAAGCACCGATTGATCCGCCTCCGCGGAATGAAATTCAGGCCACAAACGCTCCATGACCTTCCCAGGGTCCACATCAAGATTGTGCCCCAACTGGAATTCGGGTCCATATAGTTCCACTTCGGCACCGGCAACTGAGGCGTACATGATGGATGTGGAGAGCCGGTTACTGACCACCCGGTTGGAAGACGCAACCAGTGAAAGAATCCGGCCCAGGAAACGTGGGTCCCGGCGATCGCCTGCTGATACCACTGTGTGGCCGTGCTTCGTCCATACCCCGGACACGGAAGGGTCATCGAGGTCATCAACGTGAAGGCACACTGTACTTGGGCCCTCCCGTTGTAGCACTTCCTCGGCATACCCCGCATGATTCCCGGATACCTTGAGCAGTGCTGTTCCGTGCATCGGAAACACCAGTGTGCCCTGCCGATCAAGCGGCAGGGTGTGGCTCGCACGTGCCATCTCCAGCAGGTACAGAAACGGCGCTCCGATCGCGTGAAGCTGCTGGGAGCCGTCCGAAAAGAGGTTCTCCGGATCCGTCGGAGAGAACGCACGGGACCGGCTCGTCCAGGAAAGGCGCCGGCGCCGCGGCCCCTTGTCAGCGAAGTCGCCGAACTGCGCGATGATGGGTGAGGTGACCGTCCATCCGTGCTGGATAAGACCCGAGATGTGCCTCAGCCGCGGCATTGAACAGTAAGCGGCGAGGACGCTGGAATGGCCGTAGTAGTGGTTCTGAATATCCAAGAGAGCTGCGCCTTAATTCCGTACTGGAACCCGATTAGGGCCTGACCGCATGCCGTGCAAGCTTCCCCAGTCCGCCCCACGTGCGCGTTGAGGCGACCTTCGGCAGCAGCGTCAGCGCGTTCAGACGCGAGGTGAGGTGGACACGAGCGGATGCGGCTGCCTTCTTCCACCCCAGCCTCTGGAAATCTTCAACGCAGGCGTCGAAGAACCGGCGTTCTTCGTCGAAGCGGCGGCCATCCAGCGCGCGTACGGAAGAATCGCTCTGCCTGTGGCGTCGGTACTGGAAACAGGCGGTCTCCGTTACGAGCAGCTTGCCTCCCGACATCAGTACGTCAAGAGCGAGCGCGAGGTCCTGGACGACGTCGTACTCAGGACGGAATGAATGGCTCTTGAGCGCCTTCGCGCTCCACGCGATGGAAGGGAAGTACAACCAGTTGCCGGAGAGCAGGCTGCTCGCCGCCCGCTCCCCCGACAACACCGCCCGCTCACTGGCACCCACAGCACGCCCCCGCATAATCGTCTTCACACGATCTGATAACGGGGAGTAGACACGCCCATTCTCATCAATAATCTCTACCCCCGGCTGCACAATTGCGATCTCAGGGCTCGATGCGAATGCCGCCCTAATGGTGGACAGGTAATTGGGCAACATCAGGTCATCAGCCCCCATGATGACCGCAATGTCGTGCTCCACAAGGCTGACGCACTTACGGTAGTTGCCGTTCGCCCCGAGATTGGTTTCGTTACGGTGGTACGCCACACGCTGATCCGACGAGGTGAGGCTCTCGAAATAGGCAGGCAGGGTATCGTCCGGGTACCCGTCGTCGACGATGGTCAGCTTGAAATCGGTGTCATCCTGACTAAGGATGCTTTGGATCGCAGCCTTCATCATGGGAACGTCCCCGTAGTAGGGGAACATTACGTCGATCGTCACTAAGATCCTGCCTTCTTCTCGTTGTGCGGGCGAACGTGCGCGGTTGGATTGGATGGTGATTCCCAAGGCCGCTCCGCCTCGTCGAGCGCGATGCGGCGGGAAAGCTTGGTCAGTGATATTTCCGTCTGACGGAAACGCTGATAGGTGGTTGCAACGAAGACGAGGAAACTGACCACAAGACCGTAGAGCACCAGATCCGTGCCACGGCCGATGCCGAACCATCCGGCGACCACCGACAGCAGCTCCGGGAAGAATATCGAGAGCACTGCTGCAAGCGTGAAAAGTATAAGCATGATGCGGCGGACAGCAAGGTGCCGCGCATTTGACCCCCCGCGCATCAGTACCAGCGAAACGACGACGACGGCCACTATGAGCAGGGCCTGAATGAGAATAAGCATTACTACCTCAAGAACAGTTCTGCGAGGATGTTCACCGAGTTGAGCAGCGACTGTCCTTTGGCTTTGGAGTAATCGGTGTAGATGATTTCCACGGGGTGCTCCACCCATCGGGGGTTCAGAACGGCAAGCTGGTGAATCAGCTCCGAAGCGTGCGCCATGCGATTCTGGGTGAGTTCGATTTGCGTAGCGACATCCCGCCCGATGGCTCGAAGCCCATTGTGTGCGTCCGTCAGATCCAGCCCGGTTGACAGTTTGGATTGAAGCGCCGCTGTCTTCAGGACAAGTTTCTTCAGCGGTGCGATCTTGGTTCTGCTGTCGAGGAACCGCGAGCCAAGCACAATGTCGGCCTCTCCGGAGCGCAGGCGCTGGACCATCGCGAATGCATCGTCGACGCGATGCTGACCGTCGGCGTCGAAGGTGACAATCGAGTCCGTTGCCGGATCCTGCAGAGCGAACTCAATACCTGTCTGTAAGGCCGCACCCTGCCCGAGGTTAATGGGATGCTGCACTACGACAGCACCGGCCTCGCGAGCGATTTTTTGCGACCCGTCCGAACTACCGTCGTCGATGCAGACGACGTTAGGAAAGGTCGGAAGGAGTCCGCTGATCACATCGCCGACAACGGTGCATTCGTTATACATCGGAATGACAACCCAGGTTCGACTCACCGCAACAGTATTTCACAGACAAATCGAAGAGCATTCGCCCGCTCATCCGACCGTGTGCCGCGGTTCGAGTAGGCTGGGATGCTGGTATGTCCGAGATCGTGAGCTCGAGTCGCTTGCGGACGACGATGCTCTCGCCCCACCCGAACATACGAGGAGCACCCCCTCTTGACCTGGCTGCAAGCCCTTCCAGCTCTGTTCATAGCCATCGGAGTCTTCCTCATCCCGGGAGCGATCCTCGGCCGGGCAGTTGGCCTTCGAGGCCTGATTCTTTGGGCCGTGGCAGCACCCGCCACAGTTTCCGTTGCCAGCATCACCGCGATTGCTGCCGGGGCTCTCGGTGTGCGTTGGTCAGTAGGGCTTGTTGGGCTTTCCGTGATAGTTCTGGCGCTGCTATGTCTGCTTCTGCGTTTCGCTGTCGGTGTCGCCGGAACGCACATCGACGGCCGGTCAACCTCGCCGATTCGCTCCGTGCGATCCCCCGAGCTTCCCCTACCAATCGGCGTGGTTCGAGCGCTGAGCTACGTGGCGGCGGTTGTGGCTCCGACTGTGATCATCACCTGGCGGTTCATGGCAACGATCGGCAGCCCGGCTAACATCTCGCAAAGCTACGACAACGTCTATCACCTCAATGCAGTTCGTCACATACTGGAAACGGGTTCGGCTTCATCGTTGTCGCTGGGCAGCCTGACAGAGGCTGGTGAAGGCTTTTACCCAGCAGGGTGGCATGACATGATTTCACTCATAGTCTTAGCGACAAGTACCTCTATTCCAGTCGCGGTCTCCCTGGGAAACATAGTTATAGGTGCCGTTGTCTGGCCGCTTGCGTGCATGTACATGGTTAGCAGGATTACAGGTATGTCCTCCATCACGATCCTCCTTACGGGCGTGCTGGCCGGCGGATTCGCCGCTTTCCCATACCTGATGATCGATTTCGGCGTCCTTTACCCCAATCTGCTATCCATTGCCCTTCTTCCCGTCGCCTTGGGTATCATGATCAGTTTCCTTGGTGTTGGTGTCATTACAGCCGGACTGGCGCACTCTGTGGTCCTGTTCCTTCTCGTGTTTCCCGGACTCGCTCTCGCCCATCCAAGTACCGCGATTGCGATGATCGCCTTTGGTGCTCCAATCGTGCTCGGTTGGGTGGCTTACCGGACGGTGCAGTGGC
This sequence comes from Arthrobacter tecti, assembly GCF_054511355.1. NCBI lineage: Bacteria > Bacillati > Actinomycetota > Actinomycetes > Micrococcales > Micrococcaceae > Arthrobacter > Arthrobacter tecti. The sequence continues at coordinate 395,847 of NZ_JBTNCT010000002.1, forward strand.
GCCGCAGGACGGTGGCCAACCGCCGCATGGGCCTGATCTTCGCGTTCGCCGGTTTGTATCTGGGCATAGGTCTCGTTGCGTGGAATCTCGCACGCCTCGATCCCAGCGTCTCCCTCTGGGATCCACGACAGACCGGCTCGCAAGCGGTAGGCGAGGTACTCATGAGCGCTCCTCAAGGAGCCGAGGCGTCGCTCGCCCTGTTTGCGCTGACCATCTTGGGATTGGCGATTCTGTCGATGCGGCCTGCCCGACTGTGGATAGTAGGAATGTTCGCGGTGGGATTGGGGCTTTATGTGATCGCCTCAGCGACAGGCGAGGGAGAATTCAGGCACTTTTGGACCGGCGTTTGGTACAACGACGCCAATCGACTGGCGGCCCTCCTCCCTGTCGTGACCTTACCCGTTGCAGTTATTGGTGGAGAATGGGCCCTCCGCCGTTTGGCAGGCATCATTCGAACCAGCGGATTGCCCTCCGCTATGGCCAGAAGGGTATCGACACCCGAGTCCAGAGTTCATTACACCTTGCCGGCAATGGGACTTCTGGCCGGAATTGTCCTGATTGGCGTGTCAGCTCAACTCATGGGCGTTCCCAGACAACAAGCCGAAGCGGCCCCAGGTTATCGGTACACCGAATCGTCGGACCTGCTGTCCGTAGACGAGCTCGCGATTTTCGACGCTGTGGAGGAACACGTCCCGGAAGACGCCCGGGTCTTCGGCAATCCGTGGACCGGGGCTTCGCTCGTGTATGCCTTCACCGGTCGCCAGACGGTCGCTCCGCACATCACAGGGCAGCGCACGGAGGATGAGAATACTCTGCTGGAGCAGTTGGACGAAGCCGGTGCCGAACCTGGCGTGTGCTCAGCAGTTCGAAACACGAATACGTACTTCGCGCTCGATTTCGGAACGCGGGAAGTAGGAAGCCGGTACCACCCGAGCACAGCGATGGACAACGCCGAGTCCGCTCCGGGCCTGGAACTTGTTGCAAGAGTGGGGAATGCCGCACTGTACGCCGTCGTTGCGTGTGGACCGCAGGGAGAAGCATCCTGACTGGGCAGTGGTTACGCCGATCCACTCGACTTCTCCGGTTGCGGCCCGGCTATAATTTTGCGGAGCTGTGCAGGTCCGTATTCACAGCCTTACCCGACGTTACGGCGTCCAAGCATCTGGAGGAGCCTACGTGAGACATCGCCGTGCAACGGTCGGGGTGATTTCTTCTATCTCAAGCGCGCTCATTTTCCTGGCATGGCAGATCGCTCAGGGACCAGGACCCATCTGGGCGGATACCGTCCAGTATCTGAGGATCGCGTTTGCAGCTCAAGGCATGCCCGCGGACGAAGCCTGGATGAGCGCGTATAGCCATTGGTGCGAGCATCCGTCCGTTCCGCATAACACTCCTCAGGATGTATGCACGCGCGAGGTCTACAACGGAGAGCAGCCGATCATCGGCGTCTCCGACCGGAACCCGCAGTATCAAGCGATTTTCTCACCGCGTCTGGGATATCCACTTCTGTCAATACCTCTCATGAACCTGCTGGGCGTACACGTCGGGCTTTGGATTATTCCGCTGGTGCTGACCGTCCTGTCAGGCATGGTTCTGTTTCTGGTCTGCCGCTCGCTGAACCTCGGAGTACTGGCAGCCAGCACAGCGCAGGCGCTTTTTTACGTACTTCCGGTGGGATATCACGGTGTTGCCTTGCTGACCGAAGGGCCAGCAATGTTCTTCACCCTGGTCATACTGCTTGGCGCAGTGCTACTGGCCAAAGGCCAGCTGAGAAACGGTGCTCTGGTAACCACCCTCGGATTCGTGACACTGTTCTTCTTCAAATACTCGGCGGTGCTCATCACCTCCGTGAGTTTCCTTGGAATCGTAATCCTGTTACTGCTGGTGCCGCGTTTCAGAAAGATACGCGGACTACGGCTCCTGGCCCTTCTGATGACCGCCTACGCCGCAGCCTCGTTTGCGCTGACCCACGCACTGAATTGGCCTGGAATGTCGGAAAGCCTTCAGGACACTTTTACGAAGCACTTCGAACTTCCGCCTGTACCTAATCCGATCGAGAGGCTCCTGCTCCTGAACGCCGACTACTTGAGGATTCTGGTGAATGACATTCACCGGGATGCGGCGGGCGCTGTGCTCGTCGTCCTGGCACTCGGTGCATACGCAGCCTTTGCGCGTACTCCCCAGTCCTGGCTGCCGTTGGGCGTGTCACTGGTCGGTATCGGTACCATTCTCGCGCATCCGGTGGCGAGTCAGGCTGAACGCTTGGGTTCGCCATTCTGGGTCGGGATAGCAGTTGGCATAGCGATCGTGGTCGAACGGCTCACAGCGAACACGGCAAATAAGGTTGCCGAAGAACAAAACCTCATCCCAGTGAACTGATCAGGGCAAGTTCGCCCTAACAGCCCATAATCTCGTAGACACCGGCCCCATCAGCGCTTGTTACGAGCCGTACGCTCTCTGGGCCTAGCCCTCTGACGGTCAGACCCTTCATGTCTTTCCGGTGAACGATATCCGCGAGATAACGTCCGTCGTCGTCATAGACGTGCGTAATACCCATTTCGTTGATGATCCGGCAGACCCTGGGATCTGATTCAAGCTGGTAGAAGTTGCGCCCCAGGTATCGTGCCTCCTGACTCCAACTGCCAGCCATGGTTGGGAAGACCGCATCCACATCGCTGAGCGCGTACGCCAGGGCTGCTCCGGAAGTCGGATCGCCGAGAAGTAGGGCGTCTTCCGGAAGCGTTCCTTCAAGGCTTAGGAGCATCTCGAGCTCAGCGTCGGAAGCCAGTCCATCCGCCCATTCCCGATGCTCCCAGTAGTCAGCGGCTATGCGGTCTTCCCGGACATCCGACCTCATGGACTCACTGAAGATGAACACGAGGAACACAGAGAGCACGGCCAAGCCGAAAGAGATTCCTTGTGTCAGGCGGTGGGATACCTTTCCTCGAAACTTCCGGCCAGCGGCCCTGGCGAGGGAAGAAACACCGACGTGGATCGCGTACGCGCCAAGCACTGATGCGAATATGGGCACCAGGCCGCCAAGTCGTACCGGATCGGAGTACCAAAGACCGACCAGCGGGCTAAGGAACGAAGATTCACCTGCGGCAATGACATAGAGTGCAACGCTGATCGCGTAGCTTGCGACGACCCAGCGGCTTTCCCGTCGGGCAAATGCTAGCAGCCCGCCGACGATCACCAACAGCCCGCCGATCCAGAAGGGCTCCGTGTTTCCATGACCCAGCGGAGCGAGCATTGTGTCGAAAATCGCAGCACCGAAAGCGTCAGTGCCGGGACCAACAGGAGTTGTCCGGAAATTGAACACAGCGCGAACCGCGGGAACAGCATGTATTGCCCAAATGGTCAGCGCCAAGACGCCGAGGGGGACGAGCAGTGCCACGCTGACGCGCAACAACCTGCGCTGCTGGATGGCGGTCCGTATGAACGGCACGTACTTGCTCAGCAAGAAGGGCAGCACCAGAAATGCCAGCGCGACGGCCGCGGTGGGATGGCACAGAACGGCGCCGGCGCCCGCAATGAGCAGCGCAATCCAGGAACCCAGGCGAGCTCGACGGTCTGAGCGGCCCAGAAGCTGGACAACCAAGCCGATGAGAACGGGAGTGATCGCGGTTCCCATCGCAGCCGGCCACACAGTGCCGTAGGAGATCATCCTTGCAGGGAAGGCGACGAAACCTGAAGCGAGTATTGGGGCGATGAACCCGATCCATGCAAGCTGGGGGAAGCAGACGCGCGCCAGGTAGGCGACAGCAAGGGGCCAGATAAGACCCGCCATCATCAGGGCCGCAACGTTGATGCTAAGACTGATGGGTAAGTCGGTAACCGCCAGGCTAACCAGATCGTGCCAGGCCGCGGGATAGAACCTGGATATACGTTCATCAGACGCGATTCCGCCCACCGTGAGACTGGAGCCATCTCCACTTTCAAGAATCCAGCGGATTGTGCTGAGGTGGTGTACGGCATCCCACGTTAGTGCCGGGAAGTGCGGTTCGCCCATACCCAGTCGCAGCGGTGGAATACTGATGAAGGCTGCGGTCACCAAACCGCCCGTCGTCGCAATCCACGAGAACCGCTGGGTGCGTGGCACCGTTTGGACGGGGGCTTTTCTGCAAAGCGCCCATGCAGCGAGCGCAATCAGGCTAGTGGCAACACAATAGGTCGCGACTCCCCAGGGGATGCCCACCAAGCCACCAATGACCGCGATCACGCCGCCGATTCCCAGGGATATTGCAGGCGCTACGGCCAGCAGGGTTACACCTCTAAGTTGGGCAAACGCTCCAACTAGAAGCCCTGGGACGAAGAAAACTCCGGCCATGATAAAAACTACAGGCAGGGTCTCCCACCAACTCATCCGGCCAACTCACCCATCCGAAGACGGGCCATGATCATTTCGCAACCATTTGACAGCAGCCTCCACCTGACCGTCGAGCACTATCTGACCGTGCTCCAACACGACACCTCTCTTGCAAACTTTCGACACCAGATCGAGATCGTGACTGACAACCATCAGCGTCTTGCCTGCCTCCGCCAGGTCCTTAATCTTAGCAATGCACTTTTTCTGGAACGGCTCGTCCCCTACTGCAAGAATTTCGTCGACCAGAAAAACTTCAGGGTCCGTATGAACCGCAACCGAGAACGCCAGGCGGAGGTACATCCCTGAGGAATAGAACTTGACCTCAGTATCAATGAACTGACCGATCTCAGAGAATTCAACGATTGAGTCGAACCGATCGTTGATCTCCTCTTCAGTCATCCCCAGTATGGCCCCATTAAGGTAGACATTGTCCCGGCCGCTGAGATCCGGATGGAAACCTGCGCCTACTTCGATCAAGCCGGCAACGCGCCCCCTGGTTCGTACAGATCCCGTGTCCGGGAGCATGACACCTGAAATGTGCTTCAGTAGGGTCGACTTGCCTGAACCGTTCAGGCCAAGCAGCGCAACCGTTTCACCCTGATTGACCACGAGGTCAATACAATTCAGCGCGTGAAACTTCTCGGAGAGGTCCCCCTTGCGGCCTTTAACGAGCCACACGAACGCTTCCTTGATTGACCGCGTATGGCGGAGAACAAACTGCTTGGACAGGTTCTGCACTTCTATAGCGATTGCCACTCACAACTCCTGAGCGAAGCGCCCCTCGAGGCGGCGGAAGGTGAACTGACCAAGCAGGATGACCGCAAGCGCCGTAAGGACTCCGATGGGAGTCCAGACAGCGAATAGATTCGGTGGGGAAAGCACAGCCGGGTCCGTAATCGCCGACGTCGTCGGCTTCCAGAAGGCAAAATGGAATAACTCCACAGCAATGGTGAGCGGGTTGATCTGATACAGGGTCAGGAAAGTTGAGCCGAGGGTGTCCCGCACCATCGTCCAGGAATAGAGGACCGGCGACGCCCAGGTGGCGATCATAAGCAGCATGTCGACAAAGTTCTCGGAGTCCCTGAAGTACACATTGGCAGCACCGAAGAACAAACCCAGGCCCGTCGCCAGCAGAGCAACAATTCCGAACCCCGCCACTGCTGCAACCAATTCCAGGATTCCCGGCGTCCAGCCAGTGAAAAGGCAAGCGATCAGCAGGACAACCAGCTGCGGCACGAAGTGGACCGCAGATACCCAGACCGATGCAACGGGGAAAAGCTCCCGCGGCAGGTATATTTTCTTGATCAAGCCGCCGTTGCCGACGATCGATCGTGAAGCGTTTCCCAGTGCCTCCGTGAAGAAGTTGATCAGGATGATTCCGGAGAACAAGTAGATCGGGTAGTTCTCGGTGTTGTCATTCATGCCCAGGAAAACACCAAGTGCGAACCAGAAGACGATGAACTGCACGCCCGGCTTCACATACGACCACAGGAGACCAAGGACTGAACCCCTATAGCGGACCTTCAGTTCCTTCGCCACCAGAAGCTTCAGCAGGAAACGGGAACGGACAACGTCCCGTAGCCCCCTACCCAGGCCGGGGGTAACTAGCTCGCTGCTCAATCTTGCTGACTCTTGTCCGAGTGGGCTTCGAAGGTCTTCTTCCAGGCCTCGAAGGAAGTTATCTCAGCCAGAGCCGAGCGGTACTGCTCCCGTAGACGTGGCCAGTCCTTCAGGATTTCAGCGTTCAGCCGGGCGGACTCGGCGAGGAGCGCGCGCAACTTCTTTGGGTCCCGCTGGTACCAGGATGCGCCCGTTCCTTCAGCGTTCGAGACCACAGCGCTGTCGTACTGCGACATCCGCCACCATTTATTGTCCTGATGCGCTACCACAGCCTGCGGCCGTTCCTTCGCTGAGGACGGTACGGATTGGCTCAGCTGCCGCGCGACAGTCTTCGCTGCCCAGGGTGCCAGCTTCAGGTAGGACGGCGCCCTGAATCCCTGACCCCTTCTCGGCGGCTTGGCCATCCTGGGTGTGGGGAACGCGTCCGGGTCGCTCTTGAACTGCGAGTCCGGGTACTCGCTGGCCATCGCCCGAATCTCCACCAGTCGAGTCGGGAGTATTTCGTGCAGTTGTCCAGGGCCCCTCAACACGTCTCGGAGTGCCATGACCCGACCCATCGCTGTGTAGTACTGCATGGAGATCAAGTGCTTGATATCCAGATAGCCTGTTTCACGGACTACACGCCCACCCCGCTCATATGGGCTGTGGAGCAGGGCCGCGATCATCCGGTTCCGTGTGTGGAAGTACGCCTGCCAACCTACAAGGTCGTCCTTGTCGATCCACGAGACGTGCCAAACTGCCGACCCGGGCATGGATACCGTGGCATACCCTGAGGCCTTTGCCCGTAGCCCATATTCGGCATCGTCCCATTTGATGAAGACAGGCAGTGAAAGCCCGATATCCCGGATGACAGCAGTTGGAATCAAAGACATCCACCAGCCGTTGTAATCGACGTCAACCCTTCGATGCAGCCACGGAGTCTGTCGAAGGTTCGACCGCACGAAGTCATGTCCCAAGGTCTGCTCGGCGATCGGTTGGTCGGGCTGGAACCGCCACGGATTGACGGTCTCGCCGAAGGTATGGAGAACGGTTCGGTTGTAAAGGTCGAACATATGCCCACCGACAATGGTCGGGGTCTTGCACCGGTCGGCAAAGGTGAGCAGCCGGGCAATACTTTCGGGCTCGATCACGACGTCGTCATCCAGCAGCAACGCATAGTCACTGCCGTTCTCGACCGCTTCATACATGCCGCGGGCAAACCCGCCGGATCCACCGAGGTTCGCTTGATCGATGATCCTCAGCTTGCCGTTCAGGGCTGCTTTCACCTCAGCGAATCCTGGTTCGTCAGCAACTTTCTGCGTTCCCTGATCGACCACCAGTATTTCTTGGAGGTTCTTCAAGCTCTCGGGATGTTCGGCCAGAATCCGTAGGTTGTTAAGGCAGAAGTCAGGCTTGTTCAGGGTTGTTATCTCAAGCGTGATGGACCCGGTTGGGCGGTCCTGCGACGAAGCCTGCCATTCGGCCGATTCCAGGACAAAGCTCTCCGACCCTGCGACCAGATCAAACCAGTACCATCCGCCGTCGCCGAAGGGTTTCAGCGAGAGGTCAAAAGTGGTGGTATCCCTGCCGGTTACGCGCTTGGTTTCAACGTGCTGGAGGGACCCACGGGCGTTCGATTTGTAGACGCTGATGCTGCCTGGACCGGCTGTGGTGACAGCGAGGCGGATATTTTCTACGAAGGTCCAGCGACGCCAATAGCTGGCCGGGAAGGCATTGAAGTAGCTGCCGAAGGAGACTCTTTCACCGCTTCGGACGAGGGTGGAGTGCCGGGACTGAAAATCTTCCGCATGGATCTCCTTCGCATTATTGAAGCTCCCGTGGGATGCACGATCGGAAGAGGCGCTGCCGTCCATGGTGTTCAGTTGGACACCCAACGCATTGCCAGTGTCCAGGTAGAGCGGAGCTGTGTCGAGATTGTCTTCGCTGGGCAGGATTATTCGCTGCAGCGTTTCGAAGCGCACCTGGTGCTCTTTCGTGGTTGCTGTAGTGCTCATACGTCTACTCCTCCGCTCTCCAGCCGGGTCCCGTTGTCGAAGTAGGGCTTGATCTTGTTATCGAACATGGAAAGGGCCGATCCGATGGCCATGTGCATGTCGAGGTACTTATAGGTACCGAGGCGACCGCCGAACAGAACCATGTCCTCCCCCTTTGCAAGATCGCGGTACGCCATCAGCTTGGTGCGATCCTCCTCGGTATTCACCGGGTAGTAGGGTTCGTCGCCCTTTTCGGCGAAGCGCGAGAATTCACGCATAATCACCGTGGCGTCCTTCGTGTAGTCACGCTCCGGGTGGAAGTGGCGGAACTCATGGATACGGGTATATGGGACATCTTCGTCCGGGTAGTTCATGACCGAACATCCCTGGAAATCCTCTACCGGGAGAACCTCCTCCTCAAGATCGATGGTGCGCCAGGAAAGGTCGCCCTCCACATAGTCGAAATAGCGATCCACGGGCCCCGTATACACAACGGGCACCTGACCAAGAGTGGTGTTGCGCGAGTAGGGGTGCCCGTCGTCGAAGAAATCGGTGTTGAGCTCGACGGTGATGTTCGGGTGATCCGCCATGCGCTCAATCCAGGCGGTGTAGCCGTCTACCGGAAGTCCTTCGTACTTGTCGTTGAAGTAGCGGTTGTCATACGTGTAGCGGACGGGCAATCGCGAAATGATTTCCGCCGGCAGGTTCTTCGGGTCGGTCTGCCACTGCTTGCCGGTGTAGTACTTGATGAATGCCTCATATAGAGGACGCCCGATGAGCTGGATGCCCTTGTCATTAAGGTTCTCCGGGTTGGTACCAGCCAATTCCCCGGCCTGCTCCTGGATGAGGGCCCGTGCTTCCGCAGGACCCATTGATGAGCGGAAGAACTGATTAATCGTGCCGAGGTTGATCGGCATCGGGTACACCTCACCGCGGTGGCTGGTGTAGACCTTGTGCTGGTAACTGGTGAACTCAGTGAAACGATTGACGTAGTCCCACACGCGTTCATTGGAGGTGTGGAAGAGGTGAGCACCGTAACGGTGCACCTCAATGCCTGTTTGCTTCTCGTTCTCGCTGTAGGCATTGCCACCGATGTGCCTTCTGCGGTCGAGGACTGCGACCTTCAAGTCCAGCTCTGTTGCGGCCTTTTCGGCGATCGTTAGGCCGAAGAAGCCGGATCCGACGACGACGAGGTCAACGTTCACTAATTCTCCTGAGGTTGTTCCACTGGACAGATCGCCCGCGCCACAAGGTTACCCGACTCGAATCCATTCCCTGCTATCAGTCAAGGCTCAGGTACAGGCGATAGGAGCCGGCGGATATCCACAGATCCTGCTCGGGACCCACCCGCGCCCGTTTCGGCTTCTAGGCTCAAAGACATGGATTTGCACGCCACTCTCGCCGCGGGCCCTGGGGCCGTCCTGCCCTCGGGCGAACCAACGGAGGAAATCGTCGTCAACACGGCCGTCCTTTCCACCGGTGAGCTGCTCCGCGCCGAATTGGCGGGCCGCACAGGCGTCGAGCACTTCCAAGTGGCAGGCGAGCCGGTGGAATCGTGTGTCCCCGGCGTACCGCCGCTCACCCATGGCGCGGTGATCGTGGCTTCACGGAGATCACACAACGGGGAGTCCAGCCCGGCAAGCGTCGGCAACCTGATGTTTGTGGTGCGTTCCGGTCCTGACGCCGGCAAACTGGTGCCGCTCGCGAGGGGAACCTACAGGATCGGTCGCAGCGCGCCGGAGATCACCATCCATGATCCGGAGCTGTCGCGCACTCACGCCGTCCTCACCGTGACCAATGACGCCATCACGCTTGCAGACAAGCATTCCGCCAACGGAATCTGGGTGGACGGCAGCCGTGTTGAAAGTGCGCTCGTCACCACAGACTCCGTGATCCGTCTTGGTGCGAGCCAGTGCGCTCTGACTCTCACCGATGAACCGCCTGCCGCCGTCGAGCCGGTCGACCTGGCCGAGCCGTCCGAGGTGCCGGCGCCGGCACCCCCCGAACGGAACCGCATGCTTCTGGTTACCGCCTTACTCCCCCTTGTTCTTGGCGTTGTGCTGGCGGTCACAACCGGCATGTGGTTCTTCCTGGCATTCAGCGCGTTGTCGGCGGTGACGGGTTTGATCCCCCTCGTCAGTGGACGCAGGAAACGTGCCGCGTTCAGCGCGGCAGTTGCGGCAGCGGTCCTGACAGACAGCGAACGACGACGGCGCGCAGCCTGTGATGTCGCTGATCTCGCCTTATCAGCGCTCCAGTCGCGGCTCCAGCCCCTCGGACCCGCGCCCACCGGCGCCCTGCACCGTGGACGATATGTGAGGATCGGTATCGCCGACCAGCCAGCCAACATTGCGGTGAAACCCAGGCCGGCAGGATGGGAGCCACCTGTCGGTGAAGCGGTACCGCTGGTAATCCCGTTGTCCGCTGCAACAGAACGCGGTGGGGAGGAACCGCTGAACCTGACCGTTTCAGGACCACCGGAAGTGTTGCGCAACGCCGCGCACCTGCTTCTGCTTCAGCTCTGCGTACTTGAAGCGGCAGGCAGCATTATCTGCTTCGGTGGTTCCGACGACCTTCCTTCTTCGGCGCGCTTCCTCCCACAGGTTTCGCTGGTGACCGACCGTGAACGGCTCGACCAACTCCTGAGCACGGGCAGACTCTCCACCCTCCTGCTCTTCGGAACGAGCGCGGGAGCCATTGTCCGTCTTCCGGGAATCAGGGTGTACCGGTTCTGTGCTCCTTCTGTGCCTGCGACAGGTGGCGGGTGGACCGTTGACTATCTGCAGCTGGAGCCTGCGCTTGTTTCCCCGTCGGGCAAAGTCCGCTTCGAACCGGATCTCGTCCAGGCAGATACGTTCGATCACCTTGCCCGTGCGCTTGGAAACGCTGCTCGCGCGGGCCTCGAAGATGCATCCTCCGTTACTATCCCGGACGAAGTGGCGTTGGCGGACCTCCTGGCGTGGGAGAGCGCGTCGGTAGCACGCCGATGGCGCGCGCCATCGAAGGGATCCACGTTGGCCGCGATCGTCGGATCCTGCGGCGACGGCCCGTTGATGCTGGACCTCGTGACGGATGGCCCGCACCTCCTCGTCGCCGGAACCACCGGCTCAGGCAAATCCGAGTTCCTTCGCACCATGGTGCTCAGCCTGTGTCTCACCCACGCACCGTCTGACCTCAGTTTCCTCTTCATCGACTTCAAGGGCGGTTCAGGGCTTGGTGTTCTGGCGGACCTGCCCCATGTGACAGGAATGCTGACAGATCTGTCCCCTGCCGCCGTTTCCCGTTCGCTCATTTCCCTGAAAGCAGAGGTAAAGCGTAGGGAGTACTTGTTCGCGGCCTGCGGGGCGACGGACTATCTTGAGTATCGTGCCGTTCCCGGTCACGGTCCCCTCCCGCGGCTTGCCATTGTGATCGACGAATTCCGCATGCTCAGCGAGGAGGTCCCCGGGTCGGTTCAGGAGTTGATGCGGATCGCGACGCTTGGGCGATCACTCGGACTCCATCTCATCCTCGCCACCCAACGACCCCAGGGTGCGGTCACCTCGGACATCCGAGCCAACGTGACCGCCAGCATCGCGCTTCGGATGCAGTCACCCATGGAGTCGCAGGACGTGCTGGAATCGACCGTCGCCTCCACCATTCCGGTCAGGCTACGCGGCCGCGGTTATGCGCGAGTTGGCGGGCAGAAGCCGGTCGAGTTTCAAACGGCAACGACGGCGGGTGGCTCCTCAGCGCGTCCACCAGCCATTACATCGCTCGCCGCCCATCTGGGAGAGGCATCGAGTCCCGATGTTGGAACTTTACCCGGGAGGGACGCTGCAACCGGGTTGGACGCCCTCATCGCTTCGGTGCGGACGGCTGCCGTTGAGTTTGTCGCTCCAGCGGTACGGGTTCCCGTCTGCCCTGCTCTGCCGGAGAACCTGCCTCCGGACGCCGGCATGTCACCCGGATCGCCCTGTCTCGGTCTGCTGGACGTTCCCGAAAGGCAGGAGCAGTACAGCCTCAGCTGGATACCCGAACAGGACTCGCACCTTGCTTTTATCGGTCAACCGGCCGGTGGCCTCAGCGCTGCACTCTGTGCTGCGGGAGGGCAGCTACTTCAGCATCTACCCGACACCCACCTCTACGTACTCGACGGCGACGGCAGTCTGCGATCGTTAGCCCAAGTTCCTCAAACAGGCGCCTACGTTACGGCGTCGGACGCGAAACGGGCGGCCCGCGTCCTGCGACGTATTGCCACTCTGGTCGAACACCGTCTTAGTTCGGGAAGCGAAGCCGCCGCCAGCGCATCACCTGCCGTTGCGGTCCTGATTTCGGGGTGGGGCCGGTGGGCCGGATCATTCCGTTCCGGAAGATTCGCCTGGGCCGAAGAAGCGTTGCAGGACATTGCACGCGACGGGCAGACCGCAGGAGTCACGCTACTGATTGGGGGTGAGAGGGAGCTGATTTCCAGCCGATTCTTTTCCCTCCTGCCCAACCGGTTGTACTTCCCCACGGGCATGAACCCTGAATCATTGCTCAGTTGGCCGAAGATGCCGGCAGTGGACCCTGTGGTGGGCCGCGCGTACGTCCAGGGACGGATCGGGGCGGCGGACGGCGCCGTGGCTCAGCTCGTACTGACGATCCCTGAAATTCCCGTCCGGCAGCCCGCAAAGGCTCCTTTTATCGTCGCAGCGCTCCCTGCAGCAGTCACTGCGTCGGAATTGAAACTCCCGCCCATATCGGATCGCGAAGACCCAATCCCTGTTGGGGTGGGCGGTGACGACCTCGCCACCGTCTGCCTGACGCTCAGGGAACGGTCGGTTGCGTTGCTGGTTGGACCTCCCGGCTCGGGACGCTCCCATACGTTGGAGCTGATGGCCCAGCTGGCACCGCCGCGTTTGGTTTGTCTTCGGCCCGATTCAGGGGAGGATCCAGTGGCGTTTTGGCGGACTGCTGCCGAACAGGGAGTACCGGACAGGGCCCTTTTACTTGTAGACGACGCCGATAATCTCCCTCGTGAGAGCCACCAACACCTGGCACATCTCGTGAATTGCGGCGCGCGCATCGTGCTGGCCTCGATGCCGTCGTTATCTGCAGTTTCGAGCATTCCGCTCACTGCTGCGGTGCGCGGCAATCCGCTTGGCCTGGTCTTGGGTGCGCGGTCACCTGCCGACGGCGACGTATTCGGCATCCGGCTCGATGCCGGCGGCGGAACCCAGCCAGGTCGGGCATTCCTCATCGACGCGCGCGGAGCACAGGAAATCCAGGTCGCACAGCTGGCAGCGGACCGCCGGGAACCGAATACACTGCCGTGAAGAGACGCCCGTTACAGGGCGGGGGCCCCTTCCCCGGTGCGGCTGGTGAAGGCGATCACGTCGCGCGTGAATAGTTGATGGAGCACAAGGACGGCAGGAATTAACAGAAGGAGACCAAGCCAGATAATGCCTGCGGTCAATGTTGGAATGGCAACGACCATGACGAAGAACTGAAACACCAGGGCGGCGGACCTCGTCCATCGGTACCCGCGATAAAGGAAGTGCCCCACAACTAACAGCCAGACGGCGAACAGTACGAGCAGCACCACCATGAACACCGCCCCGCCCAGGGATGCGGGCGCGCTCGTCAGCAATCCGTACACGAACCAGCCAGCTACGGCGAAGAGCGCAACGGCTTCGGAAACCAGGATGACTGCGATGATTGCCACACCCGGCGGCCGTCCGGAAGGCGGGGATTGGGGCTGTCCAGGGGGTCTTGACACAGTGGCACCCTACCGGACATAGTCGTTGACAGCTACGACCGCTTTGCCTGATGTCAACTGTGTGACGCATCCCTCACGCTTTGAGGCAATTACCCTACGGTTACCTCTTGTTTGCGCACATGTAACGTGACAGCCTTGATGAAGGAAAATGCGGGGGCCGTAGTGGCCCCCTTTACTATGACACCACTCGTGAATGTTTTCACAAAGGTTGCGAGTTGTAAGGAGAAAGTGATCAGCATGGATTGGCGTAGCCGCGCTGCCTGCCTCGACAAGGACCCGGAGCTGTTCTTCCCGGTGGGCAACACAGGACCTGCCCTGCTTCAGATCGAGGAAGCCAAGAGTGTCTGTCGGCGCTGTCAGGTGGTGGATACCTGCCTGCAGTGGGCTATCGAATCCGGCCAGGATGCCGGCGTTTGGGGAGGACTGAGCGAGGACGAGCGACGTGCACTCAAACGTCGCGCAGCTCGCGCCCGTAGGGCTTCCTGACACACCACTCATAACGAAAGGGAGCGCATCGTCGATGCGCTCCCTTTCGTTTGGCATTTCCGGTCCAGCAACGAAACTACCGCGTGTCCTCGCGAATCCCCATCTCGATGCTGACTACGGTTCCTCCCCCTTCACGGTGAGTCCACTCGATCGAGCCGCCCAACTCGCTCATCACGAGGGTCCGCACAATCTGGAGGCCCAGCCCCTCCCTGTATCCTTCAGTCGGCAACCCCGCGCCGTCGTCCTTCACAGTCACGGTGAGCAGCTCACCGTCGTCGCCCTCGCTGCGGTCGGCGGTCAACCACACCGTCCCGGTTTTGTCCGCCAGTCCGTGCTCGACGGCGTTTGTCACCAACTCGTTGATGACAAGAGCCAGGGGGGTGGCGAAGTCGCTGGGTAATTCCCCGAACTCGCCCGAGCGTTCAGTACGGACAGCCTGGTTGGGCGAAGCAACTTCGGCGGACAACCGGAACTGGCGGGCAATCAGCTCATCGAAATCCACGTTCTGGGATAGGCCCTGGGACAGTGTTTCGTGCACGAGTGCGATGGTTGCCACCCGCCGCATAGCTTGCTCGAGTCCTTGCTTGGCCTCGTCACTGACCATGCGTCGCGACTGCATGCGTAGCAGTGCTGCGACGGTCTGCAGGTTGTTCTTGACCCGGTGATGAATTTCGCGGATGGTGGCGTCCTTGGATACCAGCTCCATTTCCCGCCGCCTCAGCTCCGAGACATCACGGCACAGCACGAGAGCGCCGAATCGCTCCTTTTCGTCGCGAAGCGGGATGGCCCGCAGCGAGAGACTCACACCCCGGGACTCGATCTCGGTTCGCCAGGGCATCTTGCCGGTCAGCACAAGCGGCAGCGTTTCATCGACTACGCGCTGATCCTTCAGCAGCGAGGTCACGATCTCGGCGAGGGGGCGGCCTTCCAGCGTTTCGACATCCCCGAGCCTGCGGAAAGCTGATACCCCGTTCGGGCTCGCATACTGGACTACGCCGTCTTTATCGAGCCGTATCAGCCCGTCGCCCACACGGGGCGCGCCCCGCCTGGAGCCGGTAGGCGTAGCGAAGTCAGGCCACAACCCCAGCGTGCCCATCCGCAGCAGGTCGTAGGCACACTGGCGATAGGTGAGCTCCAGACGGGAAGGCATCCTCGAGCTTGAAAGGTCCATGTGCGAGGTGACGACGGCAAGGGTTCGTCCGTTGCGCACCATCGGGACAGCTTCCACGCGCATGGCCATCTCGGTGGTCCAGTTGGTCTCTCCGGACCGCTCGATCGCCTGCGACTCCCACGCCTTGTCGACGAGGGGTTGAAGATCGGCGCGGATACGCTCACCCACGAAATCACTGTGGAAAACGGTATGCGAGGTTGACGGGCGGACATGCGCGAGGGCGACGTAACCGCCGTCGTGCAGTGGGAACCACAGCGCAAGGTCCGCAAATGCGAGGTCGGCGACCATCTGCCAGTCCCCCACCAGAAGGTGAAGCCATTCGGCGTCTCCGGGAGCGAAACCCGCGTGGTCGCGGATTGGGTCCGTGAAGATTGCCACCTGTTGCGCCCCTCTCTACTGCCGGACGATCGAACGCAGCAGACGCAACGCTACCGATAGGGATGCCATGTCGTCACGCTCCAGCTGGTTTACCTCGGCGAACATCTTCTTCGCGCGGTCAAGGTGTTCAGCGTTGAGCTTCTCCCACTCCTGAAGCCTGCTCGACGCGTCCGCTGAATCCAAATGTGACGAACTGTTCATCACCGACACGGTCATCTCGGAAACGGTCGAATACAGGTCATCCCGGAGTGCTGCCCGGGCCAGGGCCTGCCAGCGGTCCTCCCTCGGCAGCGACGTGATGCGTTCGAGCAGGTTGTCGATATTGAAGCGATCGTAGATCGCGTAGTAGACCTCTGCAATCCGTTCCACAGGCTCATCGACGCGGCGTGAGATGAGCGCTACGTCCAGAAGCCCGAAGGACTCGAACTGTTCGGCCCAATGCTGCGCTATATTGTCGGGCAGTCCCCACTCTTCAGCTTGCGCGAACCAACTCCGGACCCGTTCCAGATCCCCGCCACGGACGTAATTGACCAGCTTGGTGCGCAACGGATCGATCAGCGGCTTGAACGCAGCGATGTCCTCCTCCACGGTGGTTCCCTGTCCGACGTGGTTCACGAACCATCTCACTGCGCGGTCGAGCAGTCTGCGAATGTCGAGGTGAACGGTTGCCCAGCGCTCGGTGGGGAAGCTCGCAGGCAGTTCGGTAAGCGCCTCCACGATCCGTTGCAGATCATAGATCTCGCGGAGCGCTACAAAGGCCCGCGCGACAATCGACTCGGAGACTGAAGTCTCCTCCATCACCCGGAACACGAAAGTGATTCCGCCCATGTTGATCATGTCGTTGGCCACTACTGTGGAGATGATCTCCCGCCGCAGCGGATGAGTGTCGAGTTCACTGTCGAATCGATCCACGACCTGGCTGGGGAAGTATTCCCGCAAGGTGTCCTTGAACCAAGGATCGTCAGCGAGATCGCTCTGGGTCAGGGCCTTCGTGAGCTCGATCTTCGCGTATGCGGCAAGCACGGAAAGCTCGGGGGATGTAAGCCCCTGGCCCTTCTCTACCCGCGCACGCAGTTCCTGTGTGGTGGGAAGTGCCTCAAGTTCACGGTTGAGATCAGCCTTCGTTTCGAGCCAGTCTATCAACCGCTCGAAACTCGGGCTCCACTCCAGCACACGCTGCCTGTCGTTCAGCAGCAACACGTTCTGGTCGATGTTGTCCTGCAGCACAAGATCGGCAACTTCATCCGTCATCGAGTGAAGGAACTCTGCCCGTTCTTCCGCCACCAGATGTCCCGTTCGCACCATCCGGTCAACGAAAATCTTGATATTCACCTCGTGGTCGGAGCAGTCTACGCCCGCCGAGTTGTCAATCGCGTCCGTGTTCAGGATGACACCGTTCAGCGCCGCTTCGATACGGCCGCGTTGGGTCATGCCAAGGTTTCCGCCTTCGCCCACAACGCGTGCCCTCAGTTGATCGCCATTTACCCTGATCGTGTCGTTGGCCTTGTCTCCGACCTCCGTGTGCGTTTCCGTGGACGCCTTGACATAGGTTCCAATTCCACCGTTATAGAGAAGATCTACAGGGGCGGTGAGAATCGCCCGTAGCAACTCGGGCGGACTCATGCTCGTGGTTGACTCATCCAGCCCAAGCGAATCGCGAACCTGCGCCGAGATGGGCACCGATTTCACGTGGCGGGGATAGATGCCGCCGCCCTCGCTGATCAGCTCGGCGTTGTAGTCTTCCCAACTCGACCGGGGAAGTTCGAAGAGCCGCTTGCGCTCAGCGAACGACGACGGCGCGTCCGGGTTGGGATCCAGGAAGATATGGCGGTGGTCGAAGGCAGCGACCAGTCGGATGTGCTCAGACAGGAGCATGCCATTGCCGAACACGTCTCCGCTCATGTCACCCACGCCAGCGACCGTGAAATCCTCGGTCTGCGTGTCGTGGCCGAACTCGCTGAAGTGGCGCTTGACCGATTCCCAGGCACCCCGGGCGGTGATGCCCATCGCCTTGTGGTCATAGCCGACCGACCCGCCGGAAGCGAAAGCATCGCCCAACCAGAAGCCGTACTCGGCGGAAAGTTCGTTGGCGATGTCGGAGAATGAAGCAGTGCCCTTGTCCGCAGCCACGACCAGGTAGCTGTCGTCGGCGTCGTGCCGGACAACGCGCGGCGGCGGGACCACCTGCTCTCCATCATCTGTGGTTACGAGATTGTCCGTGATGTCGAGCAGGGCGCGGATGAACGTCCGGTAGCTTGACTGGCCTTCCGCCATCCATACTGCCCGGTCCTGCGCCGGGTTCGGCAATTGCTTTGCGAAGAATCCGCCCTTAGCGCCAGTGGGGACGATGACGGCGTTCTTGACAGTTTGCGCCTTCACCAGCCCGAGCACCTCGGTACGAAAATCCTCCCGGCGGTCGGACCAGCGCAACCCCCCACGGGCCACTTCGCCGAAGCGGAGATGGACGCCCTCGACCTGAGGCGAATACACCCAGATCTCGAACTTCGGCCGAGGGTGCGGCGCTCCCTCGATAGCGGAGGTGTTCAGCTTGAAGCTGACATGGCGCTTGTCCTGGAAGTAGTTGGTGCGCAGTGTAGCTTCGATCAGGTTCGCGAAGGTCCTCAGGACACGGTCAGCGTCCAGGGTGGGCACCTGCTCGAGACCGGCCTCGAGCTTTTCCCGCACGCGGGCGGTCGCGGCCTCGCGTTCCTCATTTTCCAGATCAGGGTCGAACCGCGCTTCGAAGAGAGCTACCAGGCTCCGGGTCACATCCGGGTTGGCCAGCAGCGTGTCACTGATGAAGCCATAGGAGTTGATGTTTCCCATCTGCCGCATGTACTTCGCATAGCTTCGCAGGATGATGACCTGACGCCACCGCAGATCCTCCCTCAGAACCAGTCGGTCGAAGGAATCGGATTCGCTGACGTTCGCTACCGCGGCCGCAAACGCATCCTCCAGCAGCTCCCCCGTCCCCTTAGGGTCGATACCAGTCGGGTACTTCAGACCGAGGTCATAAAGAAAGAACTCCCGGCCGTCGGATCGCTCGATCTCGAATGGGCGTTCATCGAGAACTTCGAGTCCCAGGTTGTGGAGGAACGGAAGGATCTGGCTAAGGCTCTTCGGCTCGGTGAGGTACAGCTTTAACCGGGCATCTTCCTCCAGATGCTCTCCGGCACCGGTCGGAACGTAAACGTGCATGACCGGCCCGGGCGTATCGGTACGGTCATAGATGGAAAAGCGTTCGATGTCCTCGAGCGCGTCCTCGACCTCATAATCCACTCTGTAGGCGGCCGGGAATGCTTCCGCCCAAAGCTCCGCGAATCGTTCGGCTTCCCGACGGCTGAAGCGGCTTCTTGCCACTTCGTCGATACCCTCGGACCAGGACCGGGCGGCGCCGACGAGGCGCTTCTCCAGATCCGCCACCTCGACATGGGCAACCTCGGCGCCCTTCGGGAGCCGGATCCGGAAGAACAGCCGGGCGAGCGCTGACTCGCTCATACGCGCTTCATAATCAATGGACTCTGCGTTGAACGTACGCCGTAGCTCTTCCTCTATACGGAGGCGAACGCTGGTGGTGTAGCGGTCCCGTGGGAGGTAGACGAGTGCCGACATGAAGCGGCCATAGGTGTCCGGGCGGAGGAACAACCTGGTGCGCCGTCGCTCCTGCAGGCGCAGGATGCCAAGCGCAGTAGCTACCAGATCGTCGATATCTATCTGGAAGAGTTCGTCGCGCGGATACGTCTCAAGAATGGACAACAAGTCCTTGCCGGAGTGCGAGTCCGAGGGGAATCCACAACGGCGCAGCACCTCGTTCACCTTGTCACGCACTATTGGGACATTTCGAACAGACCCGGTGTACGCGCTCGTCGCAAACAGGCCGATGAACCGGCGCTCACCGCACACGTTGCCCTGGCTGTCGAACTGCTTGATCCCGATGTAGTCGAGATAGGCCGCCCGGTGGACTGTGGACCGTGAGTTTGCCTTAGTGATCACGAGGGCCTGCTTCTCGCGTGCTTTCGCCCGTCCCGCCTGCGTCAGGTGCTGCACGTGGCGGCCGTCGATGGAGTGTCGCAACAGGCCGAGGCCGCTCTCCCCGCGCACCCGCAGTACGTCTTCCCCGTTCTCGGCCACGAGGTCATATTCCTTATAGCCGAGGAAGGTGAAGTTACCGTTATCGAGCCACGCCAGCAGCTCTCGTGCCTGAGCCAGGTCCGGGACCTCAGCAGCACTTGGCACTGATTCGAGCGTGCCCGAAATCTCGCGCACCTTGCTGCGCATCGCAGCCCAATCCTCGACAGCGGCTCGGACGTCAGAGAGGACACGCTGAAGCCCCTCGCTGATCGCCGTCTTGCGGGCTTGATCTGCGATGCGGCCGATCTCCACTGCAATCCAGGACTCGACATGCGCGGTGAGATCACTGTGCGCACCGACCTCCGAAAGGTTCGGTAGTGCTGCGGTATCTCCACTGGAGATGCCCGCAGATGAGGGAACCCGCCGCAGTCGTTCCAATTCATGGGACTGCCGGTGGCGCACGGCCACGAAGGTGGGATGGACCACCAAGCGGATAGCTGCCTGTTGCCTCACCAGCTCGGCTGTTACCGAATCCACCAGGAACGGCATGTCGTCAGTGACGATCATGACGATGCTTGCGTCATCCTGGTCGAAGATATCGACCCTTGCCTCGCCGGTCGGCCGGATCGCGGCCGTCGAGCGGTGCTTCAGCGCCCTGTCGGCGAGGGCATCCGGCGAGTAGGCGCCGGCGTCGTCCTCAGCGAGGTGCTGGTAATAGTGCTGGATGAACTCGGTGAGTGAAGTGTCAGAGCTGGACTGTTCCGTGGTGCTGGATCCAGACGACATGAACCGCCTCCGTAACGAGATGAAAGGCCGCCCCTTTGCGACCCCCTTACTGTGAGAGCCTAACGCCGTTGCCGGAAAACTTCATTTCGTTGTGGGGTGCTCCAGTGGAGCCCCTCCGCCGTTGTTCAACCGGCGCATTGACCAGCCCTGCAATACTCTGTCGCAACGGCGACGCAGGCGCTGCCTCGCAGAGGGTCGAACCCGCCAGCAGCGCGGCATCCGCGGCGTCAAAATCGGCGGGTAGAAAGGCGGAAATCGCGGATGCCGGCCCAAAGCGTTCCCAGGCCTCCCGCAGCTGGCGTTCCGGGGAGCGCCCCACGGAAGCGGCACGAACCTTGTTGAAGATCACGCGCGGTACCACCGTCGGTACCGCCTCTGCGAGTTCGGTGAGACCGCGGACAAGACGGGGAACGCCAATGGAATCGGCGGCCCCCACCGCGTATACCTCGTCGGCGAGTTCGAGACAGCGCAGCGTTGCACCGTTACGCCGGGGCGCCAGCGTGTCAAAGCTCAACTCCTCGTCCGCTTCCAGCCCGAAACCACAGTCGACGACGACGGCGTCCGCACTTGAGCGGGCCACTGCGATGATCCGGCTGAGGGCGGAGGGCCGGACTTCAGCCCAACGGTCCGGCCGCGTGATTCCGGTGAGGACGTTCAGTGCGTTTCCCCCGATGAGCACCTCAGAGCAGACCCGCGTCAGCATGGCGGAGTCCAACGATCCCTGATCAGCGAACCGGCATGCTTGGGCGATGGCCGCGGACTCGTCCAGGAGCCCAAGGGAGGCAGCGATACTCGCGCCATACGTATCCGCATCGATCAGAAGTACACGTAAGCCTGTTGCCGCGAGTTCGGCGGCAAGGTTCACTGCGACGGTCGTGCGCCCGGGCGCGCCGGTAGGGCCCCAGACTGCGATTACCCGCCCATCGCCGTCGGGCTCGGGATCCGCTGTGGGCGTAGGGGTCCGCGGCGCCAAGGAATCCGCCGTTTCGGCGAAGGAACTGCTGGTGCCTGCGCCCCTGTGCAGATCCAGATCTGCGACGGCCAAGGAAACCTGTTCAGCCAGAACGGCGGGTTCCACGTTGGTTCCTGCCTGCCTGATGTTCAACGCACGCAGACGCTCCTGTGCATCATTGTCATCGGCGAGCGCCACTACGGCCACATCAGCCGCGCGCAGGCGGTCCAGGAGCGAAGCCGTGAGCTCACCCGCGTCAAAAGCGATGATCGCTGCGCGCGCGATGCCTGTCTGGCACGCCGCAATCATTTCGGTGAATTCCTCGCAGCGGCGGACAACGGTAACCGGTCCCCGCAGCTGTTCCAGACCGGTGACGCACTCGCCTGCTGACCGCCCGACCGTAACTACCGGGATACTCATCGCGCTCCCGCGTTCACGACGACAGCAATTCTCGCTTCATTGGACAGGGCGTCAAGAAGGGCCGGCAGTGTCTTGTCATCGACCAGAACGAAGATGCGCACGGATTGACTCGCCCCCAGGGCGGAATCGTCTTCCGTGTAGTCGAAGATTTCCGCTCCCTCGAGCAGCAATTTCGGCTCGCCGTAGTCATCTCCCTCGCCACGCGGTGAAACCCACACGTCCACACGGTCACCGGTTGCCGTTCCGGAGGGCAACGGGTCCTCGATTGTCAGTCCGACGGGCTTTCGATCGAGTTCATCCGCAGCCGCAATTCCCGACGCCGGCAACAGTTCTCCCGCGCGGATCAGGCGCTGCGCCACCGCGTTATCCGGAATCCCTTCGCTCACCAATCGATATAGACCCTGGACATCACCCAACCGAACCGGCACAACGTCGAAGTCCTCCACCGTAAGTTCAGCACCGACGGCGAGGTCATCGCGGGCTGCATAAACATCGGTAGTGCTGTCCACGCTCTCCACCAGGGCAATAACGCCGGCGATCGAAACGCAGACCAGCAGCAGGCCAATCAGCAGCCGGGGGTCCTTCCAGGACGGCTTACGGAGGCGAACCGGCGCGTTGACTGCCGATGGACTTTCGGTTCTGAGACTCACTGATACTCCCCTGTTTCACGTTGGCGCGGAACACATGCGCCGGGCAACAAGACATGGGTTGCCGAAGCAATTCTCTTGTACCTTGCCAGCAAATGGAAACGAACTGCGTCCAACAACATGAAACTGTGGATAACCGGCGTTGGGGCGCCTTCAGTGATGGCAAGATAGACGCAACAGGTTTCTTGCGTCGGGCGAAGGGAAAGGCGGCTTTCGTGGCAGAGAAACGATTCATGACGTTGGCCGATGTGGGAGAAGTGCTCAACATCTCCTCGTCGCAAACCTATGCGTTGGTGCGCTCCGGTGAGTTACCAGCCATTCAGGTGGGTGGCCGCGGTCAATGGCGGGTGGAGACGCAGGTCCTCGAGGACTACATCGCGCGCGCTTACCAGAAAACGGCAGCGAGCCTGAAGGAAGGCATCCACGCCGAGCAGGACGTCTGACGGGTCTATCTCGATCAGGGCGGCGCATCACAGATGCGCCGCCCTGATCCGATAATCCTCGCCGTTAGATGCTAGCTGCGGGAGGACACAGCTGCTATCCCGGTGAACGGGACCCCATATACTGCGCCGACACTGCCTGAGCGTCGCTGCTCCCCAGGCAGTACGGCTGCAATCTCCATAAAGTCCTTGCCTACCCGGTCGATTGTGCCCTCGATGCGGGCACCGGCGTCGGAGCGATGCACCACTACATGGCTCCGGTCTCGGGCAAGGGTTCGCAGGGCTGAAGCCAGACCCAGCGCGGACCGCACCCTCGAAGTATCACCGAGCACTTTCCGCCCCAGTCCCTCAACGAGCTGAACTGCCACTAGAGGGATAACGACGTCGCCGGTCGCCTTACTGAGCACTACCCACTCGGACCCTACATGGGTCAATTCGCCGTCGAACAGTTCGCCCCCTGAGACCCTGATTCTCAGGATCAACCCGAGTTGCCCCCGCAAGCGGTCTATCAGCAGTATGCCCGACTGCTCGAGCCGGACGCGGTCGGCAATCTCTGACTCCTCCGCCAGCCGTTCAGACGCAGCAAATTGAACCTCAAGGTCATCGAACAACGCTCTCCATCGCACTGGGCAACCCTATGGGTCGTCCACATGCGGGTCAAGAGTGGACAACTAACTCCATTGAGTGTAAACAGGTGATGTCAAACGGTTTAAACAACATCAAATGGCATCAAATGAGGTCCAAATGGTTCAGAAGACGGATATAGCGATGGCGTTGGGCGTACTCCTGCTCGGTGCTGGACTCTACTTCATCGGGGGCTCGCTGGCAGCTTTTCTACATCGGAGCACCAATGAGCCGGGCGTGGAGAGTCTGGTGGGTCTTGCGGTGAGCATTCTGGGCCAGCTGGTGCTGGTCTGGTGGGCGCTCACATTCTGCATTGCCCTGATTGCGGAAATCCTGTCGCGGCGCGGCCTGCATCCGGCAGCAACACGTACAGGATCATTCTCACCCGTGTTCATGCGGAGTCTGGCGTGCGCGGTGCTCGGATTCAGCTTATTCGCTGTACCCGCGGCACATGCAGATGCGCCGGCTCCGGCCAGCGTGGCGGTTGCCCAGGAGGCTCAGCAGGCCGCAGAGGCTGCGGCCCCCAGTCCACTTTGGGCTGCTGCAGGAGAGACACATGTTCCGGAGCCTCTTTGGCAGCCGACAGCACCTCCCGCAGACGGGGGCCTTCTGGTGAAGGCTGATCGCACTGCCGGACCGAGTTCAGCGAATACAGCTGAGGTCATCGTGCAACCGGGCGATTCGCTGTGGTCAATAGCTGCGAAGCATCTCGGTCCAACGGCCTCCGAAGCTGAAGTAGCCAAAGCCTGGCCGCAGTGGTTCGCGGCCAACAAGCAGGTAATCGGCGAGCAACCCGACCTTCTCCTACCCGGCCAGGTTCTCTACGCACCAACTGGATCCTAAGTAAAGCGAGGAATTCACATGAGTATGATCGCCCATCTGAGCCCGGCCGCTGCCTATGGGGCTCTGGCGTCTGCCAGCGGTGCACCCAGGCCGGTTCTGCCGAGGTCTGCGCACACCGGACCTCGCGACGACGCCTCGGTCGTGGTCCCATTGACTCGGCCTTCCGAACCCGCCCCTAGCCCAGAGCCTGAGATCCCTGAGGAACTCGAAGCAGTTGCACGCAAAGTTGCACGTGGAGCTCTTGAGGTGCTGGGTGGCACGAGGCCACTGCAGCAGATGGCTCGGCTGCTGGATGCCCGAAGCTACGAGCGCCTTCAGTTGCGGGCGAACCTGGTGCGCAGCGTTGAGCAATCGAACGACCAGATCGGGAAGGGATCTTCCAGCGCAAACACGGTGCGCCTTCACCGCAACGTCATGATCCGTACTGTCCGAATCTGTGCCATCTCCGAGACCATATTCGAAGCCTCTGTGGTTGCGGCCGAGCAGCGCAGGGCCCGCGCCATCGCCCTACGCATTGAACGGTGGCGCGGGCAATGGCGGGTGACCGAGATGCAGATAGGCTGACGCCGTCTCAACGGCAGAAACGGCGTCAGTATTGACTATTTGCGGCGACGCTTGGCTGATGCCCGTTGCGCGGCCCTGGTTTCCTTACCCGTGTCTGGAGTGGATTCATTACGACGGCGTTCCACCCTCGTCTCAACCTCGCCTTCCGCATTCGGAGCACTGAAATTCAGGCTGGCAGGGCGCTCCGGCGCTTCAAGTCCTGCCGCTTTGATCGTCGGCGTATCTACCAGACCGCGCCCGTCAGCTACTCCCGGAAGGCCTGTCTGCTGGGCCGGCGTCACCTCAACCTCGAGATTGAAGATATAGCCAATGCTTTCCTCGCGGATAGCTTCCATCATGGCCTGGAACAGCACGAACCCTTCGCGCTGGTACTCCACCAGTGGATCGCGTTGGGCCATGGCGCGGAGACCGATGCCCTCCTTCAGGTAGTCCATCTCATAGAGGTGTTCCTGCCACTTCCGTCCGATGACCGAGAGCACAACCCGGCGCTCCAGCTCACGCACCGACTTCTCGCCGAGCGCAGCTTCCCGCTGCTGGTATGCGAGCTTCGCGTCAGAAAGGATCTCGGCATGGAGGAAGTCCCTCGTGACCTTTGATTTCCCGCCGGCTTCCTCAACCACTTCATCGATGGTCAGGCTGATGGGATACAGGGTTTTGAGGTTGGTCCAAAGCTGTTCGTAGTCCCAGTCATCGCCGTGTCCCTGCACCGTCGCCTCGTCAACCATCGCCGTCACGACATCCTCAAGGAAGTGCGCAACCTTCTCATGCAGGTCATCGCCCTCGAGGATTCTCCGCCGATCACTGTAGATAGCCTCCCGTTGACGGTTGAGGACATCGTCGTACTTCAGGACATTCTTCCGCTGTTCGGCGTTACGGCCCTCAACCTGCCCTTGGGCGTTCTCGATCGCCTTCGAAACCATTTTCGACTCAAGAGCCACATCATCCGGCATGGTCGAGCTGTGCATAATGCGCTCGGCCGCACCTGAATTGAACAGCCGCATCAAATCATCGGTCAGTGAAAGATAGAAGCGCGACGCCCCAGGGTCACCCTGGCGACCTGAACGGCCCCTCAATTGGTTATCGATCCGCCTGGATTCGTGGCGCTCGGTACCCAATACGTAGAGGCCGCCGAGCTCGCGCACCTCGTCCTGCTCGGTCTGTACGGACTCTTTCGCTGCAGCGAGTGCTTTCGGCCATTCGGCCTCGTACTCGTCCGGGTTTTCGGCGGGGTGGAGGCCCTTCTTTTCCATGGCAGTCACCGCGTTGAACTCCGCGTTACCGCCGAGCATGATGTCGGTGCCGCGACCTGCCATGTTGGTTGCGACCGTGACCGCGCCCTTTCGACCTGCCTGAGCGACGATCGCCGCTTCCCGGGCATGGTTCTTGGCGTTCAGCACCTCGTGCCGGATGCCGGCCTTCGCCAACTGCTTGGAAAGGTACTCGCTTTTTTCCACCGAGGTGGTGCCCACGAGCACAGGCTGACCAAGTTCGTGGCGTTCCGCGATGTCCTTGACGACCGCCTCGAACTTGGCGATCTCGTTCTTGTAGATCAGGTCCGAGCGATCCTCACGGACCATCGGCATGTTGGTCGGGATGGGAACGACGCCGAGTTTATAGGTACCCATGAATTCCGCAGCTTCTGTTTCTGCGGTACCTGTCATGCCGGACAACTTCTCATACAGGCGGAAGTAATTCTGCAGGGTCACTGTGGCGAGCGTCTGGTTCTCGGCCTTGATCTCGACGCCTTCCTTCGCCTCGATCGCCTGGTGCATGCCTTCGTTATAACGCCGGCCGGCGAGGATACGGCCTGTGTGCTCGTCGACAATCATGACTTCGCCGTTGAGGACCACGTAGTCCTTGTCGCGCTTGAACAGTTCCTTTGCCTTGATGGCGTTGTTGAGGAATCCGATCAGGGGTGTGTTCGCCGACTCGTACAGGTTCTGTATACCGAGGTAATCCTCAACCTTCTCGATTCCACCCTCCAGCACGCCGACCGTGCGCTTTTTCTCGTCAACCTCATAGTCGGTCTCCCGCGTCAGCCGCGTAACCACCTTGGAGAATTCGGTGTACCAACGGTTGACGTCACCGGATGCCTGACCCGAGATGATGAGGGGTGTGCGGGCTTCGTCGATGAGGATGGAGTCGACCTCGTCAACGATCGCGAAGTTATGCCCGCGCTGTACCAGCTCGGTTGCGCTCCAGGCCATGTTGTCGCGCAGGTAATCGAACCCAAATTCGTTATTGGTTCCATAGGTGATGTCTGAGGCGTACTGTTCACGGCGCGTTGCCGGGTCCTGCTTCGAGAGGATGCACCCACAGCTCATGCCCAGGAAACGGAATACCCGGCCCATGAGGTCGGACTGGTACTCGGCAAGGTAATCGTTGGTAGTAACGACGTGGACGCCTTTACCCGTCAGCGCGTTGAGGTAGGCGGGCGCTGTGGCGACAAGGGTCTTGCCCTCACCGGTCTTCATCTCAGCGATGTTGCCGAGGTGAAGGGCGGCTCCACCCATGAGTTGGACATCGAAGTGCCGAAGCCCAAGAGTTCGGCTCGATGCTTCCCTTACGGCGGCGAATGCCTCCGGCAGCAGCGCCTCCAGCGTTTCACCGTCCTGATAACGCTGTTTGAGCTTCTCTGTTTCTCCCCGCAGCTCCTCGTCGCTGAGGCCGCGGAACTCGTCCTCCAGGACGTTGATCGCGTCAGCGTAATTGCGGAGTTGTTTCAGTGTCTTCTTATCGCCGGTACGTAGGACTCGTTCAAGAAGTGATGGCACTGGTTTTTGCTCCCAATCTAGGTACGCCGCTTTCTGGCGAGTTCAGTCTACGCGAGAGACGTACTGTCCCCCGATTTAGTTCCCAACCGTGCTCGCCGGCCATCAAGGCTCCCAGCTCCGCAGAGAGATCGCCACGCTCTTCCACGACAATCTGGCTGAGCCCCAACCACTGCGCCATCAGCATCAGTTCCTCCACCAGTTCGACGCCGGTATCCGCCGGCTTCGACGGCTCGCCGTGCGCAGCCCGCACCAGGAGCCGGCCGGAGGGACGGTCCGCCTTCAGGTCCACTCGCGCGACCATTTGATCGCGCAGCAGGAAGGGCAGTACGTAGTACCCGAATTGCCGCTTCTGAGCCGGCGTATAGATTTCGATGCGGTAGTGAAAGTCGAAGAGGGCCAAGAGCCGTCGCCGTTCGAAAACCATGGAATCGAAAGGGCTCAGAAGCGCACGACCGACGGCTGACCGCGGAAGAATGGACCCGGCGAATCGGTACGCCGGCTGGGACCAGCCCTGCACACTGACCGGAACCAGTGTGCCGCGCTGCACCAAAGTATGGATCGCGGCCGTTGTCGGCTTGATCGGTGTCCGGAAATAGTCGGCTATGCAACGCACCATCCCGATGCCCAGCGCTTTCGCTGCACGTTCGGCAAGGTGGAGATAGGCCTCCTCGGCGGGCACATCCACCTGGGTATGGACCAGATCCGGCATGACTTTCCCGGTGAGGGTGTAACGTCGCTCAAACTGTGGTGTCCTTCCCGCCGATGTCACCAGCCCGTGCTGGAACAGGTCCTCCAGCACCCGTTTGACCGAGGACCAATTCCAGCCCCATTGGTCCGAGGTTCTATCCTCGACATGGCCGATTCGGTCCTGTACCTGCGCAGCTGTGAGCGGCCGGGATTTTCCCAGCAGTTCCAGAATGCGCGAGCTCAGCGACTCCCTTAGTTCCTCCGGAAGGGAGGAAGCGCCGGCCCACTTTCGGCTCTGGACGGTCAGCAGATAGGGGAACAGTGCCGGTCGGATGAAACTCGCCTCGTGCGCCCAGTATTCGGCGAGCCGACGCGGCGACTGCCCGGCCATACGGTCCAGCAACGCGCGGTCATATGCGCCGGCCCGTGCGAAGACCGGGAGGTAATGGCTACGGGCCAATACGTTGACGGAGTCAATCTGCAGGAGCTGGATCCGCTCAAGGATACGGCCCACCTCCCGCGTCCCCGCGGAATCGGTGGGCCGTACTCTTGACAGTCCCTGTGCCTCCAAGGCGATCCGGCGTGCCTGTGGGAGAGTCAGGGTGGAGGTCATTGCTCGATCATAGATGCCGCTTCGGAAATCAAGCCGTAGCCGATTCGCGCGACCGGTAGGCGACGAGCTCCTCGTGCGGGTCTTCCTGGCCGTCTGCGCACTTCGAGTCGAGGGTGATGACGCCATAGGTCCAACCCTGACGCCTGTAGACCACCGATGGGGCTCCTGTCAGCGAATCCACGAAAAGGTAGAAATCGTGTCCCACAAGTTCCATGTTGTCGACGGCGTCATCCAGGCTCATCGGCGTTCCCGAGAAGACTTTCCTGCGAATCAGTACCGGCGAATCCCCGGCCGGTACATCGTCCGCTATCTCATAGCCGGACTGTTCCGCCGAGTTAGCGCCGTCGCTGCCTGTGTGGTTCGACGATTCGGCATAGATGGGCTTACTGGTGCTGGCGGGTTCCAACCCGGCCGTCGCTTCACGCACCGCAACCGGTGTGTGCCTGCCGTGGTGCACCTTGCGCCGGTCCCGCGCGCGGCGAAGCCTTTCCAGCAGTTTGCTGTAGGCAAGATCGAACGCCGCGAATTTGTCTGCGGCTGATGCTTCGGCACGGATAACCGGGCCCCGTCCCATCACCGTAAGCTCAACGGTGAGCGCACTGTCCGCCTGACGCGCATTTGGCTCCTTGGTTACCTTCGCGTCAAGCCTTTGGACCTTGTCCCCCAGCTGTTCGATTTTGTCGATCTTCTCTTCCGCATACTCGCGGAAACGGTCCGAAACGGCCAGGTTTCTCCCGTTGATCATGAATTCCATTAGTGCCCTCCAAAATCGCTTAGGTGACACAACAGCGGCCGAGGATGTTCTCCTTCCAGCCGCTGTCGACGGGTAACTGTCTTCGTTGCGATACCCATACTTCACGTTAGTTCACGCGATGTTTGAATTCACCCCTACCGGCGGGTTTTTTTCGGTGGGTTGACTGGGAGTCCGCTGTCAGGTCTCTGTTAGCTGTCGGTTCTTCCGTGTCGCGTCCACGGCGACCGCGAGGGGCGGGAGTTGCCGCGATAACGACGGCGCCCGCCACCTTGGCGCCAAGTCCGCGAAGTACCCTGGTGGTTTCCGCCAGCGTGGAGCCGGTGGTCAGTACATCGTCAACGATCAGGCATACACGCCCACGGAGAACCTGCTCATAGGCGGGAACAGGCTCCATGCTCCCGGCAACATTTGAACGCCGCCCGCGCCTCCCAAGGCCCTTCTGACCTGACTTCGCAACGGTTGAGATTGCACTCGCAGCGGGGGTACGCACGTTGCGGACCGCCGCGACCAGCACCGCACCGGCTGGTAGCTCGCCACGTCTCGCCAAACCGCCCAGCAGCAGGGCGAGTGGGTCGTAGCCTCGGCGCCTGAACGAAGCACCCTTGCCGGGTACCGGGACAAGAACGACGTCGGCGGCATGGGCGCAGAGTGACACGCCGGCTTCGTGCAGGGCTCCTGCGAGCGCGGCCTGCAGCCACCGCAGCAGATCCGTATGCCCATGATTCTTGTATGCCAGCAACACAGCCGCGAGCGACTTCTCGTAACGGCCGGAGGCGATGACGGGCAGGGGCAGGAAGCCTGTACCGTCCGCTTGTGGCTGGGAACCCCTGACCTCCGAGGCGGGCAGACCGTCGGCGCTCCCCTCCGCCCGGAATGGCCGGACAGTCATACGCCGAAACGTCTCGGTGCAGTTCATACACAGGGAACTGTCCGGACGTTCGCACACGACGCACTCGGTAGGAAAGAGAAGCGACCAGAACTCTCCGAACGCTGCTCCAGTCCTCACCGACCAGGGACGGAGCCGAAGATCGTCGAGGCTCCTAGCGAGGCGGTTCCAGTGCACCCTCTTCACCTTGCCGGATTGAAGCGTGCACTGTGAAGAAACTAAGCGCTATGTGGATAAACTCACGAACTTCGAGGAACCTAACCGGGGAAGGCAGGGTCACGCGCCGGCACGTCCTGGTTGTTCCACGTGCTGCCTACCAGCTGCCAAATACTCCCAGCGCTCTGTGCGAAAAGAGCCGTCGTCCCGCTTCCGGCGCTGATGTGTTCAATCGGGAGCGACGTTTCGCTTTGTGGTGGCTGAAAGTCGGTTGACTCCCCTGCAAACGGGATGAGCGTCGCGACGACCGGATCTTCATCAGACGTCTGCGCGACGAGAACTGAGGTTTCCGACACCCACTTTGCCGCGTTGACCGGTCCGGACGCGTCGAGGGAGATTGGCTCGCTGAGGCTCTGGGGCACGCCCTCTTCCGTTCGGCTGACACCGGAGAGAAGAACCTGGCTCTGACCGGACTGCTGGGTCACAATCAGGGCCCTAGCACCGTCTCGTGAGATACGGATTTCACTGATGGTCCGATCTCCGAGCCACGGGGTAAGAACCTGCACTGCGTCGCCATCGTTGCCACCCGGTGAGATGGCGCGCACATAGGAGGACTCGTTGTTGGTCCCTGCAGTCCAGAGCCAGCCGAGGGGGTCAAAGCTCGGCGCAGTCAGGTTCGATCCGGTCAGCACCGTTCTCACAGCCTCCCCTTCGCCGGTCGCGAACAACTGTGTTCTGGCGGCGTTGAGGAACGCGAAACTTCTGGTGCTGCCGTAGGACATGGCGGGATCGATCGGCTCTAGCATGGCGATGGAAGCCACGTCCTCGACCGGCCTCAGCGCCCCGCCTTCGAGATAGACCAGCTCGTTTTGGGAGATGGCGACCTGCTGACTTCCCACGGCCTGGTCTCGAATCGTATTCAGGTTCGCGTCGGAATCCGCGAGAGGCAGAGTGCCAGATCTCAGTTCGACCGAATTAACCGTATCGAGCGCAGTCAGCGTCACCTCGAGTTGCTGCTCCATCTGCTGGCGCTGAAGGTCATCTGTGCTGTCCAGAATCTCTTGAGTCAAATCAACGGTAGCGGTACCCGATTCGATGGGAACCGATTCGACCGCCAGCGCCGCGTTCTCCGGGAACGCGCTGATAACGGCGCCCTGCAGATACGGCGCGGGACCATTGATGAGTGCTTGCGCGATGTTCGAAGCAATCCCCTGACGGTTGACGAACCAGCGAACGTCCGGCACCCAGAACTCGCTGGTGCTGCTGTAGAAATACAGCTCGTGCGACTGCAGCAGATTTACCGCATCCGCGGTTGAGATCATGATCCCGTTCGGAATTTCCGCGACACGCCACTCACCCTCCACCCGCTCCATCCGAACGGAGAGGGACTCAGTGCTTCCGGCGGGCACATTGCGGCGTATTCCGGCTGCGTCGATGTAGCCGGCTACCTCGACCTGTAGCTGCAACTGTCCGTCTGTAGGCGTGGGACTGACAATGGGGTCAGAGCGGTAGATAGTGATCTCCTCCTCCGGCTCCCAGGTCTGCGCAAGCGCCGGCGTGAGGTATTCCCTGGCGACGCTGAAATTATCTGACACACCAACTCCTGCGAAAAGGAACCCCTCGAGCACTTCTGCCGCGTTGGAACCTTCCCTGGGCGGAGGAGGATTATTCACGAATCCCCCGTTGTTCTCCGCCTCGGCGGTCGCCTCGATGGTACCGACGGGACCAGCCGTGGGGATCGATGAGCACGCGGTAAGGATTCCCAGCAGAGCCAGAACGATGAGAAAGCGCGAGTTGCGCAGAGGCTTCATGAACGATCTCCCCCTGCTGCGCCATGCAAAGTCGGCAGGGCGTCCGGCGTCGCCTGATTTGATTCAACTGGTCCAGGTGGAAGCGCTGCCTGTCGGGGAGGAAGCGGCAGGGGCGAGACTTTGAGCACTGCGTCTCGCCGTTTCGGCAGGGTCAGCCGGAAGCAGGATCCCTCCCCGGGCGACCCCCAGGCCTGCAGCCAGGCTCCGTGCAGGCGGGCGTCCTCTGTTGCAATCGACAGGCCCAGGCCGCTACCGCCGGTTGTTCGAGCGCGCGCAGGGTCTGCGCGCCAGAACCGGTCGAATACCCGTGCCGCATCCAGCGGGGACATTCCGATGCCATGGTCCCGTACGGCAACGGCGACCGCATCCGGGTTGGAAGCGATGTAGATGTTGATGGGCTTGCCTTCGCCGTGTTCGAGCGCATTCATCACGAGATTACGCAGGATACGGTCTATCCGGCGCGGGTCCGCATCCACCACGCACTTGGTTTCGCTGGAGATCACAGTGATCTCCGACTTGTGGCTGTCTGCCAGGGGCTGCGCGCCGTCGATGACGTGCTCCACCAATTGGAAGATATCGGTGGGCTCCGCATCAAGCACCGCAGCCCCGGCGTCGAACCTTGAGATTTCCAGTAGGTCCGCGAGGAGCGCCTGGAAGCGCTCAACCTGGTTGTAAAGGATCTCCGCTGAGCGCCGGTTCACGGGATCGAAGTCACGGCGCGCTTCATGCAGGACTTCGGCCGCCATCCGCACCGTTGTGAGCGGCGTCCTTAGCTCGTGCGACACGTCGGAAACGAACCGCTGCTGCATCTGCGAGAGCTGTGCGAGCTGCGTGATCTGGTCTTGGAGGCTCGCCGCCATATGATTGAAGGAGGCGCCAAGCCGTGCTACCTCGTCCTCTCCCTGCGTCTCCATGCGTTCCTGCAGCTGGCCGGCAGCAAGTTTCTCCGATACCAGCGCCGCATGGCTGACCGGTCCCACCAGACTTCGGGTGACCAGCCAGACAATCGCGCCTATTGTCAGCAGCAGCAACGTTCCACCGATCCAGATGACACCGTGTATGTAGTCGAGTGTCGCTTGCATCGAAGAAAGATCGTAGAGAAGGTACAGCGCATACTCTGTCTGCTCAGGTGGGAGGGTCACCTGCGTGCCGAAGGCGATTCCCGGCACGTTAAGTTCGGTTCCGCTTGCCGAGGTTGGCAAGCTGGTAGGAGACCAATACTGTGCATCGCCTGTCCTGACCGCCTGGATCAGCTGGTCGGGAATCGCCGCTGACTCTGTGAGGTCGTTACTTCCGAACGGGGAAATGATGAAGTCGCTCGTTTGTTGTTCCGGCACGTCAGCCAGGATGAACTGACGGGGCGCGTCGGCGCCCCCGCCTTCCAGGCTCGGCAGGGTATCCCGTACGAGCTGGCCGGTATCTTCCTGACCAGTCACTGAAGTCTGAGCGAAAATCTGCTTCACTTCGCTCAGACCCTCGCTCGCCTCGGCCTTGAATTGATCCAGGCGTTCCTGGTAGAGACCGTTGGCAATCTGGCTGGAGAGGAAGGCACCGACAGCAACCAGCGCGACGGCGGTGAGCACCAGTGTGGACGTCACGGTCCGGAACAGCAGCGATCGTCGCCACCGACGCGCTACCCGCCCCGTGGCGGATCGGAACCCCCGCCACCCCCGGACCCCGGCATCTACCGCGGCACCGAAGGACTGGCTCACACGCCGCTTCAAATTACGCTTGTCCTGCCTTATATCCAACGCCTCGAACCGTGAGCACAATTTCCGGGGCCTCAGGATCGCGTTCGATCTTGGACCTCAGCCGCTGCACATGGACATTAACGAGCCGGGTGTCCGCAGCGTGCCGGTATCCCCAAACCTGCTCCAGCAGAAGTTCACGCGTGAACACCTGCCACGGTTTGCGGGCAAGCGCGACGAGTAGGTCGAACTCCAGCGGCGTCAGCGAAATACGCTCGCCTGCCCGGGTCACCGAGTGCCCCGCGACGTCGATACTGACCTCGCCGATTCGCAGCGTTTCCGGCGCTTTCTGATCACCCGGCCGAAGGCGTGCACGCACGCGGGCGACCAGTTCCGCCGGTTTGAACGGCTTGGGCACGTAGTCATCAGCACCGGATTCAAGTCCTCGGACTACATCCGAGGTGTCTGACTTCGCGGTAAGCATGACGATCGGAAGGTCCGATTCGTTGCGGATCTGCCGGCACACTTCGATGCCGTCCACACCGGGCAGCATCAAATCCAACAGCACAAGATCGGGCTTGGAACTGCGGAAGATCTCCAACGCCTGCGCGCCGTCGGCGCAGAACACCGGGTCGAACCCATCGTTGCGCAGTACGATACCGATCATCTCGGCCAGTGCTTCGTCGTCGTCTATGACCAGAATGCGTGCCTTCATGACTCCATGTTCTCCCATTGCCCCAACCAATGTCGCATTGGCGCGCGCTGGCGCACCAAGCACATCCGCCGTTCCGCTGCGCTCCTGTCATCCTAGAGGACGATTACTGGCCGCTCCGGGTCAGGAACAATTGGCCCTTCAGAACAGGAAAGACACTAAACGTCGGCGCCGGTAACTATAGTTCTAGATGAGCCGGGCGCAGTCGCAAATAAGGCACCGGCAGCAAATGTATGTAAGGGGATCATCATGAGCGGGAACTTCCCGGGAGGAAAACCGGAAGACCGGCCATGGCAGCCGCCCTCCGGACCGCCACAGCAAGGGCAGAACCAACCGCCCCAACCACAGTGGGGCCAAAACCAGCCCTGGCCCTCTGAGCAGCCCGTCAATCCGGGTGCCCAGGGGTGGCCGCCTTACCCGCCCGGCAGGGGTCCGGGGTATCAGGCCCCACCGAAACCAGGGATCATTCCGCTGCGTCCGCTCGGACTCGGCGAAATTCTCGACGGCGCTTTCCAGGCCTGCCGGCGCAACGCTCTTGCAACCTTCGGCTCCGCCATCCTCTTCCAGGTGATCGTCGGCATCATCACCGTCCTCCTGACTTTCGGACTGACCGGATCGATCGCGACGCTGGACCCGTTCACTGCTTCGACAGAGCAGACCGTGGGCCTGATTGCGTCATTCCTGTCTGTCGGCTCGGTCCTGATTCTCCTGACATCAGTAGGCGTACTGATCCTCCAGGGAGTACTGATCATCCCTATCGCAAGGGCCGTTCTGAACGAACGCACTGGTTTCAAAGCGCTGTGGAAACTCGCCGGGCGGCGCATCCTTCCGCTGCTGGGGCTGGGAGCCATACTGTTCCTGATCTGGGCCGTCTCGATCACCATCCTCGTCGTTATTTTTGTTGGCCTCGCACTGGCCATGGAGCAAGGTTCCATCGCAATCATCATCATTGGAACTCTGGCCGCCATCGCGGTCGCCGCCTGGCTCAACGTCAAGTGGGTCATGGCGCCGGCGGCGCTGATGCTGGAGAACGTAGGGCCAATCGCCGCCCTTCGCAGATCCTGGACCCTCACCACCGGAAACTGGTGGCGCACGTTCGGCATCCTTATCCTCACCGCGATCATCGTTTCCGTCATCACTCAGATCGTCACCATGCCGATCTCGCTCATCGGCGTCGGATTTGGGTCCTTCACCACCGATCCCGCCTCCTTTGAGACCGGAATGTTCCAGTCGCTTCCCATGCTGCTGATCCTGCAGTCGATCACGGCCGTCTTCACGGCCGTCGGATTTGCCTTCCAGGCCGGAGTGACTGCACTGCTTTACGTGGATCTCAGGATCCGGAGGGAAGGCTTCGATATCGTCCTCCTCCGGGAGAACGAAGCGCGCGCAACCGGCGTGTCACACCCAATCCCGGGCCAGGCCGCCGGGCAATTCGGGCATCCGGGGTCCG
Source organism: Arthrobacter tecti (assembly GCF_054511355.1). Classification (NCBI taxonomy): domain Bacteria; kingdom Bacillati; phylum Actinomycetota; class Actinomycetes; order Micrococcales; family Micrococcaceae; genus Arthrobacter; species Arthrobacter tecti. The sequence goes on from NZ_JBTNCT010000002.1 coordinate 432,462, forward strand.
CAGGCCCGCCCTCCAGGACCGGGCCCTGAGTGCAAATGCAGACAAACGTTATCGGCTGGCCGGTATCGGCGAGTGTTCCGGTCCAGCCTGACGACGAGGAGGCCCGGCAACTTCTGCAGGAAGAGTTATCGAAACCGGTCTACCAGGAAGCCGAGCCCTCGCTGCTTGAGCGAATCTGGACTGAGATCCTCAATTGGCTTGGCGATGTGCTGGGCCAGATCAGGGGTGTGGACGCCGGATTAGGGACCATCCTGCTTGCCGTCGGCGCCGCCGTCGTCATTGTGGTTGCCGTCCTTCTCATCCGGCCACGACTGAATGCCCGGCGGAAGCGCTCCGGGCCGGCGGTGTTCGAGCGTGCCTCCACGCTCTCTGCCGACGCGCACCGTACCCTCGCTGACGAAGCCGCGGCCCAAGGTGAATGGGACGAGGCCCTCACGGAAAGGTTCCGCGCCATCACGCGCTCCGCGGAGGAGCGGCTTGTCCTCGATGACCAGCCAGGCCGCACCGCCGGCGAAGTCGCCGAACAGCTGAAGGGCGCGTTCAGTGCGTTCGAGACGGGCATCTCCTGGTTGGCCTTACGCTTCAATGAAGTGCACTACGGCGCCCGGCCCGCGACCCCGACCGATTACGAGCGGTCAGTCGCACTGGACCGGGACCTGACCGGATCCCAGCCCCAGTCCGCCCGCGCAACGGCTCAATGGGCGGCACCACTATGAGCGGAACGACGACGGCACCACATGCTCCGGCAGGACGGCCGCGCGATGCGGAGGTGATCGGCGACGGGGGAAGCGTGCGCCGCACCGTTACGAATCATCTGTCGCGGGCGCGTCCGTGGCTCATCCTGGGTGCGCTGCTCGTCATCTCGGTGATCATCGGCGCACTAGTTGCGACGTCGAACGACGGCACCCCGCTCTCGCCCGGTAACCCTGCACCGCAGGGCGCCCAAGCCACCGCCGAAGTGTTGAAGCGCAGCGGTATCGAGGTGATTCCGGCGACAACGTTGGAGCAGGCTCAGGATGCCCTTGACGGGCCAGGCGATACCCTCCTGCTTCATGACCCCAACGGATGGCTGGGGTCCGACCAGTTGGCCGACCTTGCCGCAGGGCTGGCAGACAGGGTAGTCCTGGTCGAGCCGAGCTTACCCATCCTGCAGGAGCTCGCTCCCGGCATCCGGTCCGCAGGGGTGGTTCCGGAGACGGTTACCGAGCCGCTCGCCGCTGAATGTGCCAACACTGACGCTCAAGCGGCGGAAAGCATCAGCCCGGGCGGCCGCACTTATCGCGGAGACATCACTTGCTTCCCCATTCCACCCGGTGGCGACGCCGAAGCAGGCGGCACCTTCGCTGCAACGGCCGGCGGTGAGGTGCTCGTCATCGGGAACGGCGCTGTCCTGAGCAACGAACTCGCCGATGAACACGGGAACGCGGCGTTATCCCTCAGAACACTCGGAAGTACTCCGACACTCGTCTGGTACCAGCCCACCGCCGAGGATGTGCCGGCCGCTGCCGGACCAGTTAATCCGCTGAGCCTCTTGCCCGCGTTCGTGAACCCGTTGATGTTCTGGCTCCTGGTGACGGCGTTGCTGGCTATCCTCTGGCGCGGCCGCCGGCTCGGACCGCTGGTGACCGAGCCGCTGCCCGTCGTCGTACGTTCGGCGGAAACCGCCGCCGGACGGGCCCGGCTCTACCAGGACGCGAACGCCGTCGAGCACGCCGCCGACACACTGCGCGCCGGCACCCTTAACCGCCTGGCCGCGATATTGCGGGTCCCGCAGTCCGGATCCCGATTCGAAGTGGTTGCCGCAGCGGCCCGAAAGTCTGGGCGCGACCATCAGGATGTCGACCGAATTCTTAACACCTTTACGCCACGCTCCGACGCGCAACTGGTGCGCTGGAGTCAGGAACTGGAAGACCTCGAACAGGAGATTCGACGCGCATGAATCAACAACACCCGTATCAGCCGGCGCCCCCGACCCACCGGCCCGGGGAAGCTCCGGCCAACAGGAACGCCCCGGACTGGACCGCAGCGGACAGTGACACCCGGGACGCAGCCGCACCAGGCGCCGGGAGCCGCGCGACGGAGTCCGCGAGGGAGGCCCTGGTTGCTGTCCGGGACGAGGTGGCGAAGGCCGTGGTCGGGCAGGACGCCGCGGTGACAGGTCTTCTGATTGCCCTGCTGGCCAAGGGGCACGTCCTGCTCGAAGGTGTGCCCGGCGTAGCGAAGACCCTTCTGGTGCGCAGCCTCTCTGCTGCTCTCAGTCTGGATACCAAGCGGGTGCAATTCACTCCGGACTTGATGCCCGGTGATATCACGGGCTCATTGATCTTCGAGTCGCGGACTGCGGAGTTCACCTTCCGCGAGGGGCCGGTCTTCACCAACATCATGCTCGCTGACGAAATCAACCGGACGCCGCCGAAAACGCAGGCAGCACTTCTCGAAGCCATGGAAGAGCGTCAGGTCTCGGTCGACGGCGTAAGCCGTGCACTGCCGGATCCGTTCATCGTGGCCGCTACGCAGAACCCGGTGGAGTATGAGGGGACCTATCCACTGCCGGAAGCACAACTGGACCGGTTCCTGCTCAAGCTCACCCTCCCTCTGCCGGAACGTGACGACGAGATCGAGGTGATCCGCCGTCACAGTGCCGGCTTCGATCCGCGGAACCTGTCCGGTGCCGGTGTCCGGGCGGTCGCGGGAGAGTCGGATCTGGCGAAGGCCCGACAGGCGGTACAGAGAGTGAGCATTGCGCCCGAGGTGATCGGCTACATCGTGGATGTAGTTCGCGCTACCCGGTCGGCGCCGTCGTTCCAGTTGGGGGTCTCCCCACGTGGGGCAACGGCCCTGCTGAACACCTCGCGTGCATGGGCGTGGCTCGCCGGACGCGACTTCGTCACGCCCGACGACGTGAAGGCCCTCACGCTCCCCGCCCTGCGACACAGGGTGGCGCTGCGTCCGGAAGCCCAGATGGACGGTGTCAGCGTGGATAGCGTGCTCGGCAGCATCCTCGCCACAGTGCCGGTGCCCCGGTAACCCGTGGGCGCTTCGGAATGAGCATTACATCCCGTCTGGTCCTGTGTGCACTGCTCGGTGTGCTGCCGGTTGTTCTCTACCCCGGCCCGGCCTCCATCGCCGTGTGGCTCGCCTTGCTTGTGCTCGCGTGCGCTGTCGACCTGCTCCTGGCTGCCTCGCCGCGCCGCGTGGGCGTTGAACGCACGCTGCCTGAGTCGGTGCGGTTGACGGAGAGCGCTTTCAGCACGCTCACCGTACGGAATCACTCGGGGCGGGCGCTCCGCGGCTGGATCCGCGAGGGCTGGCAGCCGTCGGCAGGGGCTGTGAATCCGGTCCAACGGGTCTCCGTGCCACCGGGGGAAGGGCGGCGTGTGAAGGTACAGCTCGTTCCCCAGCGCCGCGGTGATCTGGCTGTTCACCATGTGACAGTGCGCAGTGTCGGCCCGCTCGGACTTGCTGCGCGCCAACTTACGATCAAGACACCGGGCGGCCTTCGGGTGTTGCCGCCCTTCCACTCCAAGCGCCTACTGCCTTCCAAGCTTCGCCGGCTTCGTGAACTGGATGGCCGGGCAGCGGTGCAGATTCGCGGAGCCGGCACCGAATTCGACTCCCTCCGGGACTACGTTCGCGGCGATGACGTACGCTCGATCGACTGGCGCGCGACTGCGCGACGGCGCGACACCGTTGTGCGGACGTGGCGCCCGGAACGGGACCGGCGGGTGGTGATCGTGCTGGACACCTCACGGACCTCCGCAGCACGGATCGAGGATGAGCCACGGCTCGACACGGGCATCGAGGCGTCCCTCCTGCTCGCGGTGCTCGCGCAGCGTGGCGGTGACCGCGTGGATTTCCTCGCGTTCGACCGCAGGCCCCGTGCGCGCGTTGAGTCCGCCGCGAAGGGGAATCTGCTTGCCTCGCTGGTCACTGCCATGGCACCGCTCGATTCGGAACTGATCGAGGCCGATTTCTCCCAAATCCCTGCACAGATTCGGTCCATTTCTGCCCACCGCTCGCTGGTTGTGCTGCTCACTGCCCTTGATTCCGGAGCGGTGGAGGAAGGACTCCTTCCGATGCTGCCGTCCCTGACCTCGCAGCACGTCGTCGTTGTGGCTTCGGTCCGCGACCCGCACCTCGACGAACTGCGACGCGAGCGAACGACGGCGGCTGAAACTTTCCGCGCGGCAGCGGCCGAGCGGGCGCTCCTCGACCGTGCTGCCATCAAGGCCCGCCTGCACCAGTTGGGCGCGGAGGTGGTCGATGAACCGCCGCACGAGCTTCCATCCAAACTCGCCGACCTGTATATCCGTCTCAAGGCAACAGGGCGGCTCTAGCATGGGAACGCACCCCGAGGTGTTCGACTACACCCGGACGGCCCGGCGGCGCGAGTGGAGCACGCTCCCTGAATCGGTACGGTCCCGCATTGAGGTTCGGTTGGGTAGCCCGGTTGGCCGCACTATGCCGGCAGGCGGTGGCTTCACTCCCGGCTTCGCCGCGATCGTAGAGTCCGCCGAGCGCAGCTTGTTCGTCAAGGCGGCGCCGTCGTCGGACAAGTTCATCCACGACGCGTATGTGCGGGAGCAGGCAGTGCTCGAACTCCTTCCGCCGCACCTGCCTGTCCCACACCTCCGGGCGGCCTTCACAGCAGATGACGACGACGCCGAGTGGCAGGTTCTCTGCTTCGAGACCATTCACGGCTACATGCCGGGAACGCCCTGGACGGAAGCCGACCTGGGTTCGATCCACGAAAGCCTCGTGACGATTCAGGACGCGTTGGCCGGGCTACCGCGCGGTGTGACCGGCGGCCCGATGTCAGCTGGGCTCAGCGACGATCCGGAGGTCAGTTCGATCTTCCATCGTTTGGGCGCCAGCGGTGAGCTGCCCGCCTTTCTTACGCCGTGGACGGCCGGACGGTTGAACGAGCTGCAAGCGTTGTGCAACCGCAGCGCCGATGCCTTGAGAGGCGATGCCATCCTGCACAACGATCTGAGGGCCGACAACGTCATCATCCAGCGCAGCGACAAGCGTGCTTTCGTCTGTGACTGGAACTTCCTCGCTCGCGGACCGGCGTGGGCGGACTGGGTGGGTCTGCTCCTTTATGCTCGCCACGGCGGCATCGATCCTCGTCCGTGGCTGCGGGATTCGCCCTTGTCAGCGGCAGCGGATCCCGACGACGTCGACAGTTGGCTTGCGGTCCTCGCCGCCTACATGACCCATTACGGGATGCAGCCTGATCTCCCAAGCAGTCCGATGCTCCGTGCGCATGGACGCTTCACTGCCCGCATCATCCTGGACTGGATTGCTGAAAGGAGATGGCCATGACATTGTCCATCTACCAGCTCGCGCTCGGAGAAGAATTCAGCCGGCTGCAGCCCCAGTTGCAGGACTACTTCAGTTTCCACCAGCGCAGCGGGGCCCATGCCATCTGCAGCGGCACGTTCGACGTTGCAGGCAGCCCATCGAGGATCATGCGGCCCCTTTTCGCGTTGGCAGCCCGGGAGAACACGTTCTTCCCGGAGTACGAGGGAAACGTGCAGTTCAGGGTGCGGAACTGGGCCCACATGGATCCGTTCGGCCGCCCCTCCCTCACAGCCCGCCGGGATTTCCACTTCAAGGCAGCGCACCGCGTCTTCGAGGACACCACATCCTGGACAGGCGACGTACTTGTCGATTACCTCGGAGTCCACCGGCGGATGGCTACGGCGTTGACGTGCCAGGTGACCACCACCGGCCGGATGCGCATGGTCTCCTGGAACACCCGCCTGTTCGCCGGTCCGCTGAGACTGCCGATCCCGGAATTTGTCGGCGCCAAGGCGTATGTGGAGCAATGGTGGGACGCCGCCGAGAACTGTTTCCGCATCTCCTCCAACGTTCTGCACCGGCAGCTGGGCCCGGTGCTCGTGTACGCGGGCAGATTTACCTATGAAACATCTCCCTATAATGGCGACCTCCCCGCCGAAGAGGCGCCGGCACGTTGGGAGCGTCGGGTGTAGCGTTCAGGCGTCGGCAATCGCCTGGTTCAGGGCATCGGCGCTTGAGTGCAGATGCCGCAGCATTCGGCGCGCGTTGTCCGGCCCATACTCGGAGAGTCTTTCGGCGGGCAGCAACCTAACGGCACCCAGGTTCGAGAGCGGAAGCCCGATACCCCGCCAGGGGCGCAGCAGCGCCTCCGCCGTGTCCTGAATCTTCACCGGCCGCTGCACCGGCACGGGAAGAGCTGCCCAGAAACGCCGGCCGCCCTCAACGAGTTCAGCGATCGCTTCCCAGTCCTGACCGGTTGCGCCGGCTACCGGCACCGCAAAGCCGACCTGCGGCGTCCGCGTCAGAATCTGCAGCGCTTCGGTCTCACGGAGAGAAAGTACGACGACGGCGGCACCGGCTTTCTGGGCGGCTTCAGCAACCGCTGTCCAGGCTTCGATGACCTCGTGCTGGGGTATGGCACGAAGGGTGCGGTAGCCGCTTGCCGTGGGGATGGCGCCGCCGAGCACGTCAATAATCTCGGGCTCATCCAACTGCACGGTCAATTCCGCGGCCGGGTTCGCCGCTGTGGTACGTCGTATTAGGGAGACGACGCCGTCCACCAGGGCATCACGGATGTCTCTGCGGGCCCCATGGTCAATCAGTGCCCGCTCGCCGTTATGGAGGTACAGGTTAGCGGCCATGGAGAGCGGGCCACGGCAGGAAACCTTGAACCCTGCAGCAGGGTCCGCTTCCGCGCCGACCAGGTCCGCGAGAACGTTCAGGTCTGTGGACAGGGCTGAAGCCGCACGGCGGAGGTCCTGTCCCGGCCGGTCGACCAGGCGCCAGCCGTGCGGCTGCAGGTCGACGGGAAGCTCGCTCAGCAGCGCGGCCGTCCGGCCAACCTCGTCACTGCCGACTCCCCGCTGCGGCAACGAGGGAAGGAACGGCAGGTTCGGACTCCCGAGCTCTCCACGAATGATGCGGATCGCTTCGGCCGGATCCTGGCCCGGCCAGTCGCCGGCCGCGGTCACTGTTACGGCATCAGGCATCGCGAGATGAGTGGTTCTCTGAGATGTCCTGGTGGTGCCTGATGACCTCGGAGATGATGAAGTTCAGGAACTTCTCCGCGAACGCGGGGTCAAGGTGTGCTTCCTCGGCGAGCGCACGCAACCTGGTTATCTGCGCAGCCTCGCGTGCCGAATCTGCGGGAGGCAGTTGGTGGTCAGCCTTCAGGTGCCCAACACGCTGGGTGGCCTTGAACCGTTCGGCGAGCAGGTACACCAGGGTTGCGTCGATGTTGTCAATGCTGCCGCGGACCGCGAGCAACTCCTCCATGACTGCTGGATCGACCTCGCCGGCAAGGGAACTCGCGGCGGGGTCGAAGTCCCGGGTGTCTTCTGTCATGTTTCCAGTTAAGCAGAAACCCGAACACGGAAGCGCATTGTGTCCGGGAAGGGCGTCAGCGGGCTGCGAGGTCCGGCCGCTCAAGCGAGCGGGCCGAGTCCAGGGTAGCTTGGCCCAGCACGCGCGTGCCCTGGTAGATCACAACGGTCTGGCCCGGGGCGACGCCACGCATCGGTTCAATAAGGCGGACAGTCAGGCTCTGGCGGCCGTCGTCGTCGTGCTTCACCCAGGCCCTCGCATCGACGGGGTCTCCGTGCGCCCGCACCTGGGCCATGCACTCGAACTCCTCGCCGGTTTCGACGGCGGGAATCGGCTCTCCGGCCCAGGAGACCTTGATTCCGCGCAGTTCGTCGACGGCGAGCATCCGTTCGGGGCCGACCACCACAGTGTTCTCCTTGGGCCGGATCTCCAGCACGAACCGGGGCTTGCCGTCCGGGGCGGGACGTCCCAGCTTGAGACCCTTGCGTTGGCCGACGGTGAAGGCGTTGGCGCCCGGATGCGTGCCGATTCTCTCGCCGTCCACATCGACGATGTCGCCCTCGGTCAGGTCAATACGCTCCTCGAGCCAGCCGCGGGTGTCGCCGTCGGGAATGAAGCAGATGTCGTGGCTGTCCGGCTTGTTGGCAACCGAGAGTCCACGCCGTTCGGCTTCCGCGCGGACCTCTGCCTTGGAGGGCGTCTCAGCGAGCGGAAACATGGAGTGCCTGAGCTGTTCGTGGGTCAGGACGCCCAGTACATAGGACTGGTCCTTGGCCCAGTCCGCCGCGCGGTGCAGTTCCCGGCTGCCGTCGGCGTTCTCGATGACCTTCGCGTAGTGCCCGGTGCAGACGGCGTCGAAACCGAGCGCGAGCGCCTTTTCCAGCAGGGCCGCGAACTTGATGCGTTCGTTGCAGCGCATGCAGGGGTTGGGGGTCCGCCCGGCAGCGTACTCGGCGATGAAGTCATCCACGACGTCTTCCTTGAACCGCTCCGAGAAGTCCCAGACGTAGTACGGGATGCCGAGGATGTCGCAGGCCCGCCAGGCATCACGGCTGTCTTCGATGGTGCAGCATCCGCGACTGCCGGTTCGCAGGGTGCCGGGCATACGGGACAGCGCCAGGTGGACGCCGACGACGTCGTGACCCGCCTCAACCGCACGGGCGGCGGCGACGGCCGAGTCCACTCCGCCGCTCATTGCTGCGAGTACTCTCATGCGTGAAAACCTGTTCCTGCTGTCTGGATGGATGATGCGTGGCCGGACATCCCGGCTTTCCGGGCGCGCTCGTACGCTTCGGGAAGCGCTGCCACCAACGCGTCAACGTCGGCGGGCCCGGATGTATGCCCGAGGGTGAACCGTTGTGCCCCGCGCGCCTCGGCTTCGCTCAGGCCCATCGCGAGCAGAACGTGTGATGGCCGGGGCACCCCCGCGGTGCAGGCCGACCCGGTGGAGGACTCCACGCCGGCGGCGTCGAGAAGGAAGAGCAGCGAATCGCCCTCGCAGCCCGGGAATGTGAAATGAGCATTGCCGGGCAGTCTCGCATTACGTGGACCACGCAGCACTGCTTCGGGGACTGCGCGTTCGACGTCGGCGATCAGCTGGTCCCGCAGAGCACCGATCCGGGCGGACTCGGCTGGAAGGTGAGCGACGACGTCGTCGGCGGCTGCCGCAAACGCCGCAATACCGGCGGTGTCCAGCGTGCCCGAACGGATATCGCGCTCCTGCCCCCCGCCGTGCTGGACGGGCGTCAGCTTTACGGCTCGACCGACCAGTAGCGCACCTACGCCGACCGGCCCGCCGATCTTGTGACCGCTGACGGCCATGGTGGCCAGACCGGATTCGGTGAAGGACACCGGAATCGATCCGAAAGCCTGCACCGCGTCGGAATGGACGGGAATGCCGTGTTCTGCTGCTGCGGCGGCGATCTCGGGAATCGGCTGGAGCGCCCCCACCTCGTTGTTGGCCCACATGACGGTGACGAGGGCAATGTTCCCGGCTCCCGCACCGAGTTCGCGGCGCAGGGCGTCCACCCGCACTACCCCGTCCCCGTCCACCGGGAGCCAGGTCACCTCGGCTCCCTCGTGCCGCTGCAGCCATTCGACTGTGTCCTGGACGGCGTGGTGCTCCATGGCGCTGCACAGGATGCGCGTGCGCTTGGGATCCTCGCTGCGCCGCGCCCAATAGAGGCCCTTCACCGCCAGGTTGTCCGCTTCAGTGCCGCCCGAGGTGAAAATGACCTCCGACGGATGCGCACCGGCAGCCCTCGCCAGCGTCTCCCGTGCATCTTCCACGACCCTGCGGGCGCGACGGCCCGAGCCGTGCAGCGAAGACGGGTTGCCGCTGCGGCTTAGTTCTGTGGTGAGTGCGGCGAGCGCGGGCGCCGAGAGGGGCGTGGTCGCCGCGTGATCGAGATACACGGGCACCGGTCAATTCTATCCTCGGGCACTGTTTAAGCCGAACCCGCCCATCGAGTTGGCATGACGCGCCCTTTATGCCGACGCGTAACGGGCGTGTCCTGCCGTTTCGTTGGCACTGGGACCGTCAGCAACGACTGGTAGAAAGGAGCTGTGGCTGACAATTCCCTGTGCGCCGGACCTCCGGCCCCTGTTCCCGAACTCCTGCACCCCAAGCATGTCTTCGGCACGCGTACCCTGGATTTCAGCCGCCGGATCGCGCTGATGGCCATCATCAACCGCACTCCGGATTCCTTTTACGACGGCGGCCGCACCTTCGGCCTTGAGGCGGCTGTTGCCGCGTCGCAACAGGCAGTCAACGACGGCGCCGACTGGGTTGATATCGGCGGCGCGCCTTTCGCGCCGGGGCCGGCCATACCGGCTGCCGAGGAAGCAGCCCGCATTGTTCCGGTCATCGAGGAGGTCCGTAACTTCTCCGACGTCGTTATCTCTGCTGACACCTTCCTGCCGGAGGTGGCGGAACAGGCCATCAAAGCCGGTGCCAACGTCATCAACGACACCACGGGCCTGAGGAACCCCGATCTCGCGGCGGTGATTGCCCAGACCGGTGCACACGTGGTGATCACGCACAGCCTCGCCGAACCGCGTCAGGTTCTCGGGCGGCCGACGTACGGCGACGTGGTTACGGAGGTCGTCGAGTTCCTGCTCCGGCAGGTGGAACGCGCTGTGAGCCTCGGCATCGGTGAGGACCGGATCCTGGTGGATCCCGGCCACGACCTCAACAAGAACACCCTTCATTCGCTCGAGATCACACGACGCTTCAACGAGATCGCAGGTTTGGGTTATCCCGCGCTGGCGGCGGTCTCGAACAAGGACTTCATCGGTGAGACCCTGAACCTGCCCAAGCACGAACGGGTGGACGGATCCCTTGCCGCGGCGGTGATGTGCGCGATGGGCGGAGCCAGGATTCTCCGCATGCACAACGTCGCGGCCTCCCGCTCCGCGATCAACGTCGTCGAAGCAGTAATGGGGTGGCGCGAACCGGCTTATCTCTTGCACAACATGGGGGAGGCCAACCAGCCGTGATCAACCAGCTCAGCCCCTCCCCCGCGAAGGACCTCTCCGATGAGCACATCCTCGACCTCTATTCGTACCCGGAGACCCGCCCGTGGGTCCGTTTCAATTTCATCGCCAGCCTGGACGGGTCCGCTTCGTACCAGGGTGTTTCAGCACCCTTGGGTAACGACGGCGACCGCAGGCTTTTTGGGCTGATTCGCCGGCTGTGCGACGTAATCGTGGTTGGAGCCGGAACGGTCCGCGCCGAAGGTTACGCCGGCGAGCTGGTCAACGAGAAGGATTCGCAGTGGCGCCAGGAACACGGATACTCCCTCCACCCGGCACTGGCGGTGATCTCGGGGACGCTGGACCTCGATCCGACGGGCGAACTGTTCGAGCGTTCGCCGGTCCGGCCGATCATCTTCACCGCTGCCGCCGCGCCGAACGAACGGCTCGAGGCGCTGCGTGAGGTTGCCGACGTCGTTGTTTGCGGTGAAAAGGCCGTCGATGCCCACCGTTCCACCGAGTGGCTCCAGGAGCGAGGGCTGGGGCGCATCCTGTGTGAAGGCGGGCCGGGAGTTTTCGGGAGTTTCATCGCCCAGGACCAGGTGGACGAGCTGTGCCTGTCAGTCAGCCCGCTCCTCACCGCCGGCCAGGGTTCGGCGCTGGCCTCACACGGGGATCACACACCACTGCGCCGCTTCACCCTCGCTTCGCTTCTGGAAGCTGACTCGGCGCTGTACGGCCGCTGGATCCATGCATCAGCCGAACCAGGGGACGCCTAACCCGGTGGAACCACCGAGATCCGACCGCGGATGTCGGCCACGGCCGCCGTCAGTTCGTCATTCGTAGGACACGAAACGGTGAACGCGAGCCCGGTACCCGTGGCGTGGAAGAGCCGGAGCGAGACGGCGCTGGCGGGCGCCTCCCCCGTTGCCTCCTGAACGTAGGTGAGGAACTCGATCGACGCCGTCAATTCACCGGGCGTCTGGCCCCACAACCAGCTCGTCGGAACCAGGTATTCGGGCAGGATGCTGGGGTCCATGAAGCGGAAGAGCGCTTCGGTGGACGCACGGTCATTCCCCTCGACCACCAGGGGCGCCTGGGCCGCCGTATAGCGCAACGACGCCGTACACCCGGCTTCGCTCACGTAGACGGACTCACCGTTGACCAACAATTTCTCCTGACTCCATCCGCCTGCACGCGAGACACCATCGGAAAACGCCACCATGTCGGCTTCCTCGATGTACCCGCCGCGTTCGAACGTCATGTCCTCGCCGACGATCTTCGCGCGCGGAATCGGCGGGAGCACGGTGGAGTTCGCCGCCCCAGACGACGGCCCTGCCCCAGAGGACGGCTCCGCCCCGGCTGACGACGCCGCGTCACTCGGCACGGGCGCGCCGGGTTCGATCGGCACCTCAATCCGGCATCCCGCCAAGAGCGTTGCAACCGCGAACAGGACCGCGCAGCGGAGCAGCGGTCTGGACGGCCTTACCAACACTGGTGCGTACTTCCTGTTCTCTCGCTTGGGATCGGGATCCTCCCTATTCCCGCAACCACTCTAGCCACTGTCCCGTTCACGGACCCATGGGGAGCGGTCCCCATGAGCCGCTACGTGAATACCTTCAGCGCTGCGGGTACCACAGTGATGTCAACCGGCGCTCGGCCCACCGGCTCACCATCGGCAAAGAGCGTGATACCTGGGACGTCAAGTGACACGCTGGAGACAGTCTGCAGGTGCACGGTTTTGAGGCCCACATGGCGGCCCGAGAAGATTAGCGGGAACAGCGTCAGCAACTTCAGCCTCGGCATGGGATCGACAGTCAGCAGGTCCAGGCGCCCGTCGTCGTACCGTGCGCCAGGGGTGATGAGCATGCCCCCTCCGACCGAGCGCATATTCGAAATGCACACCAAAATCGCTTCGATGTCCGTTTCCCGTCCGTCTACCGACAACCCGTAAGTCGGCGGCCGGAAGAAAGGCAGCTCACGAAGCAGCGCGAGCACGTACTTCACCCGGCCGCGCGGCCATGACCAACGGTTTGCCCTCGCGTTCACGACAGCGTCCAGTCCCGCGGAACAGACTGCGGCGAACCAGACATCCGGATGCCCCACCGAGGTAATCCGGCCGAGGTCGATACTGCGGGGTTCCATCCCGAGGACACGCACCAGGGAGGCGGCCGCGGCCGGCGGCTTGCCGACCGGAAGCCCCAGTGAACGCGCGATGTCGTTCCCCGTACCTGCGGGAACAATGGCTAGAGGTACTGCGGTGCCTGCGATAGCGTTGATACCGATATGAACCATGCCGTCGCCGCCCACCACAACAAGTGCTTCGGGTTTTCCGGCAAGCGCTGATGCAAGCCGCGCTCGGAGACCTACCGGATCGTCCACCTGCACGAGGTCGACTTCGTGCCCTACTTCCCGCAACGCGCGCACAACCTCAGGCGACGCACGCGCGCCCGCCCCGCTACCCGCCCGCGGGTTGACTGCCACAACGAGCCTCACCGGATAACCGCACCATATGCCTCGGCGACGCTCAGCGCCTGGCCTGCATCAATGACGGCGCCGTACACGTTGAAAGTCTCGGCGTCGATTCCGTCCAGTGTGCTGCCCCGCAGATCCGCGTCGCGCAAGCGTGCCCCGTTCCAGACGACGCTGGACAACCGGCAGTCCCGCAGCTGCACGCGCCGCAGGTCGGCCCCCGTGAAATCCGCTTCCGTGAGGTTCACTTCCGAAAATGCCCCGCCCTGAAGGTCGGCGTTCTGTAGTGATACGAAGGACCAATTGCCGCCCTGGACCCGGATGGGCTTCAACGAGGAACGGACAAAAATGCTTCCGGTGACCTTGCAGCCCTCAAACGCGGCGTCGAACAAATTGCAGTTCTCAAAACGGCAATTGTCGAACGCGCTGTTCGCGTGGGTGGACACGTTGAATTTCACATTACGGAATACGCAGCCGCTGAAGATTGTCCCTTCACTGCGCAGCTCGGTGAAGTCGCAGTCCACAAAGTGAACCCCGCTGTAATCTTCCCGCTCAAGCTGCCTTCCGTACCAGTCCAGTTCGCCCTGCATGCCCTCGTTGATCGCCATGACCCTGATGCTAGCGTCACGCACCGACATCCAATTCGTACCCACGCCCCGCGGGGCCCTCGGCCGGTGAGCGCTCACCGCCCTCCCTCCCCTCGCTGACGCTCGGCGCGGGGCCCTCGGCCGGTGAGCTGACCATTTGCCGGAGTTGAGCGCACCGTTTACAGTCAAGCGCGGAAGTCCTCTCAACTCTTGGACCGCCTCCCAGACCGACGAAAGGCCTCCATGGCAGCTCCGGAACCCACGCTATACAGTGTGCTCGGGCTGACCAGGGGCGCCACCGCGAAGCAGATCAAGGACGCCTACCGCAGAGCGGCTCGCTCCTTCCACCCCGATTCCGGTGGGAGCGCCGAACTCTTCCACGATGTGGCCGTGGCGTATGAGACGCTCATCGACCCGGATCGGCGTCGTCGTTATGACCGGTCGCTCGGCCGTATCGATCCCCTCCCCGATGCCGGAACCACACCACCCCGGAGAAAGCAGGCCAGGCCTGAACCGGTCAGGGATGAGTTCGCCCAAGCGCCTCGCTACGAACCGTCCTACGGAAGCGCGAACGACAGCCTGCCCCTGACGGTTGCCAGCCAGCAGGTACATGGGCTTGCCCGTCAGCCGGGCGTCCTGAAGAAGTTCCGTTCCGGTTCAGCGTCACGGTACGACGGCGAACGTGCCACTGCCCGACTCATCGAAAGCACACTGCTGCAGGGATTCCCGGCCGCCCGGCTGGTGAACGGTCTGTCCTTCGGTGGCGGGATCGAAGCGGGCCACGCGGTCCTCGCCGGGTACCGCATCGCGGTCATCGATTCGCTGATCGCTCCGCCGGGGAACTATTCGTGGGATGGCCGCCAGCTCAGGCATCGCGGACGCCGCGCCGGCCACGTACGGATCACCGATACAGTGCGTCAGATCCAGGAGATGTTTCCTGAGTGCAATGTGCGCGGGTGGCTGGTGCTTCATGGACGCCAGAACAATCCGTTCGAGCCGATCATCGACTACCCGCCGTCGCTGGACCGGTCCGGGCTCGCGATGGTCCACGTTTCCAATCCCGGAACCCTCCTGCGGGAAGTCAAACGATTCCTCTCAGAGGGTCCACAGGCAAGCACCGTGCAGGTTCCCGTTCTTGCCCGGCTGCTCAGCGCGGCCGGGCGCTAGGATTGCACAGTGCTCCGCATCCTCTTCCACACCCCTGAAATTCCGGGAAACACCGGCAACGCCATCCGGCTGGCCGCGGTTACCGGTGCGGAACTACACCTGGTCGAGCCCCTGGGTTTCGATCTGGACGACACGAAGCTCCGCCGGGCCGGCCTCGATTACCATGACCTCGCCGTCCTAACCGTTCACCCCGACCTCGAAACGGCCCTCGCGAAGCTGCAGCCGGAACGTCTCTTCGCCTATACCGCTGAAGGCGAGAGAACCTACTCGGATATCCAGTACCGTCCGAGCGACGTGCTGCTGTTCGGTCCTGAATCCGTGGGGCTTCCGGCGTCGGTCAAGGATCACCCCGCAGTGACAGCGCGGGTACGCCTACCCATGCTGCCGTCCCGGCGCTCCTTGAATCTCGCCAATTCGGCGTCGATCGTCGTCTACGAGGCGTGGCGCCAACTGGGATTCGACGGCGCGCTCATCAAGCAGTCCAGCACGGAGGAAATCTCGTGAAGAACGTTGGTTCACTGTTCGACGACGGCGCCGAGCACTTCGAGCGCCTGGCACCGGCGCTGTGGAATCCGATGGGCAACGCCGTTGTCGCCGCAGCGGACATCCACACCGGCGAAAGAGTCCTCGACGCGTGTTGTGGAAGCGGCGCCAGCACCATTCCGGCGGCGCAACTGGTTGGCCCCGAAGGGCACGTCGACGCCGTTGACCTGTCTGCCGGGCTCCTTGGACTCGCTTCGTCGAAAGCCTCAGCACTGAGCTTGGAATCCGTCACTTTCACGGAGGCCGACGTATCCACCTGGACAGGACAAGCCCCGTATGACGCCGTTCTGTGCTGCTACGGTCTCTTCTTCCTCTCCGACATGGTGGCCGGAACCCGGAACCTGGCCGAGCAGCTACGCAGTGGTGGTCGCCTCGCCGTCAGCACGTGGCAGGAAGGCGCACACGAGCCCTTTGCGGCTCTCCTCAAAGAGGCTGCTTACGCCGAGCAGCCGCAATTGGCAGAAGCTCCAGCGCCCAAACCGACACGCCAACTGGAGCAGATCGCTTCCTCGGTGAAGCTCACCGAATTCCTCGATGCCAGCGGATTCGCCTCAGTTGAAGTCCACAGTGCTCCCCAGGAAATCCCGCTCGATGCCGACCTTGCGTGGTCCCTGGTTCTGGGCAGTGGGTACCGTTTTCTATTGCCGGAAGACCCCGACGGCCGCGAACGGGTCCGCGAACGCTTCATCGATTCCCTGGGCGGGCACATAACGCTCAACGCAAATTCGCTCATCGCCGTAGCGACACGCTAAGCATCTTCGGCATCCCGCCCATCCCCTGCAGCAACGGCTCCGAATTATAGGTGTCATCAGTCATCAGTGTTCGTCTGCAATGCCGGCCACTGGTACTCAGCGCTTGAGGCGGAGGACCGTTTGGTTCAACCGCCATCGGCTAGGGAACGGCGGTATCGAATGGACGGGGGGCAGGGCGGTGGAGTAATGCTGACTCGCACTTTGGAACCACGTGTCCTCAGCAGTCATGTCCTGGGTATGCGCTTTCGGGACACACATGTACTGGATAGTCATCACGGAGCTTTATGCTTGAAGCCTATGGATACGCCACGTGTGAGCCGGATAAGCCCCGCGAGACTGGACGCCCAGCAGACTGCCGGTGACCCAGCCGGGTCTTCTGCAGCGCTCGCCGAACTGCTCGGACGGATCGCACGCCAGGACCGCAACGCATTTGCGGAGTTCTACACACAGACTTCGCGCCGGGTCTACGGGCTCGCAAGGCGGGTCCTGATCGATCCCGAACTGAGCGAGGACACCACGCAGGAGGTGTACCTGCAGGTCTGGAACATGGCGGACCGTTTCAACCCTGAGGCCGGGAGTCCGATGGCCTGGCTGATGACCCTGGCTCACCGCAGGGCTGTGGACAAAGTCCGGTCGGAACAGAGCTCGACCGAACGCGAAGCACGCTATGGTGCCGCCATGCAGGTCAAGGACCATGACGACGTCGTGGACACTGTCACGCAGCGCCTCGAGGCTGAGGCAGTCGTCGAGTGTCTCGAGACGCTGACGGAAACCCAGCAGGAATCCGTACGGCTGGCATATTACGGTGGCCTGACCTACCGCGAGGTCGCCGAAAAGCTGGGAGTAGCAGTACCAACTATCAAATCGAGAATCAGGGATGGCCTGATTCGACTGAAAACCTGTTTGGGGGTGAACTGAGATGCAGGACAAGGATATGAACAAGCAGTTTGCAGATGATCTTCGGCAGGACCTGGCCAACGGCCTGGCCCTTGAGTGGGCTGAGATGTATGCCCTGGATGCTGTGAGCGAAGAGGAGCGCACCACACTCGAGGACTACGTCTCAGGATCCACTCCCGAGGAACGCGAGTCGTTCAACGAACGAGTTCGGGCCGCGCAAGAGACAATAGCGAAGGCTTATGCCGTTGACGAGGCTGAACCGCCCGCTGATCTGCTTGGACGCATCATGAGCAGCCTCCCGGAAGACCGGCAGGCTCAACCTGTTCACAGTACTCCGCCTGTCCCGGCAGACGACCTCTCCGCCCGACGGGAAGCGCGTCGCAAGCCCTCATCGGCGGGGCGCTGGCTCGTGGCAGCGGCGGCCGCCGTCGTCGTAGCCGTCGGTGGTGTGACCGTTGCCCAGAATCTGCAGCCTTCGTCCGTCCAGGAGGAAGTGATGCAGGCGGCGGACGTGCAGCGGAACCAGGTCCCGATCGAGGGTGGTGGAACCGCCGAACTCGCGTTCTCCACGTCCGAGGATGCCGCCGTGGTGACCCTCGACGGCGTTCCGGCCCCTCCCGCAGGCAAGGTCTATCAGATGTGGCGGCTGCCCGCGGACGGCGCTCCTCCGGAGTCCCTTGGCACCATGACGGCCGAGGAAGTCACTCACAAAGAAGTGCCTGTAGAAGGAATTAACGCCTACAGCGGCCTCGCAATCACCGTCGAACCGGAGGGTGGTTCGGAAGCACCAACCCTACCGATGGTTGTGCAGATTCCGTTCAACGCCTGACCTGCGCCGCCCTGAGAGCTAAGGAGCTGTTGGAGAGAGCCGTCCTCGCGGTCCTCTCCAACAGCTGCAATCGCTCTAGAAACCCGCGATAGTTGCGTCCGTATTGACCGGAACTACCTGGAAGACCTCGGCGCTCCGGCCTTGCGTGAGCCCACCGCGCTCCGCATTTGCGTTCAGGAACCCACGGACCGCCTGGTCCATCCGGTCGATGTCCGGATGCTGGCTGGCGTGGAATTGGAGTGCACGCATCTTGTCCTCTACATGGTCAGTGACGTCAACAAAGTGATTCTCCAGCTGCGTAGGTCCACCGAAGAACCACAGCCAGGGAACTCGATAAGCGTCAACCCCTTTGGCGGCCAGCTCCGGAAACGCGTACTGGTTCTCCACAGCGGGGTAGATGGCACGGGTCACTGCCTCCCCACACACCAAATGATCCGGATGGCTTTTCTGGATCCGCTCCCAGTTTCGCTCGGGGTGCATCGAGAGAACAATCTGCGGGCGTTCACACCGGATCAGTTCGACGACGCTGGCCACCAGTTCCTCGCTAGGCTCCAGATAGCCGTCCCGGTGTCCGAGGAAATGGACCGTCTCCACGCCAACCAGTCCGGCAGCAGAGCGTTGTTCCTGGCGGCGTCGTTCCACGATGTCCGGCCGGTGCTCGTCCGAGAAACCTCCTGCGTCACCGTCGGTCATGATGCAGTACTGGACATCGACGCCGGATGCCGTCCACTTCGCGACGGTTCCCGCCGCGCCGAAATCGATGTCATCGGGGTGCGCCACGAAACAGAGCACGCGCCGTACGTCGCCGAAGTTCGGGCCTGGAAGGGCTGTCACTCCTAGCCCCTGCGCTTCCGGATTTCTTCCGTAGCCTGCGGGAGCACCGTCGACAGGTCCCCCACAATGCCGAAGTCCGCTATTTCGAATACGGGGGCGTCCGCGTCCTTATTCACCGCAACGATCACCTTCGCCGTCTGCATACCCGATTTCTGCTGGATGGCACCGGAAATACCCGCAGAGATGTACAGCCGCGGGGAGACGGTCTTGCCGGTTTGCCCAACCTGCGCTGCATGCTCAATCCAGCCGGCGTCCGTTGCCGCCCGGGATGCGCCCACAGCACCGCCCAGTACATCGGCGAGATCCTCGATCGGTCCGAAGTTCCCATCAACCCCGCGCCCACCGGCCACCACTACCTGAGCTTCATCAAGTGTGGGGCGACCACTGGCGGCCTTCTCGGTCCGGCTGGTGACACGAGCTGCCGCTGGGACATCGATGTCGACTGTGTGCGTTTCGGGAACACAGCCTTCCAGGGCCGGCTGCACGTCCACACTGTTGGCCTTCACCGTGACGATGGGTGTTCCGGTGGTGACTGCGGCCTGCACTGTGTATGAACCCGCGAACACGGACTTCGTGACCCGGAAATCTTCGCTGACGGCCACTGCATCCGTGATGACGCCCGAGGAGAGCCGAATCCCCGTCCGCGCTGCAATCTCCTTGGCCTCGAACGTGTTTCCGAGGAGGATGGCGGCACTCTGGGTGGCCGAAGCCGCGGCCGACAGGAAAGCAGCTTTACCGGCAACCAGCAGTTCATCGAGTCCCGGCGCGGAGGGCTGGTACACACTGCCCACCCCGAACGCTCCGAGTTCTTCGACCACCGCGGGCGAAAGTTCGCCGATGACCGCGGCCGCGGGTGTGCCGAGGATACGTGCGAGAGTCAGCAACTCACGATCCGTTTTGTGCAGCGAGGCACCTGGATTATCGATATAGACAAGGACTGTTGCCATGGCAGGCTCCTTCAGGAAGTTGGTGATCGCTTGGAAGCTGCGGCTAGAGCAGCTTCTGCTCGACCAGGAAGTCGACCAGACGGCGGCCTGCATCTCCCTCGTCGGTGATGATGGTTCCCTGCGTCCGGGGAGGTCTCGGCTGTGCGTCCTCGACCCGCGTCCAGGACCCCTCCAGTCCCACCAGCGATGCGTCCAAGCCGATGTCGGCAAGGGATAGTGTGCTGACGGATTTCTTCTTCGCGGCCATGATTGCCTTGAAATTGGGGTAGCGCGGTTCGTTGATCTGATCGGTTACCGACACCAGGGCGGGGAGGCTGCATTCCACTGTCTCGGCGTAGTTGTCACTTTCGCGCCGAGCGGTGAGCCGCCAGGCGCCGTCGTCGTCGCTTATCTCCAGGCTCGAGGCGAAGGTGACCTGGGGAAGCTCCAGCAGCTCTGCGAGCTGCGCCGGGACCAGCGAGGTCTCGCCATCAGTGGAGGCCATGCCGGTGAGAACGATATCGACATCTTTGAGGTGGCGGACGACGGCGGCGAGCGCGCGCGAGGTGCCGGAGGCGTCGGAGCCGGCCAGGGCGTCATCGCTGAGGTGGACGCCGTCATGCGCGCCTATCTGCAGCGCCTTCTTGACAGCGTTCACGGCTGCGGCAGGTCCCATGGTGATAGCAGTAACCCGGTGGCCGGCGGCGTCGCCACCGTGCGCCTCGACGATCTGGAGCGCCGCTTCGAGTGCATACTCGTCCAGCTCGGAAAGAATGCTTTCGGAGCGGTCGGTGGTGTGGTCACTTCCTTGCAGATGACGGTCGAACTGCGTGTCCGGCACGTGCTTCACCAGTACCGCGATCTTGAGCGCGGCTTTCGTCTCGTCCATTGCTGCCTTTCCATGCGGCTACTAGCTGCCGCACACAAGCTAACCACAAGGGGAAGGTGAATACCGCAGCTATATGACGAAGAAGCAGCCCGCCACAAGGACGGGCTGCTTCTCTCGAACTTCCGGTCAGGCTGGTGAACTGCCGACAGTCACATCGAGGGTCAGCGTTTCACCGCCGCGCACCAGTTCAACCTGCGTTGCTTCCCCCTCGGCAAGCATGCGTACCGCGGCGGTAAGGGCCTGCGGATCCTCGATCGGCAGTTCGCCTACCTTGGTGATGACGTCGCCCTCCTGCAGTCCTGCGATTTGGGCCGGGCTGTCCGGTTCCACTGACTGCACTTCGGCCCCGACGGAGAAGGTGCTCGCGCCCTCGGCGTTGCCTGAGGCAGCAGGCCCCACACTGACTCCGAGGAAGCCATGCGTGGCCTCGCCGTTCGCGATGATTTCCTCGGCAACGCGTTGCGCGTAGTTGATCGGGACGGAGAATCCGACGCCGATGTTACCTGCGCTCTCCCCTGATCCTGCGGAGGCGATCGCGACATTCACGCCGATGATCTGCCCCTGGGAGTCAACGAGCGCCCCACCGGAATTACCCTGATTGATTGCGGCGTCCGTCTGGATGACATTGAGGTAGATAGAGCCCTGGGTTCCCTGCTGCGGGGCCTCGGAGCCATCCGGCGGCAGGAAGTTGAAACCGTCTCCGGGAGCCTGTTCGGGCTCATCGGCCTGCTGTTCGGGCACAGCCGAAGACTGCACGCTGATGGTTCGGTTGAGCGTGGAGATGATTCCGTCCGTTACCGTGCCGCTGAGACCCAGTGGCGCACCAATAGCGATAGCAACGTCACCGACATTCAGCTCGGAGGAATCCGCGAGGGTTGCGGGTTGCAGGTCCGGCGCGTCGATTTTGATCACGGCCAGGTCGGAGAGCGGATCCGTACCGACCACCTCCGCTTGGAACACGCGGCCGTCGTTGGTCCTCACTTCGACCGCCGGGTCAGCCACCTGCCCGCCGAGGGTCACTACGTGGGTGTTGGTAAGGATATGACCCTCAGTGTCGAGAATGATTCCTGAACCGGAACCACCGGACTGCCCACCGCTCACTGAGATTGTGACCACGCTAGGCGAAGCCTTCGCGGCCGCGCCGGTGATCTCATTGACGCTCCCGGTGTCGTTGACAACAACGGACTGCGGCTGCGCTGTGCCGGTGTTCCCGGCACCATTACCTGTGTCCAGCAGCGCGTCGGTCCCAGCCACCACTCCCCCACCCAATAGGCCGGCGACCAACATTCCGGTAACGAAGGTTCCGGCGCCAACCCGCTTCTTCTCCCGTCGCTTGTAGATGGGGGTCTCGGGCTGGGAGTAGGCGTCATACCCGAACGAAGCGCCATAAGGCTGCTGCTCCGCGGGCGTTGCGTGGGCAGTCGGGTACTCCTGAGTTTCGTGCTGTTCTGGCGTACCCCACTGCTGCGCGTGGACGCCGTCGCTGGCATCGGTTGTCTGCGCTGGTGCTCCCTCTCCGGGGCGGTCCGCAGGTGAGCCTTCAGTGGACGATCCTGCTCCAGCATGTTCGGCGGCCTGCCGTTCTTCTTCAGCTCGTTCCTCGGCCGCGCGCTGCGTCGGCGGGTTCTGTGGGCGGGGAGGAAGCGGTCCGTTATAGCCGGCGTTGTTCTCGGTCATCGGTTGTCCTTTCACTGATGCTCCCTGAAACTATGCCAAGCCAAACTGGAGTCTCGGCCAACGTTCCCTGTATGCCTGCTGTGAACAAGCCGAACGCCGGAGCACGTCCATTCATTGTGTCCCATTCACCCGCCCCGTAAAACGCGAACCGGTTTCGCTGGAGGCATACCCGATTCGGTGGACGGCCTACTGGGAGGGCCATAGAATCGCAGTGAGGCGAAGCGGGGGATGCAGCCTGGATGCACCGTGCTTCGCCGGTTCCCGGAGCGCCCGGCGGACACTCCTGAAGGGTCGTGAATGAAGTCGAGCACCACACGTATCTCATCCGCTGCGGGTCTCGGGGCCCTTCTCATGATGAGTCCGCTGGCGGTGCCGGCTGCGTATGCAGTCGATCCCGTGGACTTCAACTCCGACACCGTCATTGATCAGGCAGACGTCCTCAACGACAGCGAGCAGCAGCAGGTTGAGCAGGCCATCGCCGAGTTGGAGAGCCAGCACGGTTACACGCTGCACGTCGTGTATGTGGACTCATTCACAAATCCTTCCGACGGTGAAGCGTGGGCGCAGCAGGCCGCCGTGACCAGCGACTTAGGGCCACGCGACGCGATCATGGTAGTCGGATTCGAGCAGGAGCAGGCAGGGCTGATCGGGTCCGATTCAACGCCCATAGGCGAACGTGACGAAGAGATTTATGGGTCGGTGATCGCCCCCGAGATTCAGGCGGGTAACTGGGACGGTGCGGCCATCGCCGCAACCACCGGAATTGCAGAAGTGCTCGACGGCGGTACCGTCGGATCAGCGGGCAACACGAACGACGACGGAGGCTCAGTGGGCTCGATTCTCTTCATAGGTGCATTACTGGTACTCGCCGGAGTGGGCGGTTACTTCTACCTCCGTTCCAAGACCCGGAAGCAGAACAACAACCAGCAACTGCAACAGCGGCCCGCCGAGATGGACTTCGGTCCCGGGCGTGATGCCAACGGAGAGGTACTCGACCCCCTCGCATCCGTAAGTGTCGAGGACCTGCGAAAGCGGGCAGGAAGCCTTTTGATCGCTGCCGACGACGCCATCAAGTCCAGCGAACAGGAACTCGGATTCGCCCAGGCCCAGTACGGCGACGACTCGGTGAAGCCCTTCGCCGAAGACATCGCAGCCGCAAAAGCCCACATGAGCGAATCCTTCAAGCTCCAGCAGCAACTCGACGACCACATCCCCGACACCGAAGAGGATCAACGCAAGTGGCTCGGCGACATCATTCGCCGGTGCGAGTCAGTGAATGCGAGCCTCCAGGAACACAAGACCGATTTCGATGCCCTCCGTAAACTCGAACGCAACGCCCCGCAAGCTCTCCGAGACGCCCAAAACGCGGCCAGCGACGTCAGTGCGCGCGTAGCGGCCGCCGAGGCCGCGTTGAGGCAACTGCAGGACCGCTACGCTCCTTCAGCAATCGCCCAGGTGGAGGACAACGTCGACCAGGCTCGTGACCGGCTGCAGTTCGTCGACAACGCAGCGTCCAAGGCCCAGGAGCACCTCTCTGAAGGCAACACCAGCGCCGCCGTCGTCGCCGTCCGGGCTACCGAGGAAGGCGTGCATCAGACAAAGGTCCTGCTGGAAGCGATCGATCGCCGCGCCGCGGAGCTCTCCGATGCCGAGCGCGAAATGGAACAGGCGGTCTCCGATACCGCGCAGGATCTCGCCCAGGCCCAGGCAATGGTTTCCGCAGGATCCAACCCGGAGCTTGCAGGACCGGCGGCAGGAACCGCCGCTGCACTCGACGGCGTGAAACGGGAGATCGCGTCCGGAAAGATCGACCCCGTTGCTCTACTGCAGCGAGTCGAGTCCGCGCACAACCAGCTCGACGCGGCGCTGGGCGGCGTACGGGACCAGGCTGACCAGACCCGTCGTGCACGCGAAAGCCTGCAGCACACCATCATGGCGGCCCAATCACGGATTTCAGGAACCGCTGACTACATCCGTGCCCGCCGCGGCGGCGTGGGCAGCGAGGCAAGGACCCGGCTGGCCGAAGCGGAACGAAACCTCGACTACGCACTCCAGATCCAAACCGATGATCCCGTCACTGCGCTCTCCCACGCGCAACAGGCACTGGCACTCGCCGAGCAGGCCGGCCAGATTGCTCAGCAGGACGTGGAGGGATTTGGGGGCCGCATGGGCGGCTTCGGTGGCGGCGGCATGTTCGGCGGCGGAGGAAACGGGATGGGCGGGGCGCTGCTCGGCGGCATCCTGATCGGGTCCATCCTCAACGGTGGAGGCCACGGCGGCGGATTCTTCGGCGGAGGCGGAGGGGACTTTGGCGGAGGCGGCGCCGACGGCGGGATGTTCGGCGGCGGCGGCTTCGGAGGGTTCGACGCCGGCGGAGGCGGCTTCGGCGACTTCGGCGGTGGTTTCGGTGATTTCTAGGTAAACACCTTGCAGGGCAGTGAAGTACTCAGGCAGATCGAAAGGTAACCCATGGTAAAGCAATCAATTTTCGGACGTATGGCAACTCTTGCGAAGGCGAATATCAACGCTCTCCTGGACCAGGCGGAAGACCCGCAGAAGATGCTGGACCAAATGGTTCGTGATTACGCCAACAGCATCGCCGAAGCGGAGAGCGCGGTGGCCCAGACCATCGGGAACCTGCGGATGCTGCAGGAGGATTACAACGAAGACCGCGAAAACGCGCGCAACTGGGGCAACAAGGCGCTCGCGGCGTCCAAGAAGGCGGACGAATACCGTGCTTCCGGAGATTCTACTGACGCGGAGAAGTTCGACAACCTGGCCAAGGTTGCCATCCAGCGGCAGATCACCTCGGAGAATGAGGCCAAGGGCGCCGAACCGACCATCGCTTCGCAGACTGAGATCGTCGAGAAGCTCAAGACCGGCCTGAACCAGATGAAGGGTAAGCTCAACGAGCTCACCAGCAAGCGGGACGAGCTCATTGCCCGTTCGCGCACAGCAGCCGCACAGCAGCAGGTACACGACGCCATGAAGAGCATCGACTTCATGGACCCCACCAGCGAGGTTGGCCGCTTCGAGGAGAAGATCAGGCGCGAAGAGGCCCGCGTGCTCGGCCAGAACGAACTGGCGAATTCGAGCCTCGACGCTCAGTTCGAAAGCCTCGAGGACCTGGGTGAGCAGACAGAGATCGAGGCACGCCTTGCAGCCCTGAAGTCGGGTAGTTCCGACAGCGGCACACCTTCCGCCATTGAACAGGGCGAGGAAACGCCGAAGTACTGACAATTTCTCCAAGGACGACGGCGGCTCCCGGCGGGCCGTCGTCGTCCTTTGTTGTTTCCGGACGGCCCCCGTGGGGTAGCCCCTGCCCCGGCCCCCATACTTCTCCGGCGCCCCTCCCTGGTCGATCTGGCGGGTACGCTTGGGCGCTATGGCGTTGACTTTGGTGTGGCTCCGGGATGATTTACGTGTTGCAGATAATCCGGCACTGCATGCGGCGGCGGAGCGCGGAGACGTTGTTGTCTGCTATCTCCTGGATGAAGAGAGCGACGGACTGAGGCCCCTCGGTGGAGCGTCCCGGTGGTGGCTGCATCATTCGCTCTCCGCGTTGAGCGATTCACTCGAGGCCCTCGGTATCCCGCTCGTGCTACGGGCGGGCAGGTCCGAAGGCGTCATCGAGCAACTTGTTCAGGAGTCAGGCGCCGATGCCGTTTTCTGGAACCGCCGTTATGGCTACGCCGAGCGCACCATTGACGCAGGGATCAAAGTGTCCTTGACCGACGCAGGAGTGGAAGTCCACAGCTTCCAGGCGAATCTGCTCCACGAACCCTGGACGATCGTTACGGGTAGCGGCCGGCCCTACAGGGTTTTCACGCCCTTCTGGAACGCCTGCAGGAGCGCTTCGGAGCCGCGGCCACCTCTTCCTACCCCAGACATCCTTAGCGGCCCACGGCTGGCATCTGAAAACCTGGGAGGGTGGGGCTTGTTGCCCACGAAACCGGACTGGGCCGGCGGGCTACGTGAAACGTGGACCCCCGGGGAAGCAACCGGTCAGCGAGTCCTTGCCGAATTCCTCGACGGCACCGTCAGCGGTTACGCCGACGCCCGCGAGCTGCCGAACGTCGAAGGAACCAGTCGGTTGTCCCCACACCTGAGATTCGGTGAAGTCAGCCCATTTCAGGTGTGGCACTCAGCCGAGCACAGCCGAAATCCAACCATTTCCCGCGATGTCACAGTGTTCGGCAACGAGGTAGGCTGGCGCGAATTCTGCTGGCAACTGCAGTACCATAATCCGAACCTGGCGACTGAGAACTACCGGTCAGAGTTCAACGCCTTCCCGTGGCATGAACCCGTCCCTGAGGAGTTGGACGCCTGGCGTTACGGTCGGACGGGGTACCCGCTGATTGACGCCGGCATGCGTCAGCTCTGGCACACCGGCTGGATGCATAACCGGGTGCGCATGGCGGTTGCGTCCTTCCTCGTCAAGAACATGATGGTGGACTGGCGAATCGGCGAACAATGGTTCTGGGACACCCTCGTCGACGCCGATCCGGCAAATAACGCCGCCAATTGGCAGTGGGTTGCCGGCTCGGGCGCAGACGCCGCACCGTACTTTCGAATCTTCAACCCGGTCACCCAGAGCAAGAAGTTCGACGCCGACGGCGGTTACCTCCGCAGGTGGGTGCCTGAGCTACGTTCGGCCGAGAACGTGCACGAGCCCTGGAAGGGCGACGCGGACGGCTACCCCGCTCCCCTGGTCGATCTGCAGGAATCCCGCGCCCAGGCACTCACGGCTTACCAGGAGCTGCGTTCCCGCTAGACCCATTCACGGAACGGCGCTTCAGGAACTCGGGAAGCGCCACCCACAATGCTGCTATGAGAACAGCCAAACCGATCGCCGTCAGTGTGCCTGCCGTCCGGTTCAACACAATGTCGAAAATGAGCCCCGTGATTCCGATCAGCACGAAGGCCACAAGTACCAGAGTGACCCGGAGGATGCGGTCCGCGTTGCGCACCAGAACCGCTTTGATTCGAAGCCGGAAGAAGGTGCGGTGCATGACCACCGTGCCCAGCAGAAGAGCCGTAATGAGCGCGGAGAGGACAACCAGTATGAGATAGGTGGTCAGCTGGAATGAATCGAGTTCACTGAACCGTGACTGGAACGGGAGGGTGAGGAGGAAGCCGGTCAGGATCTGGATGCCGGTCTGGAGAACGCGCAGCTCCTGAAGGAGTTCCAGCCAGTTGCGGTCCACCCGCTGCAATGCGGTTTCACCACGCTCATCATCGCCGCCGACGGCACCCTGTTCAATCATGGATTCAGTGTAGGTGAGGCGGTGCTGCGCAGAGATTGAATGGCCACTTGAAGGTTGACCGGGACGAACACGTCGGAATGCAGAAAGTCCCGGAGAGAAACCTCTCCGGGACTTTCCTTTACGTTGCGGGGGCAAGATTTGAACTTGCGACCTCTGGGTTATGAGCCCAGCGAGCTACCGAACTGCTCCACCCCGCGGCGGTGATACCTACGTTACCCGCCGCGGGATGGGATCACAAATCGAGCCCTTGATGGCCTATTCGGTAGGCTCGCCGCCTGCTTCTGAAAGGCGGGTTTCGGCGTCGAGCGCGCGCTGGAGAGCCTGGTCGAGCCGCTCCTGCGCTTCGCCGTACGCTGCGAAATCTCCTTCAGCCAGGGCTGCCTGCCCCTCCTGGATTGCCGCGTTTGCATCCTCAAGCGCCGCCCGCAGGTCCGCGGCGGGATCGCCGGTACCTGGATCGACAGGAGGCGTCGGCTCACCCGTGGGTTCCTCAGTCGGTTCCCCGGTGGGCTCTTCTCCGGCAGGAGGCGCCGTCGGATCATCCGGAGTTTCGCCGACATTCTCGCTATCACCGGTTTCAGCACCCGAATCACCCTGGAACACCTGGTCCAATGCCTCAGCGAGGGTAGGCGCGAAACCAACCTGTTCACCGAAGCTCACGAGTACGCGACGAAGGACAGGGAAAGACGAGTCACCCGACGACTGGACAAATACCGGCTGCACATAAGCGATGCCGCCACCGATGGGGAGAGTCAGCAGGTTACCGCTGATCACCTCGGAGGCGCCCTGACGCAGCAGGTTCAGCTCCTGCGAGACGTTGGTATCGGAGTTGAAGAGGTTTGCTGCCTGGCCCGGACCGACGGCGGAGTCCTCGCCGGAGGTATCGAGCAACCGCAAGGTGCCATACGTCTCGGCCTTCACACCGTCCTCACCCGTCCCGGCGTCCCCATCGGCAGCCAAGAAGCCGTACAGGATGTTCCGTGCCTGCTGCCCCTCGGGGACAAAGGGAATGAACGGCGTGGTCAGCGAGAAGCTTGCCGATTCCTGCTCGGGCATCTGCAGCGACAGGTAGAACGGAGGCTGCTTGACCTCTTGTTCCCCCTCCTCGAGCGTTGGATCAACCGGGACCGTCCATGCCTCGCTGTTGTTATAGAAAGGCAAAGTCTCGGTCACGTGATAGCGGGCCAGCAACTCACGCTGGACCTTGAAGAGGTCCTCCGGGTAACGCACGTGCGCCATCAAATCGGCGGACATTTCGCTGTACGGTTTCAGAGACGTGGGGTAGACCTTCTGCCACGCCTTGAGGATGGGGTCCTGATCGTCCCAGGCGTAGAGATCCACAGAACCGTCGTAGGCGTCGACTGTGGCCTTGACGGCATTGCGGATGTAGTTGACCTGCTCGGCGGGAAGCGCGGTGGAAACGCCCTCTGCAGTAAGCGAATCGACGGTCGCGGACTGAAGCTCCTGCTGCGTCGAATATGGGTACTCAGTGGTGGTGGTGTAACCCTCAATGATCCATTTGACACGTCCATCCACTATTGCCGGATACGCGTTACTGTCGAGTGTCAGATACGGAGCGACCTTCTCGACACGATCAACGGGGTCACGGTCGTAAAGAATCTGCGATTCCGAGTTCACCTGGTCGGATAGCAACAGGTCCGTGGATTGGAACTTCAGCGCATACACCAGCCGATTGAAGAAGTTACCGATCTGCGGCCCGCCATCCCCCTGGAAGGTGCTGCGTGCCTCTTGGGTGGACTCTTCGGTCTCCGGTCGATCAATTTCCTGCGGCGCTGCACCTTCCGGAGCTCCCACGACTGAGTACTCGGGAGACTCTTCGCCAAAGTAAATTCGCGGCTCGTACGTACTCTCATCGCCGAGGAGACCTGTGGATGGAATGCCCGACTGGATAAATTCGGGTCGTCCATCCGGCTGCACGGTGGACCCGGCTGCGGCAACAACACCGTAGCCGTGCGTGTAGAAAATATGCTCGTTGATCCAGCCGTCCGGAACACCCGCCGTGTTGAGCTCACGGACGGCTATGACGGTGTCCTCCACCTCTCCATCGATTTCATAGCGGTCAACGTTGAGGATCCCCGGAAACTGGTAATACTGGCGGAACTGCTGCAACTGGCTGAATGCGTCGCTCACTAGGTTCGGGTCGAGCAGCCGAATATTCGCAGTGGTTTCGCCGTCAGCATTCAGGGCGCCCTCCGCAGGCACTTCTTCGACCGGGTAGTTGTTGACTTCCACTTCATCAAGACCGTAAGCAGCCCGGGTCATCATCATGTTGTGCTCAATGAATTCTTCTTCTCGATTGAACTCATTCGGTACCACCTGAAATCGCTGAACGAACCACGGGTATACCCCACCGGCAAGGATCGCAGTAATGACCAGCATTGCAGTCCCGATGAGCGGGAGCCGCCAGCGACCGATCACGGCTGAGACGATGAACAGCACGGCGACGATAATTGCAGCGGCCGCAAGAATCGCTTTGGTCGGAATGACCGCGTTGACGTCGGTGTAGAGGGCACCGGTCCACCTGCCATCGCTGCTGGTCACGGTGGCATACCGGTCAAGCCAGTAGTTCACGCCCTGCAGGATCAGGAACAGTGCTGCAAGTACCGCAATCTGTGTCCGCGCCGCGCGACTGGTGAACAGCCCCTTCTCCTCGAGTCGGATGCCCCCGTACAAGTAGTGTGTGAGGATTGCGGCAATACCGCTGATCACCACGATGCTGATGAGGAATCCAAGAAGGAAGCCGAGAAACGGCAGGGTGAAGACGTAGAAGCCAATGTCGAGCCCGAACTCGGGGTCGGCCTCTCCGAACGGCTCTGCGTTGAAGAAGAGGAGCATGGTTTCCCACTGCGAAGAAGCAGCTGTTCCGGCGAACGCTCCGAGGACAATCGGGATGCCGATCATCAGGAGCCTGCGGATCGGCTCAAGCTGGGCCTGGTAGCGGTTCAGGTTGTCCTGAACGTTATTGTCCGGCGCATAAATTGGCCGGGAGCGGTACGCGATCCGCAGACTGAAGTAGACGCTCGCTCCCATGATCAGGAAGGCCGCGACGAAGAGGCCGATCCGTGAGAGGTTCTCCGTCACGAACACTTCGAGGAAACCCAACTGGTTGTACCAGAGCACGTCTGCATACACCTGGGAGAAGTAGACGAATGCAACGACGAGCAGACCGAGCACGATCAGGGTTGGGACCAGTGGTCCGCGTCGCCGGTTTGTGGAAGAGCTCGATTGGCTAGGCCTGCTACTGAAGGGCCGGTCTGGTCCGGATGTCACTATTACCTCATCGTTGGCTGTACGGGGTCATGCTGCATGGGCATATGGATGCACCCTCAAGCGCAACCCCCATCTTTCTTCATTCTGCCTTGTCCACGTATGGGCAGACCAATTCGGTTCCGGCCCAATGGCGGTGAGCCGGGATCGACACTGAATCGTGTCCTAACTCAGGGACAGGAAGCGAAACATCAGCCCTCGCAGGATGCGAGCTGACCGCCGTCGTCGTTCTCTGCCCCCAGGGTGCGAACAGCGTCCACGGCATCATCGAGGGTCTGCACGCGCACCACGCGCAGGCCGTCGGGCACGTGGCCGACAACTTCTTCGCAATTCGCAGCCGGTGCCAGGAAAACCTCGGCACCGGCATCGCGCGCGCCGATGAGTTTTTGGCGGATTCCGCCGATGGGGCCCACGTTGCCCGACGAATCGATGGTTCCGGTTCCGGCGAAGTGCTCCCCACCGGTCAGCTCCCCCTCGGTGAGCTTGTCCACGATACCCAGCGCGAACATCGTTCCCGCTGACGGGCCACCGACGTTGTTCAGGGCGATGTCGACGTCGAAGGGGAACTGGAATTCGGACATCAGGAACACGCCGAGTTGGTAGTCGCCGGTCTCCGACTCTATTGGTGTGACTGCCTCGGTAACCTCCTGGCCTTCCCGCAGGACCGTGATTTCGACGCTCTCCCCGCCGGCTGCGTTGAGCGCCTCCTTCAATGGCTCCAAGGACCCGATCGGCTCGCCATTGATGGCTACCAGCACGTCCCCCTCCTGCAGGATGCCCTCCGACGCAGAATCCTGTGCCAGCCCGACGACTGACAGCGTTTCATCGTAGGGAACTTCTAGGTGCGAGAGGGCGGCCGCGACGGCTGATTCCTGCGACGAGGTCATCGCCGCGGCGTTCCGCTCCTCGATATCCGATTCTGAGACATCCGGCGGGTAGACCAGTTCACGGGGAGTCACCGCCTGTGCAGGATCTGCCCACGCGCGAAACGCGTCGAAGATACTGACCGGCTGTCCCGGGCTGCCCGATACGAACACCGTTGTCAGGTCAAGCCCGCCGCTGGTCGGGTAGGTTTCGCGCCCATCGACGCTGATCAACGGCTCCGAATCTATCTGGCCGATGGTGTTGAACGTCGGGCCCGGGGATTCGATGACATACGGCGCCGGCAATGCCACGGCTGCCACACCCAAACCCGCCGCGAGCAGGCCCGAGGCCCACATCACCGTGAAGCGGGGATCACGTTTCCGGGGGCCGTGGTCAGGCTGGATCGTGTCCTGGGAAAGCGGCTGGGTCAAGAGTGTCACCTTTGGAATAGGAGCGAACCCGTCACCGGTTTGCGGCAGCAGGGCATCACTAGTCAAGCGTACAAGCCGCAGCTCAGGTTCCCGGCTGGGAATGTTCACCGGTGAGCGCCTCTTGCCCCGTTGGCTTTGCCTAGAGCGAACTGGAGTGCGGGGCACGGGACAACACCGAACGCTGACGGTAACGTGTGAGTTCCGACCGACCTTGAGCCCCGGGTATCCGCGAACTTCGCCCGGACCGTCTCACCAATCACCCCTGAACCGCACCATTTACACCTAGGACCGGTGGTATCGATGAGTTCCAACCCGTCGAACAACGACGACGACACCCCCAAGGATCCCCTCTCCGAGATGCTGGAGCGGCTCATGGGCGGCAACATGCAGGGAATGGATCCGAAGGAAATCGCGAAGGCGGCCGGCCTGCCCAACGATCCCCAGACGATGGCCATGATGATGCAGCAGGTCCAGGCAATGTTCTCCGCACAGTCGGAAGGCCCGGTGAACTGGACCCTTGCCCGCGAACAGGCCAGGCGGGCCGCTGCCGCGGGCGGGGATCCCTCCGTGAGCAGCAAGGAACAGCGGGAGGTTGATGACGCCCTGCGCCTCGCCGAGATGTGGCTGGATCCCGTCACGGACTTTCCGGCGACTGCCCTGCTCGGCCGTGCGTGGTCCCGCGCCGAATGGGTGGAAGCAACGATGGGAACCTGGCAGCGCCTCACGGAGCCTGTTGCCACGAGTATTGCCCTCGCCCTCTCGAACGCCCTCACCGAGCAGATGCCCGAAGAGATGAAAACCATGATGGGCGGCGCGGCCTCGATGCTTCAGAACATGGGCGGCGCGATGTTCGGAATGCAGCTCGGACAGGCTGTCGGAGCCCTCTCCCGCGATGTCGTCAGTTCCACGGACATCGGTATCCCGTTGGCCGAAAACAGCATGGCCCTGTTGCCCGCCAACGTTGCCTCGTTCGGCGAAGGCCTGGACATCCCAGACGAAGATATTCGGCTCTTCCTGGCCACGCGGGAGGCAGCGCACGTGCGCCTGTTCACCCACGTCCCATGGTTGACCGGACACCTGCTTGGCGCGATCGAGAGCTTTGCCCGGGGTATCCACATCGACATGTCAAAGATCGAGGATGTCGCAAGGGACATTGACCCGTCCAACCCCGAGTCCGTCCAGGCCGCCCTTTCCCAGGGAGTGTTCATGCCTGAGCGCACACCCGCGCAGGACGCCGCCCTTGCCAGGCTGGAGACCACGCTCGCACTGGTCGAGGGTTGGGTGGATGAGCTCACGGCGGCAGCCACCGTCAACCTCCCCTCATCTGTCTCCCTCCGCGAAATGGTACGGCGACGGCGGGCCACCGGCGGGCCGGCGGAAAACGCCTTCGCCTCCCTCGTTGGCCTGGAATTGCGGCCTCGCCGGCTGCGGGACGCGGCCGCGCTGTGGGAACAGCTCCGCGGGGAGCGCGGGATTGCCGGACGCGACGCGATCTGGCAACACCCTGACCTTCTTCCCACACCCGAGGACCTCGACGACCCGGCTGGTTTCAGCAAGCGGCGCCAGCTGGCGGAATCGGCAGACGCCGACGTCGACGCCGCCCTGCAGAAGCTGCTCGACGGCGGGTTCGAATCGCCGGCCGGCTCTTCCCAGGATGAGCCGGGAACCGCCAAGTCCGACGACGGCGATGCCAGCCCGAACGGCGAGAATTCAGCACCCGACACCGGCACCGAAGATGGGGACGAGGACGAGGACCAGCCGAAGAACGACGACGGCCCCCGCAGCTAATCCCCGGCCAGGGTCCTAACGGCCACGCAGTCCGTGGTCGGCGGCGAAGGCCGCGCCCTGCAGGAACGCCTTCGCGGTTTCGGTGTGCGGGTATGCCTTGAGTAGTGCCCAGAAGCGGCTGTTGTGCGATGGTTCGATCAGGTGCGCCATCTCGTGCAGGATGACGTAGTCCACAACCCACTCGGGCATGCCCTGCAGCTTGTGCGAGAGTCGGATTGCACGGGCGACCGGCGTTGCCGAACCCCAGCGTGAATTCTGGTTGGTGACCCACCGGATGCTGTCCGGGAGGCCCCCACCGGCAAGGTAGCGGGTAGACAGCTCTGCGGCACGGACAGTCAATGCCGACTCTGGCTCCGCGGGACGCACCGATTTGGCGTGCAGCTTTGCCACCATGCGCTCGACCCACTGCTGCTCCTGTCGGGCTGTAAACGTTGCGGGAATGGACACCACAGCTACGCCGTCCCGCAGATCCACGCTGACGGTGCGGCGCCGGCGGGCAGAACGCCGCACCTCAACAGGAAACCGGTTCCGTTGGTTTGGGATTTCACCGCTCATGGGTTCCGACCCGCGGTTGCTGACGCTCAGTTCTGATTGCCGAGGACATCAAGCACCGACTCTCCGTACCGCTCGAGCTTGGTCGGCCCGATACCCGCGAGTTCGGCCAGCTTCGTCAGCGAGTCAGGGCACGCTTCAGCAATGGCGACGAGGGTGGCGTCTGTGAATACGACGAATGCAGGAACGTCGGCCTCACGCGCTGCTTGCAGACGCCACGAACGCAGGGCTTCGAAGGTTTCCTCGCTGTAGTTCGCCGGACAATCCTGGCAGCGGCCGATCTTCCGCTCGGCACCTGATCCCAGTACCTTTCCGCAGGATCGGCAGTGCGCGGGCGCAGCAACCTTTCGCTGCCGCTTTGCCGCGGGCTCCCGGAAGGTCCGTCTGCCCTCCGTTTCGGGGCGCAGACCGTCGAGGAACCGTGAAGGCTTACGGGACGCACGGCCACCCGGTGTCCGTGACGTGGACCAGGATAGAGCCAGGTGTTTCCGTGCCCGCGTGATCCCGACGTACAGCAGCCGCCGCTCCTCGTCGACGGCGTCCGGCGTGTCCGCGAAGGATATGGGCATGAGCCCCTCGCTGAGTCCCACAAGAAACACCGCGTCCCATTCAAGGCCCTTCGCTGAATGCAACGAAGCGAGCGTTACACCCTGCACCGTCGGAGCGTGCTGAGCCGCTGCCCGTTCCTCCAACTCCGCCACGAAATCCTGGAGCGTGAAGCCCTGCGCTGAACGCGCTGCCTGCAGTTCGTCCGCAAGCGAAACCAACGCGGCGAGCGATTCCCACTTCTCACGGACAGCGCCGGAGCTCTGCGGCGCTTCACGGGTATAACCCAATGAGGCCAGGACATCGCGCACCAACTGGGGCACGTCGTCGTCGTTCGCGGTGCGGGCCGCCGCGCGAAGCTGGAGGAGGCTGTCCCGAACCTCACGACGCGCGAAGAACCTCTCCCCTCCCCGTAGTTGGTAACCGATTCCTACTGCGGCGAGCGCCTGCTCATATGCCTCGGACTGGCCGTTGGTCCGGTACAGCACCGCGACTTCGCTGGCCAGCACTCCTTCGTTGAGCAGGCCGCTGATGCGCCGGGCAACATCGGCTGCCTCCGCTTCGTCGTCGCTGCATTCGGTGAAGGTGGGCGCCGGACCCGCGGGGCGCTGTGCGATGAGCTGGAGCGGAGTTGCCCAGCTGCCGCGGTTTCCACGGCGTTCTCCCTCCGCCGTCCGTGCGGCAAGCAGTGAGTTCGCCAGATGGACAACCTGCGGTGTCGAACGGTAGTCCCGGACCAGTTTGATAACCTGCGCCCGCCGGTACCGGGCGGTGAATTCCAGCAGGTGGGCGCTCGTTGCTCCGGTGAAGGAGTAGATGGTCTGGCTCGCGTCCCCCACCACGCACAACTCCTCCCGCTCCCCCAGCCAAAGGTCGAGGAGCCGCTGCTGGAGGGGGGAAACGTCCTGGTATTCGTCCACCACGAAGTGCCGGTATTGCGAACGGACCGTTGCCGCAACCTTCTCGTCCTCTTGGAGGATGCCCACCGTAATCAACAGCACGTCCTCGAAGTCGATCACGTTGCGGTCCACCTTGAGGTCCTCATAGGCAGCGAACAGGCGGGTCACCGTGGTTGGATCCATGCCGGCCGGCTCAGCGCGACCGACAGCGGCTTCAGCATAGGTATCAGGCGTGAGCATCGAAACCTTCGCCCATTCGATCTCCGCCGCCAGGTCGCGGATGCTCGCGCGGTCGGTGCTGAGGCGCAACCGCCGCGACGCCTCCGCGATGAGCTGTGCCTTATGGTCCACGAGGGCCGGAAGGGAGCCACCCACCGCCTGCGGCCAGAAGTACTGCAATTGCCGAAGCGCCGCTGCGTGGAAGGTACGGGCCTGCACCCCTTGCGCCCCAAGATCCCGAAGCCGGGTTCGCATCTCCGCCGCGGCCCGCGCGGTGAAAGTCACTGCAAGTACCTGCTGCGGCTTGTACACCCCACTGTGCACACCGTAGGCGATGCGGTGGGTGATGGCGCGCGTCTTGCCGGTTCCGGCTCCCGCGAGCACGCATAACGGCCCGGCCAGCTGTGACGCGACTGCACGCTGCTCATCGTCCAACCCGGACAAAATCCGTTCCTCGACCGAACTCTCCACTACGGCCTCCCGGCGGCGGGCTCTTCATCCAGCGGGCCGCCGTACCAATGCTCGATCAAAGCCCTCGCGATGGATGCCCCTGAGGCAACCGAGATGCGTTCGGCCTTCACCTCCTCAAAGATTTCGGCCCTGCTGAACCAGCGCACGTCCTTGATTTCGACGCCGTCCGGAACCGGCTCCGCGTGCGCAGCTTTGGCAGTGAAACCCAGCATCAGGGACGCCGGGAACGGCCAGGGCTGCGAACCCAGGTACTCCGATGAGTGCACTACGATCCCGGATTCTTCCTCCACCTCCCGGATAACTGCGGCTTCCAGCGATTCCCCCGGTTCGACGAAGCCCGCGAGGGTGGAATACCTGTTGTCCGGCCACGCCGTTGAGGAGCCGAGCAGTAGGCGGTCCTGCTCATCGGTCACCGTCACGATGATCGCCGGATCTGTTCGGGGATAGTGCAGGCTCTCGTCCGCCGGACACCGGCGCACCCATCCACCTTCCGTGGGGGCAGTGCGCTGACCGCAGCGCGGACAGTGGGTGTGGTTGGCGTGCCAGTTTGAAATTGCGACTGCTTCGACCAGGAGCCCGGCTTCCTGGGGCGCCAGCACTGAAGCCGCCCTGCGCAACCCCAGCCAGCTGTCCTCCGGTGCAATGGAAGCCTGCGGACTCTGATGCTCGACGAGAACGATGTGGGTTCCTGCCGGAACCTTAGGGTCAGCTTCGACGGTGCTTCCGAGGTAGATCGGATTCGCCGGACGCTCCACCTCCGCTGCACTTTGCAGCAGCAACCGGTTCTCCCGAACGGCGGCGCGCTGGTCCGCCAGGTGGAGAACACGGGTTTCCGGTTGCTCCCACAGCCGGTCGAAAAGCTCAGGAGCCATCCGCAGAGCCGAGCCGCGGTCGGCTGTCCCGCGCGCCAAAGGCAACGATCCGAGGGGTGGAAGACTGGAGATGCCTACTGCTTGGCTCATGGTTCTACGGTACGATCCCGCGCCCCCAAAAAGACATTCGCAAGGACCGATCTGGAGGAATAGTGGGACGCGTGCGGCGACTCGCCGTCGTCGTACCTTCGAGGCGACGGGTCAGCGCCCTTACGGTTGAGGGTGTGAAACGATCTCCGATGGAACTCGCCGCCCTTGCGAGTGCGGCTGTGCCCGGGCTGGCCCCGACCGGCGTCTCAGGCGCACCCGATGACCCCGCGGATTTCGAGTCGGCGCTGCTGATCGACGAGGCCGGAAAGCAGTGGCGCGTGCGCGCGCCCCGGCACGCCGAGGCAAGCATGCGACTTGAGACAGAGCAACAGGTACTGCGCGCGTTCACCCCCGCGGTCCGCGCCGAGATTCCGTTCCTCATTCCGCACGTCGCCGGCACCGTGCGTCTGGGTGACTTACGGACGTTCGTGTACTCGCATATCGAAGGATCAACCCGGTCACTGGAGGAGCTCGCTGCCGGCGGGAAGGACCTGGCCGTTGAAGTCGGCCGTGCGATCGCCGCCATCCATGAACTGCCCCGGACCCTGGTCAGCGAGGCGGACCTTCCCGGCTATGAAGCCAACGAGGTCCGGCAACGCCGAC
This sequence comes from Arthrobacter tecti, assembly GCF_054511355.1. Taxonomy (NCBI): domain Bacteria; kingdom Bacillati; phylum Actinomycetota; class Actinomycetes; order Micrococcales; family Micrococcaceae; genus Arthrobacter; species Arthrobacter tecti. The sequence goes on from NZ_JBTNCT010000002.1 coordinate 470,746, forward strand.
TCAACGAGCTCGACCAGGCTGCGACCACGGGACGGATTCCGTCTGATCTGCTGCGGCGGTGGGAACATGCCCTTGAGGACGTGACGCTCTGGCGGTTCAATCCGACGGTGGTGCATGGGGACCTGCACGAAGACAACCTGCTGTTCTCCGCGGGACGGGTCTGCGCCGTCACGGGCTGGACCGATCTGACGGTGGGAGACCCCGCAGACGATTTCGCGTGGCTGGCGGCAGCACACGACGCCGATTTCGCCGACCGCATCCATGCCGCCTACCTGGCGGCGCGCTCGGATGCGGCAGATGAGCATCTGCTGCGCCGCGCCGCGCTGGCGGCGGAGTTTGCCCTGGCCCAGTGGATGGTCCGCGGCCTGGCCCTCGATGACCACACCATGGTGGCTGAGGCCGAAGACATGATGCGGTCACTTTCGGCCGACCTTGCGGCAGAGGAGGCGGCCGCGGCGGAAGCCTTGGTGGAGTCTGACATGGACAGCCCGGCAGGATCCGGACGTGAGCCCGTCGCTGAGTCAAACTCCGGCGTCGGCCATGCGCAGCACGACGACGTCGATTCAGGCGACGGCGGCGTAGGGAACGGAGACATTCCGGAGAGCGCCGATAGGACGCATTCCGGAGCGGCTCACCATGACAGCACCGAGACGTCAGCCCTGCCCGTGGTGCGCCTGCCCTGATCGATTACGAGCCGAACGCCCGTCCGGGCGTAGACGGCCGCTCATTGTTTGCGGTGACCAGGCCCATTCGCGTGGTTTGTCGATGCTCCCGCTGTGGCCCTCCGAATGATGCGTTCGAGGGCGTCGCTGTCCGCGAGATCGTGTGGCCGCACCAACACATCGTCGCCGACATAGTAGAAAGCAGCACGCACGCTCCGCAGGGGAACGTCCAGCAGACGTGACCATGCCAACCGGTAGACGGCCAACTGGACTGCCTTCGCGTCCCGGTCACGCGGTCCTGGAGGACGTCCCGTCTTCCAGTCTATCAGGTCCCAGCCGCCGTCGTCATCCTTGAACACCGCATCTATGCGGCCCCGGACGACGAGGGCGTCAACCCGGGTCTCCACCGGTATCTCGATACCGTACGGTGCTCTGGCAGCCCAGCTGGAGCGCTTGAAGTTATCGGTGAGTGCCTCAAGACCAAGGCCCTGGTCGACAAACGTGTCTGCGGCACCGGGGAACTCACCGAAGTCGAGCATCCCGGTTGCGCCGTAGTACTCCTCGATCCAGGCGTGAAATGCGGTACCCCGGCGTGCTGCCGTACCCGGGCGACGCGGCACCGGCCGCCTCAGGCGCCGCGCCACGGCGGAGCTGTCTTCGGCCAATTCGACCATCAATGACGCAGAAATGTGAGTTGGAAGTTCTACGGGGGCCGCTGAGCGGCGCTCGGACGCCCGTGCCAGGGCCTTGCGGACCTCTTCGGCCCAGCGGCTCTGCGCCTGATTCGTGGAATGCTGCCGGCCGGTCGTTTTCCTCTGTTCTGCTGCCACGATGACGGCGGCAGCTGCCTCCTCCATTGCGTTGCGACGCGTGCCGAGGGGGTCGATAGGCCAGCTCGCGCGTTCGCTCGCTGCCCGCGCGGGATTGCTATCCCCCACCTCACTGTCCTGGATCCACGCCAGCTCCGTGTAGCCGCGCTCACCGGCTGCCACCAACTCCCTGAGTTGTTCCAGGTAGCTGGAGGTTGCAGTCGGCTTGGAGCGCCCTCCTCCCCAAGCCGATGAGGAACAGACCAGAACATGGCGCGCGCGGGTCAATGCGACGTAAGCGAGTCGCCGCTCTTCCCGCTCGGTGTGGGATCCGGCGTCTTCTGCAAAGAGCTTCTCGCTTTCCAACCACGCCTTTTGGTCCGGCTGGTCCCAGTCCCACTGCGGCAGCTCCGCGGCGTCCCCCCGCAGCGGCCATGGAATGGCGGCGTCTCCGGAGCTCCACCGGGAATCGGACCCGCTCGGAAACGCGCCCTCATTCATGCCCGGAACCAGGACAACGTCCCACTCAAGCCCTTTTGCAGCGTGAACGGTCAGCAACTGTACGGCTTCCCGGCTGGTTTCGAGGGCGGTCACCGGCAGGCCGTCCTCCTCTGCGTCCGCCGCTTCAAGCCAGGCAAGGAAGGCAGGCAGATCCACACGCTCGGAGGTGGACACGAACCCGCTGACCGCATCAGCGAACGCGTCAAGGTTACGGCGCGCCTCATGAATGCTCACGCCTGGCTTAGCCGCCAGTTCAATGTCCAGCAGCAGCGTCTGCTCGATCTCACCGATCAGCGTATGAAGATCGTCCCCGACCGACTCCCTGAGGCGCCGCAGTTCGTTCCGCAGGCGGATCAGCCGGGACCGGGCCGCCTCCGAGAGGCTCCTGCCGTTCCCGGACACCCATCCACGCGGCGGCAGGTGGTCGACCGCGTCAACCAGACTTGCCGGTTGGGATTCTCCGCTTGGGGACGGTGTTGAACCGAGCGGAACGGCATGATCTCCGCCACCATGGCCGTCGCCGGTTTTTCCCTCAGGGGCGCTGCTGGCTCGCAGCTCATTCAGCCGGACATCGCGATCGTGGGCGAGTTGCCGAGCCCAGTCCCCGAGCGCCATCAGGTCCGCAGTGCCCAGCCGCCACCGGGCGCCTGCCAGAAGCCTCATCATGGCGTCGGAACGCTCCGGATCACCGAGGACGCGCAGCACCGAAAGTATCTCGATGACCTCGGGCGTTCTAAGGAGCCCTCCAAGCCCGATGATCTGCACGGGAATACCCGCTGAGGTCAACGCCCGGCGCAGGGCTTCAAACTGGCGTCGGCCCCTGCAAAGCACCGCGATTGTCGGCCGTAGGAGATTACCTGCTTCATCCACGTCGAAGGACCGGCGCCGCTGCGCTTCGATGATGCGTGTGAGCGCGGACGCTTCATTGCTCGCCGGATCCATCGGGTGGGATGCGGACTGGGGATCGGGTGCGCTCTCGCTCAGATAGCGGGCGAGGTAGACCTCCCCCAGAGGAGCTTTGGGCCGGGGCTGCAGGCGTGGGACTTCGAGCCGGTGTTGTTCGCCGATCCACGGCGGGGGAACGTTCAACGGTGAGGATACTGCGTTGGCTGCGGCAAGGATACTGGTTGAGTTGCGCCAGGCGACCGAAAGGTTGACTACGGGTGCCGGGGTCAGCGTGTCCGGCTCGGTGATTGGAAAACGGGTCCTGAACGTTCCGAGCTGTCCGGCCGATGCACCCCGGAAACCATAGATGGACTGGTGCGGGTCTCCGACCGCCGTTACCGAACGCCCATCGCCGAAGAGCCGGGAAAACAGGACCATTTGGGCGTGGGATGTGTCCTGGAACTCGTCCAGGAGGATCACGGCGTACTTCTGCCGTTCCACCTGTACGGCTTCAGGCACCTCACTCACGATGCGGGCAGCGAGCGATACGAGGTCACCGAAGTCGAGCTGTCCGCCCTGCTGCTTCGCGGCGGAGTAGCGTTCGACGAGTTCGGTGACCGTGATACGCGTACGGAGCTTGTTGAGGAGCTTCTCGACGGCCTGGGTCGGTGGCTTGGTCTTCCCCGCCTGGAACTGACGTACGCCGATAGCATCGATGTGCTCCAGAAGCGCCCGGCGGACCTTGGCCGGTTCCACAAGATGCTCGGCGCACTCCGAAGCCATGGTGAGAACGGCGTTCGTCAGCGTCGACTTCGCGGCGGTGATGTGTTCCCAGGCGCCTGTATGGGATTCCACTATCCTGCTCGCGAGCTGCCAGGACTGTGCCGAACCCAACATGACTGCATCACGCTCGACACCGATCCGGAGCCCGTAGTCCTGGACGATGCCATTGGCATAGGAATGGTATGTGGAGATCGTTGGTTCCAGGTGCTCGTCCAGGGTGTCAGTTTCAGCCTCGCCCTGCGCCCGATAGAGCGCGGAGAGCTGCTGCCGAATCCGGGCCGCTAGTTCGCCTGCCGCCTTACGGGTGAAGGTGACCCCCAGGATCTGCTCCGGCCGCACCAGCTTGTTGGCGACAAGCCAGACAACCCGGTCAGCCATCGTCTTGGTCTTGCCGGATCCCGCACCGGCGAGCACGAGCAACGGCTGCAGTGGCGCCTCGATGATGCGTACCTGCTCATCGGTCGGATAGAGCACCTGTGCGCCAGCCTCAGACTGAAGAAGCCTGGCCAGATTCTCCGCCGACAGGCTCCCATCCAGCGCATCATGGTCAAGCGATGAGGATGCCTCAACACTCATTCGGTCACCTGCCTGCCCTCGGCACACAGTGGACAGATTTCGGGAAGCCTGCACGCGGGAGGTCCATAGCCTGAGCGCTTCGGATCGTGGATGGCGTCGAACTCAGCCGCCGACATCAGCCCCGCCGCCTGCTCGATCATCTCGTGAGCCCAGGAATCATCCGACCCGAGAGGCGGCTGTTCCTGCACCTTCGGCCCCTTGGTGGCGGTACCCAGGTGGACAAGCGCCGCCCCGCCGACAGCTGCTGTTCCTGCAGTATCGGGGGTCTGAAACCCGGCTTCCGTAGCGGCAACCTGATAGGCGGCGAGCTGTGCGTGTTGTGCGACATCCTCTGCTTGCGGGGCTGATTTTCCGGTCTTCAAGTCGATGATGAACAGGCGCCCGTCATGGTCGAGCTCAAGACGATCCACTTGGCCACGCAAACGCGCGATGCGTTCGACACCTTCCACTGTGACGGGCAGTTCCACGTCGAAGTCCACTTCCGTACTCTCAAGAGTGCGTCCGGCCCGGCGCATCTCGACCAGGTACCCACCCAACTTCCTGACCATTTGTTCAGCGCGGCGTAAGTCAGCCTTTCCTTCCCAGGTGTCCTTCATCCCCAGTGTTGGCCAGCGGCGGATGAGCTCAGCCGCGTACTCATTGCCGGTGGCATCCGGCAGATCCTGCGCGATCGAGTGCACGAGGGTTCCCAGTGTTCGGGCAAAGTCAGTGGGCCGCTCCCCTCCGGCAGCCGAAACGAACCAGTTCAGAGGCGACGCCAGAACTGCTTCCACCTTGGATGGCGACACCGGGATCAGGGCATCAGCCGGAACCACAGGCTCGGTGGAGGACAGGCTCGCCAGCCCCCACCACTGGTCCGGATGGGCACCAGGCACCTCAGGTTCGTGGTGCGCCATGACACCGAGATGATGCACAGCTTCCGTTGCAAGGTCCGGGTGGCGGTCCGGCTGCTGAGCATATTTGCGTAACTCGGCAACCAGCGCCCGCAGTGTCAGCGGCCGCATCACCACAGTCCGCGGACGAGTGGATTGCCCCGTCGGCAGCGGGTCAACGATGTCGAGGAACGAGGATGGTTGGAGGTCCTCCGAATCCACTGCGACACACAAGAGTTCCTCGGCAGCCCGACTGATCGCCGCGGAGAAACTTCGAAGCTCATCTGCCCGGGTGAGCTGCATGAGGCCGTGCGGGTCCCGGTACCGCCGAAACTCCGGGCCGTGTTCCAACAACGCCATTAGGTCACCGGAGCCCAGTAGCTCACCCCGAATCCGCAGGTTGGGCCACACGCCTTCCTGCACACCGGCAACTATGACGAACGGCCACTGCCTGCCGGCCGCTGCTGCCGGGGTCATGATCGCTACAGCAGCACCTTTCTGGGCACGCGCGGCGAGCGTGTCCATCGGTAGCTCCTGGCTCAGCAGGTATTCGAGGAATCCTGTGGTGGGCGCTCCGGGCATCTGGTCGACATACCTCTCGGCTGTCTCAAACAGCGCGACGACGGCGTCCAGGTCGCGGTCAGCCCTCGCGGAGGAGAGGCCGGACTTCAATGCCGCCTCCTCCCACCGAGCAGACAGACCGGAGGCGGACCATATGGCCCACAGGACGGTCTCCGGTGTGCCGGCGCCGTCTTCGAGTGCCGCGCGCCCGGCAGCCAGCATTGCGGAGAGCCTGCGGACCGGCCGGAACTGCGGTCGGGCGTCATCAACCGCTCCGGCGCTCAGGGCGTCGACAATCAGGTGGTCAGAATCGCGTTCGCCGCCGGACAGTCGTTCCTCGCGACGGAGCAACTGTCTGAGGCGCCGTATCTCAAGGGCTCCCGCACCGCCGATCCGCGACGTCATGATGGAAACGGCGAGTTCTGCCTCGAGTTCCCGCGCACCAGTGAGAACCGCCAGGATGTCCAGCAGGGGTTGTACCGCCGGCTCATCACGAATAGCGCGCTCGGCCGGCGGTACGCTGACCGGAATGTCCTGAGCGGCGAGGTACCGCTGAAGTTCGGAAACATGAGCGCCTGTCCGGGTAATGACAGCGATGTCGTCGAAGCTGCGGTCCTGCTCGACATGGGCTTCGAGGATTCGCTGGGCTATATACCTGTGCTCGTGGTAACCGGAATCAACCACGTGTGCCGAGACAGTACCCGTATTGGCTGTGTCGCGGGCAGCGACAGCGGGCACCGGCGCGTTTCGCTCCTCGAGGTTGCGGTATCGCACGGAGGTCCCAGCCACCGGTGTGCGGGAGGCGACGGAGAACCACGCGGATGCGATGGACGCCGGCAGGCGGTGGGAGGTGGTCAGCGCCATAGTGCGCAGGTCCTCCCCCAGCACCTCCGAAAGCCTGCCTGCGAGTTCCGGACGTGCACCGCGGAACCCCTGGACCACGGTGTCCGGACACGCCGTCACAATGGTGTCCTTGCCCTCCGCAATCACTCCACACAGCGCATGGATGGCAGTGTTGGACTCCTGGTAATCATCGACAAGAATGAGCCCGTACTTGCTGCGCTCCGCTGCGAGAAATTCGGGATTGTGTTCCAGTATCCCCCGGGCGGCGGTGAGAATTCCCGCGGGATCGAAGGCTTCAGGCATGCGCAGGTCCAGGACGTCACGGTATTCGCGATAGAGGCCGGCGGCCGCCGTCCAGTCCGGGCGGTCAAACCTTCTGCCGAAGTCCGCCAGGTCTTCGGCGTGCAAACTGTATTCGCTGACCCGGTCAAACAGCTCACGCACCTCCTGCCGGAACCCGCGCGTCCCCAGTGCCAGCTGGAGGCTCTCCGGCCAGCGGGATTGCAGGACGCCGAGCCTGCGGTGGCCTTCCAGTAACTCCTTGATGATGAGATCCTGCTCGGCACCGGAGAGAAGCCGCGGGGCCCGTGAGAGTTCGGGGAGGAGACCGGCGACGCGTGCCCGCCGGATGAGGTCGAACGCATACGAGGACCAGGTGCGCGCCGGCGGGGCACTCAAACTGCGGTCAAGGCGTGTGGTCAAATCATCACGGAGCCGCGCGGCCGCCAGACGCGTAGGGGCAACGATCAGGATCCGGGCCGCATCCAGCTCACCCTGGACGATCCTGTTGGCCGCGGCCTCTACAAGGAGCTGTGTTTTCCCCGTACCAGGTCCTCCAAGCACCAGCACCGGCCCAGCCCCACTGCCGAGATCCAGGACCTGCTGCTGATCCGGGCTCGGCCGAAACTCTTCCCGTGCACAACGTGCACCCGATGCAGCGATTGGGAGGCGGAGCGCAGCGAGCTGCTCCGAGACCTGATTGGAACCAGGGTTCACGGACGTTCGGCTGTTCATAGGTTCATTGCATCATCCGGCTCGGACAATTCCTCCCCGCTGCCACGCAAGCGCCGTGCCAGGCGCTTCCGGATGCCCTGCAGCTGCTCCTGATCGACCGGTTCGGGGTTCCATCCGGCAGTTTTCATGTCAACGAGGTAGCCCGGGCCGTGCGTCGCCGCACCTCCCGCGCGGGGGTGGCGGAGGGGTGTTGACTCCTGCCTGTAGTGTTCGACCGCGGCCGCTTCGAGTCCGTGCGGAGGTTTCCCTCCGGAGCGGATCACCCTCCACCAGGGCACTTCGCTTCCCAGAGCCATCACGGCTCCGACCTGGCGGGGGCCGCCCTGTTCGAGGATCTCTGCAATGTCGCCGTAGGTGAGCACTTTCCCGGGCGGTATCAACCGCACGATGTCGAGGACCGCTTCCGCGTAATCGTCGCTGCGTTCGCGCATCAATCCGGCCATCAATCCAGCGTAGTGGGCGAGGGCCCCGGGACGAGCGCCAGCGAGTGCTGGGAGCCTCTTGTAAGAGAAGCCGGGCGAGCCGTCGCCGGAAATGTCGGACCCGGCCGATACCGTCGGGACCATGAGCAGCTGGCATGATCTACCCCGGGCGGCATTCGATCTCGAAACGACAGGTCGCAACCCTCTCACCGCGCGCATTGTCACGGCTTCGATCGTTCTGGTGGATGGGCGTGGGGAGGTGCTCGAGCACCATGAGTGGCTCGCGGACCCGGGTGTTCCCATCCCTGAGGAAGCCGCGGCGATCCATGGAGTGGACACCCGGACGGCTGCAACGTTTGGCCAACCGGTTGCGCTGGTTGTAGACGGAATATCCCGTGTGCTCGGTTCGTACTTTCAAGGTGGGATTCCGGTGCTGGCCTTCAACGCCCGGTACGACTTCACCGTCCTGGCCTGCGAGGGATTGCGGCACGGGGTCCGGATTCCGGATCCGCGGCCAGTGCTTGATCCCTACGTGATGGACAAGCATGCTGACCGCTACCGCCGGGGCAAGCGCACGCTCAGTGCGATGTGCGATCACTACGGTGTCGAACTAACCCGTGCCCACACGTCGGCTGCGGACGTGATGGCAACGCTCGGTGTCGCCGCGGTCCTCGCCGATCGGTTCGCGCAGTTGCGACGCCCAGCGACGGATCTCCACGAGTCCCAGGTGGTGTGGGCGCTGAGGCAGGCTGCGAGCTTCCAGGAATACCTCCGGCGCACCGATCCCGAAGCGGTAGTCGAGGGGCGGTGGCCTGCCGTCGCATCGTAGGCCGGCCAAACGCCGCATATTCTTCGATCATCTTGCTCGTCTGGTTTCATTCGGTTCAGTTCACGTGACCCTGAGCACTAAATTTCAGTCACTTCTTTCGACCGTGCCACAATGAAAGAGCATCGCAGCGCGTCCGGCGCAATGGTCCGGATAGTCGACGACACCCCCTGAAGGACATCCCTGTTCAACGCGTCTGTCGATGCTTTTTCATGCCCGGACGGAGCGGGAGCCCGCAGCGACCCTGCGGCCCACGGACAGCACGAGGATCCATGATCACAGTTACCAATCTGCGGAAGACCTACCGCCAGGGGGGTCGAACCGTTACTGCGCTCGACGACGTCACCCTGTCGGTACCCAAAGGATCGATTCACGGCATCATCGGCCACTCAGGAGCAGGCAAGTCCACTCTTGTCCGCTGTCTTACGCTGCTTGACCGTCCGACCTCGGGCGACGTCATCATCGATGGTCGTGAGCTGACCCGCGTCAAGGACTCGGAAATCCGCACCGCCCGCCGACGCATCGGCATGGTCTTCCAGCACGCCAACCTGATGGATTCGAGGACGGCCGCGCAGAACGTGGCGCACCCGCTGGAACTGGTGAAGACGCCGAAGGCGGAGACCAGCCGCAAAGTAGCCGAGCTGCTGTCCCTCGTGGGCCTGTCTGAATTCGCGGATGCTTACCCGTCGCAGCTATCCGGCGGTCAAAAGCAGCGCGTGGGCATCGCCCGCGCGCTGGCCACGGATCCTGACCTTTTGCTCTGCGATGAGCCCACTTCCGCGCTTGATCCGGCAACCACCGAGGACATCCTCACCCTGATTCGCCGGCTGACCCATACGCTGAACCTGACCGTTCTGGTCATCACGCATGAAATGCACGTGGTCAAGCGGATCTGCGACTCGGTCTCGCTGCTGGAACGCGGCCGGATCATCGAGCACGGTCCCCTACGGGACGTCGTAGGCAACCGCGACGGCTCGCTCGGCCGATCCCTCATGCCGCTTACACGCAGCGACGGCGATCGCGCGTTGCCTGAACTGGAGTTGCTGCTTGTCGGGGACACTGCCTCAGCGCCCGTCCTGTCCGAACTGACACGGCGGTTCAACGCGAATATCAACGTCCTCGCCGGCGCGGTGGAAACCCTCGGCGGCAGCCGGTTCGGGCGGCTGCGGGTCGAGGTGGAGTCCGCGGCGCCGCTGACCGAAATCACGGCATACCTTAAGAGCACCGGCGTGCATGTGGAGGTGGCAGCGTGAACCTCCTCGATGACCTCTTCACAAATCCGGGGATCACCGAAGCCCTGCCCGAGGAGTTCGCGGCGACCCTGCAGATGGTTGGCATCTCCGGTTTGTTCACGCTCCTGATCGGGCTACCGCTGGGTGTGTTCCTGCACGCCAGCAGCCCTGATGGTCTCCGTCCCATGCCTCTGACCAACCGGATCGTGAGCGATGTGATCGTCAACATCACCCGTTCCATTCCCTTCGCCATTCTCATGGTGTCCCTGATACCGCTCGCCCGGTTCCTCACAGGCTCCTCGATCGGTCCTGTCGCAGCGTCTGTCTCATTGAGTATCGGCACCATTCCGTTCTTCGCGCGCCTGGTTGAAACGAGCCTTCGCGACGTGTCATCGGGAAAGATCGATGCGGCACTCGTGATGGGCTCAACACGCCTGCAGGTCATCACCAAGGTGCTGATCCCCGAGGCACTTCCGGCGCTGATCTCGGCTTTCACCACCACCCTGGTCACCCTGGTGGGCTACTCCGCCATGGCCGGAATCATCGGAGGGGGCGGGCTTGGAAGGCTTGCATACAACTACGGCCTCCAACGCTTCGACACAACTGTCATGGTGGTGATCATCGTGATCATCGTTGCGATCGTCCAGGTCATCCAGTTTGTGGGCGACCGGCTGGCGCAGCGGGTGGACCACCGTACCGCGTCAACTGCGGGAACGACCCGAAAGCGGCGCGAACGCACCATCGATGACAACGTCCGCGAGACCTCCAAGCACGACGACGTCGTCACCACCCCCTGAGCCCGGCATCCCCTTACTCGGGCCCGCCCCGAGCGGGACTTACGACGGCCGGTAGCCGCCGGCCGCCACCCCTTTCGGCACACGGTTCACCCGACCGGACGTGCCGGCACTACGAAAGGAACGCACTAAAATCATGCGTCAGCAGTTCTCCCTTGCGGCCGCCGGACTGGCCGCACTTCTCACCCTCTCAGCATGCGGAGCGACGGACAGCGCGCCCGCCGCCGTCGAGACCCTGGACCCGGCGAACCCGGCAACGGTTACAGTCGGTGCAAGCCCGGTCCCGCACGCGCAGATCCTCGAGTTTGTGCGGGACAACCTTGCGGAAGGGACGGGCATCGAGATCGAGATCCAGGAATTCGATGATTACACCACTCCCAACATTGCTTTGAGCGAAGGTGACCTGGACGGCAATTACTTCCAGCACCTGCCGTACTTCGAGAGCCAGGTCGAGAGCCAGGGGTACGAGTTTGCGCACGGCGAGGGCGTGCACGTTGAGCCATACGCGGCTTTCTCAGAGAAGCACGACGACGCCGCGGCCATCCCTGACGGCGGTCGCGTTGCCATTACAAACGACCCCTCCAACCAGGCACGCGCCCTGACGCTGCTGCAGGAGGCAGGGTTGCTCGAAAACATCGAGGCCGATGCCTCGGTGCTGGCCCTCACCGAGGAACAGAATCCGAAGGGTCTGGAGTTCATTGAGAACCAGCCTGAGCTGTTGCTCAATGACCTGCAGGATCCCACGGTGGACCTGGCCATCATCAACGGCAACTACATCCTGGACGCCGGCCTAAGCACCGAGGATGCGCTTGTCGTGGAATCTGTCGGGAACAACCCGTATGCGAATTTCCTGGCCTGGAACACCTCGTCGGAGGGCGATGCGCGGATCGCCAAGCTGGAGGAACTGCTTCACTCCCCCGAGGTCAAGCAGTACATCGAAGAGACCTGGCCAAGCGGCGACGTAACGCCCGCTTTCTAGCCTTTTCTGCATTCGAAGACGGCCGGTGGCTGCCCGCGATAAGCAGCCACCGGCCGTTCGTCTGTCCTGTCCGGGGAGTCCGGGAGGCTTACTAGGTGCGTGGGTCAGTAATGGCGGGCGCTGTTTTTAAAACGCCGACGTATTAGCGGTGCCCTGGCGGTGTTGGCTGGGAGAATTGGGGGTATGGATTCCGGTGGCGATG